>DASTRJ010000151.1:0-16128 GCA_035761245.1 Capillimicrobium sp. | reverse complement strand
GGCGCCGGTGGCCAGCAGCAGCCGGTCGTAGCCGAGCTCGCGGCCGCCGTCGAGCGAGATCCGCGACGCGCCGGGGTCGAGCGCCGTGACGGTCGTGCCGGTCAGCAGCTCGATCTCGTGCTGCGCGTAGAAGCCCTCCTCGTGCACGTACGCGGTCTCGCGCTCGGCCTCGCCGCGCAGGTAGTCCTTGCTCAGCGGCGGGCGCTCGTAGGGGCGGTCCGGCTCGGAGCCGATGAGCAGGACGCGCCCGTCGAAGCCCCGCTCGCGCAGCTCCTCGGCGGCCTTCGCGCCCGCCAGGCTCGCGCCGACGATGATGAATGTGCGGTCGCTCATCGGATCCTCCGTCCCGTCAGGCTCAGGAACTCGTCGCGCGTGCGCGGGTCGTCGCGGACGAGCCCGTGCAGCGTCGACGTCACGGTCTTGGTACCCGGCTTCTGCACGCCGCGCAGCGACATGCACAGGTGCTCGGCCTCCAGGACGACGCCGACGCCCTTGGGGCGCAGCTCCTCCTGCAGCCAGCCGGCGATCTGCGTCGTCATCCGCTCCTGCAGCTGCAGGTGACGGGCGAAGAGGTCGACGACGCGCGCGAGCTTGGAGAGGCCGAGGATGCGATCGGCGGGCAGGTAGGCGACGTGCGCGACCCCGTGGAACGGCAGCACGTGATGCATGCACAGCGACTGGAAGGGGATGTCGCGCACGACGATCAGCTCGTCGTACCCCTCCTCGTTGGGGAAGGTCGTGAGGCTGAACGGCTCGGGCGTCAGCAGCTCCGCGTAGGTCTCGGCCATCCGCCGCGGCGTGTCGCGCAGGCCGTCGTCGGCGAGGTCGGCGCCGAGGGCCTCCAGGAGGTCGCGCGATGCGCGCTCGACCGCGGCCTGGTCGATCGGGCGCCGGCCGTTGAGGTGTGCGGCGGGTGAGGTCGTCGTCATGCGTCCCTTAGCGCACGGATCGCGCGGGGTCTTACGAGCGTCGAGCGCCGGAACCGTTCCGCTCCGCCGGTCCAGCGGCGACGATGGCGCCCATGGATACGTCGCGCGTGCAGCTCGGCCTGCTCCTCAAGCGGCTCGTCGTCGGCTTCTGGACGATGTTCTTCTCGCTCGTCGCGCTCACGAACCTCGTGAACCTGCTCGACGAGCTCGGCGCGTTCGACTGGCGCTTCCTCGACTCGGGCAACTACGGCTACCTGCGCTCGGTCGTCGACGTCTACGAGGTCGGTCCGGCGGTCACGAAGGTCCTGCTCGCCGGGGCGTTCTCGATCGAGCTCGTCGCCGCCGTGGTGTTCTGGCGGGCGCTGCTCGCGCTCGGGCGCGACGCGCGCGGCGGGCGCCGGGCGCTGCTGGCCGTCTGCTTCGGCACGTTCGTGTGGATCGCGTTCATCTTCATGACCGAGCTCTTCACCGCCTACGAGTCCGAGTCCGTGTTCCGCGAGCTGCTCACCCTGACGATCGCGACGGCGCTCGCGCTCGTGCTCGTCCCGGACGACGCCGGCGGCACCGCCCACGGCTGACGGCGACGGCGCGATGTGCCCCGATCGGACCTACGAGCGCATCTGCAGCTCGCGTTCGCGAAGCTCGATGCGGCGGATCTTGCCGGTCAGCGTCTTGGGCAGGTCGTCGACGAACTCGATGCGCCGCGGGTACGCGTAGGCGGAGTGGCGGTCGCGGACGAACGCGCTGATCTCCTGCGCCAGCTCGTCGGACGGATCGTGGCCGGGGGTCAGCACGATGAACGCCTTGACCACCGCGCCGCGGCGGTCGTCCGGCGACGCGACCGCGGCGGCCTCGGCGACGGCCGGATGCTCCAGGCACGCCGACTCGACCTCGAACGGACCGATCCGGTAGCCGGCGGAGATGATCACGTCGTCGGCGCGCCCGGCGTACCAGACGTAGCCGTCCTCGTCCTGGGTGGCGGCGTCCTTGGTGTGGAACCACTCGCCGCCGAACGTCTCCTCGGTCGCCTCCGGGTTGCGCCAGTAGCCCAGCGGCCAATGCGGGTTCGAGCGTGCCCGCAGGCAGATCTCGCCGCGCTCGCCCTGCGGCACCGGGCGCTCGTCCTCGTCGAGGATCTGGACGTCCCAGCCGGGCATCGGGCGGCCCATCGAGCCCTCCCGCACCTCCATCCACGGGAAGTTCGCGCACAGCGGATACGACTCGCTCAGGCCGTAGTAGTCGAGCACGGTGACGTCGTACTGCTCGCGGAACCAGCGGATCGCCTCGGGGTTCAGCGGCTCGCCGGCCGAGCACACGCGGCGGAAGCGCTGCGGGAACCGGCTGCGGGCGTCGCCGATCGCCATCATCGAGCGGATCGCGGTGGGCGTCGCGAAGACGTTGGTCGCCTCGTGGCGCGACAGGAAGTCGAGCTGGCGCTCGGGGTCGAAGCCGCCCTCGCGCTGGAGGACCAGCTGCGTGGCGCCGAGGCGCCACGGACCGAGCAGGGGCGCGATCCCGGCGGCCCACGCCCATTCGCCCATGCCGTGGAAGCGCTCGCCGGGCTGGACCTCGTGGCAGTAGGTGAACTCCTCGTGCGCCAGCAGGTAGCGCTGCGCGTGGAGGATGCCCTTCGCCAGGCCGGTCGTGCCGGACGTGTAGTAGAGCTGCGCGGGGTCGTCGGCCGCGGTGTCGACGGTCGCGAAGTCGCGCGGCTGGTCGTCGGCGCCGTCGAGCAGCAGGACGCTCGCGCCGAGCGCGGTGAACCGGTCGGCGTGCGCGGCGTCGGTCACGAGGACCTTCGGCGCGGCGTCCTCGAGCCGGTGCCGGATGCCCTCGTCGCCGTAGACGACCGACATCGACAGGAGGATCGCGCCGCTGCGGTAGACGGCGAGAAACGTGGCGGCGGCGTCCGGGGTCGCCGGCAGCACGACGGCGACGCGATCGCCGCGCTCCACGCCATGCGTGGCGAGCAGGTTCGCGATCTGCGCCGACCGGTCCTGCAGGTCGCCCCACGCGACCCGCGTCACCCGGCCGCGCGGATCCTCGTGGATCATCGCGAGCCGGTCGCGGGGATGGCGCTCGGCGACGTCGCGCGCGATGTTGTAGCGCTCGGGCACCTGCCAGCGATGCTGCTGGACGACCTCCTCGTAGGTCGGCATGACCGCCTCCTCCCGTCGCGTTGCCTGGAGCTGGTGTACCCAGGTCAGCCCATCATCGGCGCGTCCATCGGGGCGTCCATGGGCGCGCCGTCGGTCGGCACCGTCAGGCCGGGCACGCGCTTGGGGTCGATCGCGACCCCCGCGGCCAGCGCGACGAGCGCGACCGTCACGACGGTCGTCGCGGCTCGGCGCCACGGGGCCATCTTCTCGACCGCGATCAGCAGCGCGATGACGAGCATCCACGCGACGCTCATGACGCCCAGGGCGAACAGCGCGGCCATCAGCGCCCAGCAGCAGCCGACGCACCAGGCGCCGTGCAGCGCTCCCATGCGCAGCGCACCGGTCCGGCCGTCGCGCCAGGCCTCGAGGACGAAGGCGAGCGGCCCGCGGCAGCGCGTCAGGCAGGCGCCCTTGAGCGGCGTCAGCTCGTAGAGCGCGGCCCCGAGCAGCACGGCGGCGGCGACCCAGCGGCCGGTGCGGTCCCACGCGAGCTCGTCGCCGAGCAGCGAGGAGCCCGCGTCGAACAGCCCGTACGCGGCCAGCCCGGCCACCGTCCACGTCAGCAGGTAGCCGCCGACGAAGCACGCGCTCGCCCCGGCGGGAGCGTGCATCCCGCGGCGCCGGCGGGCCCGCTGGATGCCGACGTAGGTCGCGACCATCGGCGCGACCGACGGGAGCATCATCGCCGCCATCATCGCGACCCACGAGACGACGTAGAACCCGAGCGCTCCCGGGTCGGTCCCTGGGCCGGCGTCCATGTCGGCCATCCGCGACCCCGTGAACGCCCACGCCGCCGCGGCGAGGACGAGCAGCACGCCGACGGCGGTGAGCTGCCACCGGGCCCGAGCGTCGACCGGCCGCGTGCTGGCCCGCCGTGACGCGGGGCCGACGACGGCCATCACCTACGCCGACCAGGCGAACGGCGCCGAGAAGCCCGACTGGCCGGCCAGCGACGGCTCGAGCCCGAAGAGGCGGATGCGCGAGTCGCCGGCCCGGCCGATCGTCAGCTCGGTGTTGGCGGGGTGGAAGACGCCGGACATGCGGACGGCCGAGCCGGGCTCGGCGCCGACGGGCACCACGTCCTCGACCTCGATGCGACCGGCGTCGCCCAGCTCGAGCGTGTGCCGGCCGTCTCGCGACTCGAAGCGCATCGACGCCCGCTCGAGGCCGAGGTTCTCTCCGACGAGCGGCGCGAGGCCCTCCATCGGCCCGCCCAGCTGGCCGCTGAAGACGCCGGCGAGCTTCTCCGCCTGCTCGTCGGACGCTGACGCGTCGACGACGAGGCCGAGCCGCCAGTCGCCGTCCGCCATGACCTTCGGCGTGTCGCCGAGGACCGCCACGGTGAGGCCGCTCACGTCGACGCCGTCGACCTCGCCGCGGTCGACCTGGAACGCGAGGAGCACCTGGCACCGGTCGTAGTCGGCTCCGAGCGCCAGGGACGCCGTGCACGGGCACGGAACGTCGCAGGAGCAGTTCTCGAAGTAGCGCCCTTCCAGCCGCCAGGACATCGTGGCCTCCTCCCGTTGCCTACGCCCAGGCGCATCGTCCTCCCATGCCTGCCCGGGGTCAAGGAGCCCGTCGTCGCCGCCCGGCGGCCAGGCTGGCGCGGGAGGCCGGCGCGTGCGAGTGTTGGCCCGTCCGCGCGCAGCGGGAGAGGTCCGTGACCGATCGCCACGACGTCGTCGTCGACAACCAGGCCGAGCACCGCTACGAGATCCGCCGCGACGGCCGGCGCCTCGGGTTCATCCGCTACGGCTGGCGGCGCGGAGCGATCGTGCTCGTCCACACCGAGGTCGACCCGTCGGCCGAGGGGCAGGGCGTCGGCAACCGGCTCGTCGCCGGCGCGCTCGACGACATCCGGTCGCGCGGGCTGCGCATGGTCCCCGTGTGCCCGTTCGTCGCCGCCTACCTCCGGCGCCATCCGGAGCAGCAGGACCTCGTCGCCGAGGGCCCGATGTAGGGATCGGCGCCGGATTCGCCGGGCGCCGCGTCAACCCGCGCGCGAGTGGGGAGAGGGATCGCAACGTCCACGGCCCAGGGGGTGCGGTCCGCATGAGGAGTCCGAAGGCAGCGATCACGGTCCGGCGCTCTCGCGAGGAGGTGCAGCGCCTCTGGGGCGACCCCGCCTACCGGCCCGAGTACCTCGCCGACGCCGACGCGACGATCACGTTCGTCGACGCACCCGGCGATCGCGGAACCGAGATCCACGTCGAGCTGCAGGGCGGGACGCCGCTCGCGAAGGCCAAGGACGACCTGCGGCGCTTCAAGCAGCACGTCGAGACGGGGCTGATCGTCCGCTCGGACGGGACGCCCGAGGGGGAGCGGGCCGAGCGCAAGATCAAGCAGCGGCCGGCTCAGCCGATGCCGGAGCCCGAGCTGCAGCAGGTCGGTGCGTGATGCGCGCGAACGTCTGGTCGGGGCGCAACACGGTCCACGTCGAGAACGTCCCCGACCCGAAGATCCTCAACGACCGCGACGCGATCGTGCGGATCACGTCGACCGCGATCTGCGGCAGCGACCTGCACCTCTACGACGGCTACGTGCCGACCATGAAGCGTGGCGACATCCTCGGCCACGAGTTCATGGGCGAGGTGGTCGAGGTCGGCCGCGGGGTCGGCAACCTCGCGGTCGGCGACCGCGTCGTCGTGCCGTTCCCGATCGCCTGCGGCGACTGCTGGGCCTGCCAGCACGAGCTCTACTCCGTCTGCGAGAACTCGAACCCGAACGCGGGGATGGCCGAGAAGATCTTCGGGCACGCCACCGCCGGGATCTTCGGCTACTCGCACCTCACCGGCGGCTACGCGGGCGGGCAGGCCGAGTACGCGCGCGTGCCGTTCGCCGACGTCGGGCCGATCAAGATCGAGGACGACCTCACCGACGAGCAGGTCCTGTTCCTGTCGGACATCTTCCCGACGGGGTTCATGGGTGCCGAGTTCTGCGAGATCCGCGGCGGTGAGGTCATCGCCGTGTTCGGCGCCGGCCCCGTCGGCCAGTTCGCGATCGCCAGCGCCGTGATGCTCGGCGCCGAGCAGGTCATCGCGATCGACCACTACCCGTACCGCCTCGAGATGGCGCGCAACCGCGCCGGCGCGACGGCGACGATCGACGCGTCCGCGGACCCGGACGTCGTCGAGCAGCTCAAGGAGATGACGGGCGGGCGCGGCCCCGACGCCGTCATCGACGCCGCCGGGATGGAGGCGACGCACGGCCACGGGCTCCTCAACGCGGTCGAGCGGGTGTGGCAGGGGACGCGGATGGAGACCGACCGCGGCCCGGCCCTGCGCGACGCGATCATGGCGTGCCGGCCCGCCGGCATCGTCTCGGTGATCGGGGTCTACGGCGGCTTCATGGACAAGTTCCCGACCGGCGCCTTCATGAACAAGGGCCTGACGCTGAAGTCGGGGCAGTGCCACGCCCAGCGCTACCTGCGCCGGCTCTACGACCACATCCGCAACGGCGACATCGACCCGAGCTTCGTCGTCACCCACCGCCTGCCGCTCGACGAGGCGCCCAACGGCTACGAGACGTTCAAGCACAAGCAGGACGAGTGCATGAAGGTCGTGCTGAACCCCTGAGAGGAGTCGCGATGCCCTTCCCACCACGCCCCGTCGACGCGACCCTCCACGGGGTCGTCGACTACACCGCCGGGGCGATGCTGCTGACGGTCTTCCCGAAGGCGGCCGGGATCGCGGGGACGCGCTCGGCCCGTCAGGTCCGCACGTCGGCGGCGATCCACGCCGGCTACAGCATGCTGACCCGCTACCCGCTCGGGGTCGTCAAGGTGCTGCCGTTCCGGGCGCATCTCGCGCTGGATGCCGTCGGCGCCCTCGCGCTCGCGGCGACGCCCTTCGTCACCGGGCAGTTCCGCGACGGCCCGAGGCAGTGGGCTCCGCACGTCGGGCTCGCGCTGTTCGAGCTGAGCTCGCTGGCCATGACCGACCCGACCGGGCTCGGCGACTTCCACGGCGACGTCGACGCCGTGCGCGCCGCGAACACCGAGGACCCGCACCGCAAGATCCACGAGCAGGCGCCCGCGGTGAGGCGAGCGGCGGCGGCTGTCGCCTGAGCGCCCGCAGCTCAGCTCAGCACCGCGACGAGCCACGCGGCGGCGGCGAGCGCCGTCGCCGCCAGCTCGATCGCGATCGAGAGGCCGATCGCGTGCACCGCGTGCCGGGTGGAGCGCCAGGCCGGCGCATGCCCGCGCAGCCGGCGTCGCTCCTCGAGGTACACGCCCAGCGGGAACCCGGCGAACAGCCCGACCACCGGGATGAGGAAGAAGCCCGCGACCCCGGCGAGGACACCGGTGACGAGCGTGCGGCGGGGGATGCCGGCGTCGCGCAGGCGCCGCCCCGGCACGAGGTACTTCACGACCTGGCCGGCGCCGATCGCAACGGTCGCGACGGCGAGGACCGTCCACGCCGCCGGCGAGCCGACCGCCAGCGCCCAGACGGCGATCGCCGCCCAGGTCAGCAGCGCGCCCGGCAGCACCGGGACGACGACGCCGGCGAGTCCCGTGGCGATCGCCAGGCCGACGAGGACGAGTCCGGCGTCGCTCATTGGCCCGGCATCCTCGCGCACGGCGAGCCGCCGCGACGCGCCGGCGCGGCCGCGCCGCCTACCCTGCGCGCCGTGAACAGAGCGAGCACGCCGCGCACGGCGGTCACGACACAGGGGTTGCCGGCACGGCGTGGGGGAGGCGGGCGATGAGCGCCGGGCTCGCCGCGCTGCTCGACGACGTCGCCGCGCTCGCTCGCGCGGCGGCCGCCTCCGTGGACGACGTCGCCGTCGGCGCGAGCCGGGCGAGCATGAAGGCCGCCGGCGTGATCGTCGACGACGCCGCCGTCACCCCGCGCTACGTCCGCGGGTTCCGGCCGGAGCGCGAGCTGCCGATGATCAAGCGGATCGCGGTCGGCTCGCTGCGCAACAAGATCCTGCTGATCCTGCCGGCCGCGCTGCTGCTGAGCGAGCTGCTCCCGTGGCTGCTCACCCCGATCCTGATGATCGGCGGCACGTACCTCTGCTACGAGGGCGCCGAGAAGCTGTGGGAGCTCGTCGCCCCGCACGCGCGGCACGACGAGGCGCCGGTCGGCGAGCAGGGGCCGGAGCACGAGGACGAGCTCGTCGGGGCGGCCATCCGCACGGACTTCATCCTCTCGGCGGAGATCATGGTGATCTCGCTCAACGAGGTCACCGACGAGCCGCTCATGGCTCGCGCGCTAATCCTCGTGCTCGTCGCGCTCGCGATCACCGCCGGCGTCTACGGCGCCGTCGGCCTCATCGTGAAGATGGACGACGTCGGCCTGCGGCTCGCGCAGGCCGGCTCGGGAACGGCCGCGTCGATCGGGCGCGGCCTCGTGCGCGCGATGCCCGCCGTCCTGTCGGTGCTCTCGAAGGTCGGCATCGCGGCGATGCTCTGGGTCGGCGGGCACATCCTGCTCGTCGGCCTCGACGAGCTCGGGCTCTCGGCGCCCTACGACGCGGTCCATCACCTCGAGGAGGACGTCCACCACGCGCTCGGCGGGGTCGGCGGCGTCGCCGCGTGGCTGACCAACACCGGCGCGTCGGCGCTCCTCGGCGTGGTCGTGGGCGCGATCGTCGTGGCGGTGCTGCATCGCCGCGAGCGGAGCTCGCGGTGAGCGGTGAGCGCTACGTGCCGGCGGCAGGCCGCGGGTGGTTGACCCGGCTCTACGACCCGGCGATGGCCGCGACGATGCGCGAGCAGCGCTGGCGGCCGCGGCTGGTCCAGGCGGTGCTCGCCGGTCTCCCGGCGGGCGGCCGCGTGATCGACGTCGGGACGGGGACGGGCGCGCTCGCGCTGCGCTTGGCGAGCGCCGGCGCCGCCGTGACCGGGGTCGACGGCGACGAGGCCGTCCTCGCGCTCGCGCGCCGCAAGCCCGGCGCCGAGCGGGTGAGCTGGTCGACCGGCCTCGCGACGGCGCTGCCGCTCGAGGACGCGAGCGCCGACCGCGTGGTGATGTCGCTGCTGCTGCACCACCTCACCGACGCCGACAAGCAGCGCGCGCTGGAGGAGGCCCGGCGCGTCCTGCGGCCCGGCGGCCGACTCCACGTCGCCGACTGGGGACGCCCGCGCGGGTCGCTGCCGCGAGCGGGGTTCGCCGCGCTGCGGCTGCTGGACGGCCGGGAGAACACGCGGGCGCACGCGGCGGGGCAGCTCGCCGACGCGATCCGCGCGGCCGGCCTGCCCGACGCGCGGGTGGGCTATCGCCTCGGTACGACGTGGGGCACGCTCGAGCTGATCGCCGCGACGCGACCGTGAAGCGGCAGGCGACCGCACGCCGCTCGACCGTCGCAGGCGACGTGGCAGGATCTGACGGGTGAGCAGCAGCCCGGCGCCAGCACAGCACCTGCAGAAGCTCGCGCTCCTGCGCCGTGTGCGGGATCGGATCGACCGCGAGTACGCCCAGCCGCTGGACGTCGAGGCGCTCGCCCGCGGCGTCCACATGTCGGCCGGGCACCTGAGCCGCGAGTTCCGGCTCGCGTACGGCGAGTCGCCGTACAGCTACCTCATGACGCGCCGCATCGAGCGCGCGATGGCGCTGCTGCGCCGCGGCGACCTGAGCGTCACCGAGGTCTGCTTCGAGGTCGGGTGCTCGTCGCTGGGCACCTTCAGCACCCGGTTCACGGAGCTCGTCGGCGTGCCGCCGAGCGTCTACCGCGAGCAGGCGGCGGGCGCGACGGCGGGGATGCCGCCGTGCGTCGCCAAGCAGGTGACGAGACCCGTCAGGAATCGAGAAGCGGCATCGGCGAGCCGGACCTAGGGTGCCCGCCATGACCATCACCATCCACCAGGCCATGCTGCCGCACGAGGACCCCGACGCCTCCCTGGCGTTCTACCGCGACACCCTCGGCTTCGAGGTGCGCAACGACGTCGAGTACGGCGGGATGCACTGGATCACGGTCGGGCCGCCGAACCAGCCCGAGACGTCGATCGTCCTGTACCCGCCGGCCGCCACGCCGGGCATCACCGACGACGAGCGCCGCACCATCGCCGAGATGATGGCCAAGGGCACCTTCGCCAGCATCAACCTGGCGACCACCGACCTCGACGGCACGTTCGAGCGGCTGCAGGGCGGCGACGCCGAGGTCGTCCAGGAGCCGACCGAGCAGCCGTACGGGATCCGCGACTGCGCGTTCCGCGATCCCTCCGGCAACCTCATCCGCATCCAGGAGCTGCGCTGACCGCATGAGCATCGCCACGGGCACCGAGACGCCGGCCGCGGCGCACCGCGCCGACAGCCACGACCTGATCCGCGTGCAGGGCGCGCGGGTCAACAACCTCAAGGACGTCAGCGTCGAGATCCCGAAGCGCCGGCTGACGGCGTTCACCGGCGTCTCGGGCTCGGGCAAGAGCTCGCTCGTGTTCGGCACGATCGCGGCGGAGTCCCAGCGGCTCATCAACGAGACCTACAGCGCCTTCGTCCAGGGCTTCATGCCGACGCTGGCGCGGCCCGACGTCGACGTCCTCGAAGGCCTCACGACGGCGATCATCGTCGACCAGGAGCGGATGGTCGCCAACGCCCGCTCCACGGTCGGCACCGTGACCGACGCCAACGCGATGCTGCGGATCCTCTTCAGCCGGCTCGGCCGGCCGCACATCGGCTCGCCGCAGGCGTTCTCGTTCAACGTCGCGTCGATCAGCGGCAAGGGCGCGGTCACCATCGAGCGCGGCGGCGGCAAGACCGTCGAGCGACGGAGCTTCTCGATCACGGGCGGCATGTGCCCGAGGTGCGAGGGGATGGGGCGCGTCACCGACTTCGACCTGTCGCAGCTCTACGACGACGGCAAGTCGCTCAACGAGGGCGCGCTGACGATCCCCGGCTACAGCATGGAGGGCTGGTACGGCCGGATCTTCCGCGGCTGCGGCTTCTTCGACCCCGACAAGCCGATCCGCGACTACACCGAGCGCGAGCTGCGCGACCTCCTCCACAAGGAGCCGACCAAGATCAAGGTCGACGGCGTCAACCACCCCTACGAGGGCCTCATCCCGAAGATCCAGAAGTCGATGCTCTCCAAGGACCGCGAGGCGCTGCAGCCGCACATCCGCGACTTCGTCGACCGGGCGGTCACCTTCACCACCTGCCCGGAGTGCGAGGGCACGCGGCTCAGCGAGGCCGCTCGCTCGTCGAAGATCGACGGGATCAGCATCGCCGACGCCTGCGCGATGCAGATCAGCGACCTGGCCGGCTGGATCGGCGGCCTCGACGAGCCGTCGGTGGCGCCCCTGCTGGGCGCGCTGCAGCACACGCTCGACTCGTTCGTCGAGATCGGCCTGGGCTACCTGTCGCTCGACCGGCCCTCGGGGACGCTGTCGGGCGGCGAGGCGCAGCGCGTGAAGATGATCCGCCACCTCGGCTCGTCGCTCACCGACGTGACGTACGTCTTCGACGAGCCGACGGTCGGGCTGCACCCGCACGACATCCGGCGGATGAACGAGCTCCTGCTGCGGCTGCGCGACAAGGGCAACACGGTGCTCGTCGTCGAGCACAAGCCGGAGGCGATCGCGATCGCCGACCACGTCGTCGACCTCGGTCCCGGCGCCGGGACCGCCGGCGGCGAGGTGGTGTTCGAAGGCACCGTCGAGGGGCTGCGGGCGAGCGGCACGCTGACCGGTCGGCACCTCGACGACCGGGCGTCGCTCAAGCCGGCGGTGCGCGAGCGGACCGGCGTCCTCGAGGTCCGGGGCGCCGACCTGCACAACCTCCAGGGCGTCGACGTCGACATCCCGCTCGGCGTGCTCGTCGTGGTGACGGGCGTGGCCGGCTCGGGGAAGAGCTCGCTCATCCACGGCTCGGTCAGCGGGCGCGAGGGCGTGGTCACGGTCGACCAGTCGCCGATCAAGGGCTCACGGCGCAGCAATCCGGCGACGTACACGGGCCTGCTGGACCCGATCCGCAAGGCGTTCGCCAAGGCCAACGGGGTCAAGCCGGCGCTGTTCAGCGCCAACTCCGAGGGCGCCTGCCCCACCTGCAACGGCGCCGGCGTCATCTACACCGACCTGGCGATGATGGCCGGCGTCGCGGTCACCTGCGAGGAGTGCGAGGGCAGGCGGTTCGACGCCTCGGTGCTCGAGTACACGCTCGGCGGGCGCAACATCGCGGACGTCCTCGCGATGCCGGTGTCCGAGGCCGAGGCGTTCTTCGGCGCGGGCGAGGCGCGCACCCCCGCCGCGCACAAGATCCTCCGGCGCCTGACGGACGTGGGCCTCGGCTACCTCACCATCGGGCAGCCGCTGACGACGCTGTCCGGCGGCGAGCGGCAGCGGCTCAAGCTCGCCACCCACATGGCCGGCGACGGCGGCGTCTACGTCCTCGACGAGCCGACCACCGGCCTGCACCTCGCCGACGTCGAGCAGCTGCTCGGGCTGCTCGACCGGCTCGTCGACGCCGGCAAGTCGGTCATCGTCATCGAGCACCACCAGGCGGTGATGGCGCATGCCGACTGGATCGTCGACCTCGGCCCCGGGGCCGGCCACGACGGCGGGCGCATCGTCTTCGAGGGGACGCCCGCCGACCTCGTCGCCGCCCGCTCGACGCTGACCGGCGAGCACCTCGCCGAGTACGTCGGCGCCTGACGCGCGGCTCGCTATCGTGGGCTGCGCTTCGGCCCGGACGAGATGCGCGCCGTACCCGGCCTCGACAAGACGACGCGCGTTCTGCACATCGTCCTGCCGAGGTGGTCGAGCATGTCGTGGGTCCTCATCCTTGTCGGTGGTGTCTTCGAGACCGTCTGGGCGCTCGCGCTGAAGAAGTCGGACGGGCTGACGAACGCCGGCCCGTCGGTGCTGTTCGCCGTCGCGCTCGTCGCGAGCATGGCGTTCCTGGCGCTCGGGCTGCGCGGCGTGGCGGTCGGGCCCGGCTACGCCGTCTGGACCGGCACGGGCGCCGTCGGAGCGGCGCTCGCCGCGATGGTGCTCTTCGGCGAGCCCGCGACGGCCGCGCGCATCGCGCCGATCGCGCTCATCGCGGCCGGGATCGTCTGGCTGGCGCTGGGGGAGGGCGCCTGAGCGAGCGGTCCCGGAGAGGGCTTCGGCGCCCGATGCCGTAGAACTGCGGCATGGCCGCCTCCTCCGAGGTCTTCGTCGACGCCGGTGGGCGCGAGGTGCGCGTCTCCAGCGCCGACCGCGTGATCTTCCCCGCGACCGACCGCACGCCGGAGCTCACGAAGCTCGACATCGTCAAGTACTACGTCGCGGTGGAGGACGGGATCATGCGCGCGCTCCGGGCCCGGCCGACGACCCTGGAGCGCTGGCCGAAGGGCGTCCACGAAGGCATCCGGCTCTCGACGCGCGAGTGGGGCGGCGGCGACGCGTTCTTCCAGAAGCGCGTCCCGAAGGGCGCGCCCGACTACGTCGAGACGGCCCGGATCGCGTTCCCGTCGGGCCGCCATGCCGACGAGGTGTGCCCGACCGAGGTCGCGGTCGTCGCCTGGGCGGCGCAGATGGGCACGATCACGTTCCACCCGTGGCCCGTGCGCCGCGACGACGTCGATCACCCCGACGAGCTGCGCATCGACCTCGACCCGCAGCCGGGGACCGACTTCGCCGACGCGGTCCGGGTCGCCGCGACCGCGCGCGAGCTGCTCGACGACCTCGGGTACGTCGGCTTCCCGAAGACCTCCGGCGGGCGGGGCGTGCACATCTACGTCCGCATCGAGCCCCGCTGGACGTTCACCGACGTGCGTCATGCCGCGATCGCCTTCGGCCGCGAGCTCGAGCGGCGGCTGCCCGGCGAGGTGACGACGAAGTGGTGGAAGGAGGAGCGCGGCGAGCGGATCTTCGTCGACTACAACCAGAACGCCCGCGACCGCACGATCGCCTCGGCGTACAGCATCCGGCCGAAGCCGGGCGCGCCCGTGTCGGCGCCGGTCGACTGGGACGAGCTGCCGAACGTCGCGCCCGAGGACTTCACGGTGGCGACGATGCCCGCGCGCTTCGCCGAGGTCGGCGACCGGCACGCGGCGATCGACGACGTACAGCACTCGCTCGAGCCGCTCCTGGAGATGTACGCGGCCGACGAGGAGGGGGACATGCCGTATCCGCCCGACTACCCGAAGATCCCCGGCGAGCCGAAGCGCGTCCAGCCCTCGCGCGACCGGGACCGCAAGAAGGCCTAGGCCTGCGGCAGCCTCTTCGCGCCGCGCCGCGTGACGGGCGCCGACGGCGGCGGCACGACCGGCCCGATGTCCCCGTCGGGCGCCTCGTCGAGGTCGACGATGACCGGGGCGTGGTCGCTCGGTCCCTTGCCCTTGCGCGCGTGGCGGTCGACCCACGCGGCGGCCACGCGGGAGGCGACGGCGTCACCGGCGAGCACCAGGTCGATCCGCATGCCGAGGTCCTGGTGGAACATGCCGGCGCGGTAGTCCCAGTAGGTGAAGACGCGCTCGGTCGGCCAGCGCTCCCGGACGACGTCGTGGAGCCCGACCGCCTGCAGCGCGCGCAGCGCCTCGCGCTCGGGCGGGGTGACGTGGGTCTGGCCGACGTAGGCGTCGGGGTCGAAGACGTCGTCGTCGGTGGGCGCGATGTTGACGTCGCCGAGGACCACCGTGGAGGCGGGATCGCCGGCGGCCACGTGCGCGCGCAGCGCCGCCAGCCACTCGAGCTTGTAGCGGTAGTGGTCGGAGCCGGGCGAGCGGCCGTTGGGCACGTAGACCGAGATCACCCGGACGCCGTCGCAGGTGGCCGACACCGCGCGCGCCTCCTGGTGCGGGAAGCCGGGGCAGTCGGGCAGGCCCCGCGCGACGTCCTCGAGCCCGACCCGGGAGAGGATCGCGACCCCGTTCCAGGTGGCCTCGCCGTAGGTGGCGACCTCGTAGCCGCGGGCGCTCAGCTCGTCGCCGAGCAGCTCGGCGAAGGGCTCGTCGGCGAGCTTGGTCTCCTGGAGGCAGACGACGTCCGGCCGGCGCTCGTCGAGCCAGGGGAGCAGGCGGGGGACGCGCTGCTTGACGGAGTTGACGTTCCAGGTGGCGATCCGCACGGGGTTACGGTACGGCGCGGCGCGCGACGCCGTCGCGAGCCTGCCCGCCGGTGCGCGATGATCGCGCCATGAGCGAGATCAAGCGCGTCGACTTCCTCGGCATCCCCTCGCAGGACGCCGAGCGGGCTCGCGCCTTCTACCGGGACACCCTCGGCCTGCGGCCCGACGAGCATGCGGACTACGAGGTCTGGGCGGGCGACGTGTGCCTGGCGATCTGGGAGCCCGAGCGACAGGGCCTGACGTTCTCGCCCCAGAAGGGCAACCCGCTGCCGCTGGGCGTCGAGGACGTCGCCGCGGCGCGAGCCGCGCTCGAGGCCAAGGGCGTGACGTTCTTCGGCGAGACCCTCGACACCGGCGTCTGCCACATGGCGTTCTTCTCCGATCCGGACGGCAACGACCTGATGCTGCACCACCGGTACGCGCCCTACGCGGACGCCTGACCCCGCTGCGCGGGCGCGGGCGCGGGAGTGGGGGAGGCGACGATCCACGCCGCCAGCTCCTGCGGCCGGGCCAGCGCGGGCAGATGGCCGGTGTCGATCACGTCCGGCTCGATCCCGAGCCGCTCGCGGGCCAGGCGCCGGAGGAACGGCAGCGGGAAGAGCCGGTCGAGCCGGCCCGCGAGGACGCGCGTCGGGACGTCCGGCCACGCGTCGAGCGGCCACGGCTCCTCGAACGGCGTGTCGGACTGGTGGCGCTCGCCGGCAGCCATGATCCGCTCGACGACCTCCGGCGGCACGTCGTGGAAGAAGCCCCAGCGCAGGTCGAACGGCGCGTCCGCCTGCCGCCCGAGCTCCTCCGCGTAGGCGGCGTACGCGTCCGTCTGACCGGTGGCCGCCCACCACTCGGCCGCCGACTCGCCGGCGGCGGGGATCATCGGGCAGACGAGGTCGATGCGCGCGACCGGTGTGCGCTGCGCGACGAGCGGTGCCACGAACGCGCCCATCGACTGGGCGACGAGCACGACGGGGCCGCCCGTCCGGTCCCCGATCGCCTCCACGACGAGGCGCGCGTAGTCGCCGAGGCCGTAGGCGGGGTCGTCGGCGGGCA
>DASTRJ010000150.1:0-6679 GCA_035761245.1 Capillimicrobium sp. | reverse complement strand
CGTCGAGAACTTGTAGCCCCGGCGGTAGTCGAACTTCTCCACCGCCCGGATCAGCCCCAGCGACCCCTCCTGGATGAGGTCCAGGAACGTCAGGCCGCGACCCAGATACCCCTTGGCGATCGAGACCACCAGCCGCAGGTTGGCCTCGACCATCTGCTGCTTGGCCGCCATGTCGCCGCGCTCGATCCGCTTCGCCAGCGACACCTCCTCGCGCGCGGTCAGCAGCGGCACGCGCCCGATGGAGCGCAGGTAGATCCGCAGCGAGTCCAGCGACGGCTCGACCGTCAGGTCGACCTCCGCCTCGGCCTTCTTGGACTCCGCGGCCGCCGCGAGCGGCTTGCCGTCGGCGCCGACGACCTCGATGCCCTGCTCGACCAGGTGCCCGTGCAGCTCGGCGACCTGCTCCTTGGTGACCTCGACCTCCTCCAGCGCGGCCGTGATCTGGTCGATAGTGACGTACCCCCGCTCCTGGGCGCCCGCGATCAGCGGCCGCAGCTCCTCCAGCTCATGGATGGGAGCCTCATCGGCGAGGGCGACCTGGGTCGCATCCATAGCGGGGGAGTCTGAGGCCGCGGCGCAACCGGCTGATCCGTTGGCCCCCGCAGACGTGCTGCGGGGAACCACGGAGCAGGTCTCCGAGGCCGGCGTGCATCCCGCCGGCCACGCGGCTCACGACGCCGCGGGCTGCGGATCCGGCCTGACGATCACCGTGTCGGCGACGGGGATGATCTCGTCGACGGGCAGGTCGGCCCGCTGCGCGTGGTCGCGGATCGCCTCGGGCGACGAGGCCTCGTAGACGCACACGGTCCCGACGTCGCCGCCGTCCTCGGCCAGGACGTACGAGCGGATCCAGCGGACGTCGTCGGGTGTCTCGTCGCCGGCGCGCATCGAGCGCTCCGCGGCGACCTCCAGGTCCTGCGCGGTCCTCCAGCCGTTGCGGCGGAGGATGATGTACATCTGCACGACGCCTCCCTTCGTTGGGGAACGGACGGTGGTCGCGCCGCGCTGCGATCGTCTCGCGAACGGCGGGCGCGCGCAAGACCGCGATCGCGGGGCCGTGTCACACGACGCGTCGCAGCCTCGTCTCGGTGGGTGAACGACCCACAGACGCGAAGGGAGTTGAGATGAGAGTCTTCGTCGCCGGGGGCACCGGAGCGATCGGCCGGCCGCTCGTCGCTCAGCTCGTCGCCCGAGGCCACGACGTCGTCGCGACCACCCGCAGCGCCGCCAAGGCCGGCGAGCTGCGCGCGCTCGGCGCCGACGCCGTGGTCGTGGACGGGCTCGACGCCGCCGCCGTGCGCGAGGCGGTCGTGAGCGCCGCGCCCGACGCGATCGTCCACCAGATGACGGCGCTGTCGGGGACGCCGGACCTCCGCCGCTTCGACCGCTGGTTCGCGGCCACGAACGCGCTCCGCACCCGCGGCACGCGCAACCTGCTCGACGCCGCGCAGGCGGCGGGCGTGCGACGGTTCGTCGCCCAGAGCTACACGGGCTGGCCGAACGCGCGGACCGGCGGGCCCGTCAAGACCGAGGACGACCCGCTCGACCCCGATCCGGCGCCGGCGCAGCGCGAGACCGCGGCGGCGATCCGGTTCGTCGAGGAGGCGGTGACCGCCGCGCCGCTCGACGGCGTCGTGCTGCGCTACGGCGGGTTCTACGGCCCGGGGGCGTCGGAGAGCCTCGTCGAGCTCGTGCGCAAGCGCCGGCTGCCGATCGTCGGCGCCGGCGGCGGCGTGTGGTCGTGGCTGCACGTCGACGACGCCGCGTCGGCCACCGTCGCCGCGCTCGAGAGCGACGCGACCGGGATCTTCAACGTGGTCGACGACGACCCCGCGCCCGTGGCGCAGTGGCTGCCGGACCTGGCGCAGGTCGTCGGCGCCAAGCCGCCCCGCCACGTCCCCGTCTGGGTCGGCCGGCTGCTCGGCGGCGAGGCCGTCGTGCGGATGATGACCGAGGCGCGCGGGTCGTCGAACGCGAAGATCAAGCGGGAGCTGGGATGGCAGCCGCGCTACGCGTCGTGGCGCGACGGGTTCCGCCACGGGCTCACGCGCGACGGGGAGCGGAACTCACCCCGTTCCGGCGGAAGAGATCTCCCGGAGCCGCCGGGTCTGCGCGGCGCCGCGCACGGGTAGCCGACAGGACAGCGTTCGCGCGGCGCACGGTCACGCAACCCACGAAGGGGGAACTCATGACTGCCACGCGCAAGCTCGCTGCCGCGGCTGCGTCCAGCCTCGTCCTGGTGTCCGGCCTCGCTCCGGTCGCCGCGGCGTGGTACTGCCCGCCGCCGCCTCCGCCGCAGAACGTCCACTGCAACGCCGGCAACGGCAACGGCAACGAGGGCTGCGATCCGGGCAACTCGACGCTGCACAACCGCGGCGGCGACGAGATCGGCGGCCCGGCGTCGATGGGCGGCTCGCAGCCGAACCCGGGCGGCAACAACGTCGCCTTCTGACGACGGCGAGCACCACGCGCTCGGCTGCGACGGGGCCCCGGGGACGGGGCCCCGTTCACGTGGCGATCGGACACCTGGCAATTTCAGATACTCCACGGTATCCTTCCGCGGCGTGAACCCGGTACTCGCAAGTACCCCCGCGTCGGGGCGGGGCGCCCGATGATCGGCCGCAGGACGGCGCCGCCGTCGATCAACGGCAGGACGGCCGTCGTGACGGGCGCCGGATCGGGCATCGGCCAGGCCGTCGCCCGGCGGCTCGCCGCGCACGGCTGCCCGGTCGCGCTCGTCGACCAGGACGCCGCCGGGCTGGAGGAGACCGCCGCCTCGATCGCCGGACCGGTGCTGACGCGCACGTTCGACGTCCGCGACCGCCAGGCGCAGATGGCCTTCGCCGCCGACGTGCGCGAGTGGGCGCCCGCGCCGCTCGGGATGGTCTTCAACAACGCGGGCGTGACCGTCGTGCAGGGCGTCGCCGACGCGTCGCCCGAGGACGACGACTGGGTGCTCGGCGTCAACCTCCACGGCGTCATCCACGGCGTGCGGGCGTTCCTGCCGATCCTGCTCGAGCAGCGCTCCGGCGTCATCGTCAACACGTCGAGCGTCTTCGGCCTCCTCGGCTTCCCGCACCAGAGCGCCTACTGCGCGTCGAAGTTCGCCGTCCGCGGCTACACCGACGCGCTGCGCCAGGAGCTGCGCGGCACCGGCGTGCGTGCCGTCGTCGTCCATCCCGGCGGCGTCAAGACGAACATCGTCAACAACTCGCGCTTCCGGTCCGACCACCAGGGCCGTCACGCGGATCGCGACTCGCTGGCGCGCGAGTTCGCGGCGATGGCTCGCACCACGCCGGAGCGGGCGGCCGAGATCATCCACACCGGCGTCGAGAGGGGCCGCTCGCGCATCCTCGTCGGCCCCGACGCTTACCTCTTCGACGGGCTCGCCCGCCTGGCGCCGACCCGGTACTACGACGTCATCGAGCGGCTCGAGCCGCTCGTGAGGAGATGAGCGCGATGACCGACCGCCCGATCGTGGAGGGCCTGCCGCCCGGCCCCCGCATGCCGATGCCGCTGCAGACGCTGGCGATGATGACGCGCCAGCGGCCGTTCCTCGAGCGTCAGCGACGGCGCTACGGGAACATGTTCACGCTCGACATCCTCGGCTTCCGCCGCACCGTCGTGCTGGCCGAGCCGGAGCTCATCAAGCACACGTTCCGCGCCGACCCGAAGACGCTGCACGCCGGCACGCGCAGCCCGCTGCGGCGCGTGCTCGGCGACAACTCGCTGCTCGGCATCGACGAGGACCACCACCTCGAGCAGCGCCGCCTCCTGCTGCCGCCGTTCAAGGGCCAGCGCATGAAGGCCTACGAGCCGCTCATCGAGCAGATCGCCGCCGAGGAGATCGACCGCTTCCCCGAGGGCGTCGAGTTCGAGACCGCCGGCGCGTTCCAGCGGATCACGCTGCGGGCGATCCTGCGCGCGGTCTTCGGCGCGACGGGGGCGACGCTCCACGAGCTCGAGGAGCTGCTGCCGCCGTGGACCGAGCAGGGCCAGCACCTGTCCCGCTTCCCGCAGCTGCATCACGACCTCGGCCCGTGGAGCCCCTGGGGCCGGTTCGTGCGGCTCCGCGCGCGGATCGACGCGATCCTCGACCGGCTCATCGAGACCGCGCGGCGGGATCCGTCGCTCGAGGAGCGCACCGACGTGCTCGCGCTCATGGTGCAGGCGCGGCGCGCGAACGGCGAGCCGATGACCAACCCGGAGATCCGCGACCAGCTCGTCACGATGCTCGCCGCCGGGCACGAGACCACCGCCCACACGCTCGGCTGGGCGGTCGAGCGGCTGCGGCGCCACCCGCACGCGCTGGCGCGGCTCGTCGACGAGGTCGACGAGGGCGGCCACGCCTATCGGGACGCGACGATCCGCGAGGTGCAGCGGATGCGGCCGGTCGTCGCGTTCGCGGGGCGCTTCACGATGAAGCCGTTCGAGGTCGGCGGCTACCGGATCCCGAAGGGGCATCTCATCGCGCTGAGCGCGAACCTCACGCACTACGACCCGAACCTGTTCCCGGATCCGGATCGCTTCCTGCCCGAGCGCTTCCTGGACACGCTGCCCGACACCTACTCGTGGATCCCGTTCGGCGGCGGCATCCGGCGCTGCATCGGAGCGACGTTCGCGCACATGGAGGCCGACGTGGTCCTGCGCACGCTGCTGGAGCGCGTCGAGCTCGTGCCCACCGACGAGCCCGACGAGCCGCTGCAGTTCAAGGGCGTGGCGTGGAGCCCCGGCCGGGGCGGGCGTGCGGTGATCCGCCGGCGGCGGCGAGCGACGGCAAGCGCGGCGGCGGCCGCGCCGGAGCCGGTCAGCGCGCCGGCGTGACCTGCGGCGGCGTCGCGGCGTCGCGGCGCAGCCGGCGCGTCTCGGGCATGAGCAGGACCGCCGCGATGAAGATCGCGAAGCCGCCGAAGGCGACCCACAGCGCGGGCGTCAGGCCGATCGCCGCGGCGATCGGCCCCCAGAGCGCCATCCCCAGCGGGTAGAAGGCGAACGACCCGAACCAGTCGTACGAGCTCACCCGCGAGAGCGACTCGCCGGGGATCCTGCGCTGGAGCGTCGACTCCCACACCGACATGCCGACCATCAGGCCGACGCCGGAGACGAAGCCCGCCACGACCAGGACGGCGACGCCCGTCCCGGCGGCGAGGAACGCGAGCGGAAGCGCGAAGAGCCCCTCCATCGCCGCGACGGCAAGCAGGGGGCGGGCGGGGTCGATCCGCGTCGCGGCCAGGCCGCCGGCCAGCGCGCCCACGCCCATCGCGCCGAGCACGACGCCCCAGGGCGCCGCCCCGCCGAGGTCGCGATCGGCGACGACCGGCCCGAGCGCGCTCCACGCGGCCCACATCATGTTCCCGAACGCGAAGTAGCTGACGAAGGTCCAGACCCAGCGCCGCGACGCGAACGCCGTCCAGCCGTCGCGCAGGTCGGCGAGGAACGAGGCGCCGCCGCGTGGCTCGCGCACGGGCGGCCGCATCGCCGCCAGGCAGATCGCGCTCACGGCGAAGGTGCCGGCGTCGACCGCGATCGCGGTCCCGGGGCTCGACACGGCCACGAGCACGCCGGCGAGCACGGGGCCGGCGATCTCGCCCGCGGCGGTCGCGGACGACCGCAGCGCGTTGGCGGGCTGGAGGTCGCCTGGCGGCACGATCTCCGGCAGCAGGCCGGTGGACGCCGGGTTGAAGAAGCCGCTGCCGACGCCGGTGACCGCGGCGAGGGCCGCGAGCATCCACACCTCGGCGGTGCCGGTGAGGAGCAGCACCGCGGTCGCGCCCTGGGTGGCGAGCCGCAGGAGGTCGGCGCCGACCATCACCGCGCGGCGCGGGACGCGGTCGGCCACGACGCCGCCGGCGATCACGCTGAGCGCCATCGGCGCCGTGCCGGCCGCGAGCACGAGGCCGACGGCGGACGCCGACCCGCCGATGCCCAGGACCGCGAAGGCGAGCGCGACGGAGACCATCCGGTCGCCGAGCACGGAGACCGCCTTGCCGGCGAGCAGGAGGCGGAAGTCGCGCAGGCGGAGCACGCCGAAGGCGTTGGGCGACGAGGCCATTGCTCAGAGAACCTACAACCGCTGGGCCGTGGCGTCGCCGGTCGCGCCAGAGCCTCGGGCCGCGCGTCCCTCGGCTCTGGCGCGGCGCGCGCACGAGCTCAGCGATCGGTCACGCAGGCCGGGACCGGCCCCGGCGTGACGGCCATCGAGATCGTCGAGGCGTCCGCGCCGGCGGGCGCGTCGGCCGGCCGGCTCGTGGTGATGACGACGGTGTCGCCGGCGCCCAGCGTGCCGGGGTCGATGGTGAACACCGTCGAGCCGTCGTCGGTCCGCATCACGCTGCTGGTGCTCGGGCCGCCGCCCCGGGTGGCCCGGGCGTCCTGGGCGCTGTGCGTGCCAGCGGTGCCCTGCGCGCTGCGCGCGCCCTGGGCGTCCTCGCCGCCCGGCGCGGGCCCGGCGGCGGGAGCGATGTCGCACGTCTCGCCCGCGGGGAGCGCCGCGACCTCGGCGCGCAGGCCGGCGGCCCGCAGCTCGCGCTCGAGGCCGTCGGCGTCGGACAGCGAGCGGATCGTCACGGAGACCGAGCCGTCGCCCTGCCGCTCGACGGCGTAGGCCGGCGCGGATCCGTCGCCACCGGTCGCGACGACCACGGTCGCGGCGGCGGCGCCGACCGCGAGGCCCGCGACC
>DASTRJ010000149.1:0-16443 GCA_035761245.1 Capillimicrobium sp. | reverse complement strand
GCGACGAACGGCGCCGCGGCGCGCACCGCGGCGATGCCGATCCCCACGAGCTCCGCCGCGAACCCGGCCTGGAAGCGCGGGCCCGACTGCGACAGCAGTCCCGTGGCGACGAACGGCCCGTCCGGCGGGGCGACGCGCACGCCGTCGAACGTGACGGTGCCCGACTCGGTCGCGCGCTGGCCGAGCGCGTCCCAGTCGAGGTGCATCGTGACGCCCGGAGCGTCCGGCGCGACGAGGAAGGACTTCACGCCCAGCAGCGGATCGCCGGCTCCGGCGACGGGGTCGAACGCCGCGACGATCACCATGTCGGCGCCCGCCGAGCCGGTCGCGTAGATCTTGCGGCCGTCGATGACGTACGAGCCGTCCGGCTGGCGATGGGCCAGCGTCGTCATCGGGGAGTCGACCCGGCGGCCGTTCTCGGCCGCCGCCAGCCCGAGGATCGCCTGCTGGTCGACGATGAGCTCGCTCAGCCGCTCGCGCTGCGCCTCGTCGGCGAAGACGTGCAGCTCCCGGACGGAGTCCTCGTGGACGCGGAACACCTGGGCGACCGACGAGTCGGCCGCGGCCATCCGGACCTGCGCCTCGAGCGTCAGGCGATGCGAGGCCCCGCCGCCTCCGAGGTCGCGCGGCAGCGATGCCGACAGGATGCCCGTCGGGCGCAGGGCGTTCACGGCGAGGCGCGGGTAGCGCCCGCGCTCGTCGTGCTCGGCGGCGAGGGGCTCGACCTCCTCGTCCAGGGCGCGCTGCAGCGCGGCGAGCACCGCGGCCTCGTCGGGCGACAGGCGCGGTGGCGGGAAGGCCCGGTCCAGGAGACCGCGGACGGCGGTCGGCTCGGCGGTGGCGCTCATGCGGCCAGCTCCTTCTGGCGGGCGGCGCCCGCCATCGCGGTTCCGATGCGCGTCGCGTCGACGTCGTCGCGCGAGCGCAGCTCGTCGGTGATCCGGCCCTCGCTCAGCACGACCACGCGGTCGGCCAGCGCGAGCACCTCGTCGAGGTCGGCGGAGAGCACGAGGACGGCCGCGCCGTGCTCCGCCGCGGCCGTCAGGTCGCCGCGGATCGCCGCCGCGGCGCGGAGGTCGAGCCCCTGCGTGGGGCCGTGCGCGACGACCACCGCGGGCTGCCGGTCGAGCTCGCGGCCCACGAGCAGCTTCTGCTGGTTGCCGCCCGAGAGCGTCCCGGCGCGCAGGGCCGGCCGTCGCGGGCGCACGTCGAAGCGCTCGTACACCTTGTCGGCGACGCTGCGCTCCGCCCTCCGGTGACGCACGCCCAGCCTGGTGCGCAGCCCGCGTTCGCGCAGCGTGCGCAGCAGCACCGCGTTCTCGACGCCCGAGCGCGCGGCGACCACGCCCTCGGCGCGATCCTCCGGCACGTACGCCACGCCGGCGGCCGCCGCTCGGGCGGGCGCGCCGGTCACGTCCGCGCCGTCGACGAGCACGCGGCCCTGGTCCGGCGCGATCACGCCGGCCACCGTCTCGGCCAGCGCGCGCTGGCCGCTGCCGGCCACGCCCGCGACGCCGACGACCTCCCCGCCGGCGACGGCGAGCGTGACGCCGTGCAGCGCGCCGGGACCCGCGCCGGCGGCCACGCCCTCGACCGCGAGCCGGACCGGGCCGAGCGGACGCGCCGGTCGCGCCTGGGGCGCCTCGAGCCGTCCGACCATGTGCTCGGCGATCGCCTCGGCGTCGAGCCCCTCCGTCGAGCCCTGATGCACGAGGCGGCCGCCGCGCAGGACCGTGATCGCCGACGCGGCGGCGAGCGCCTCGCGGATCCGGTGGGTGACGAGCAGGACGGCCACGCCGTCGGCGGCCAGGCCGCGGATCGCCTCGACGAGGGCCTCGACCTCGGCGGGGCCGAGGCTGGAGGTCGGCTCGTCGAGGATGAGGACGCGGGCCCCGAGCGCCAGCGCGACCGCGAGCTCCCCGAGCTGGCGCTCGGGGAGCGTCATCCGCGCGGTCGGCGTCGCCGTGTCGACGGCGGCGCCGAGGCGCGCGAGCGCCGCGTCGACCGCTCGGGTGGCGGCGGCCGCGTCGAAGCGCCCCGGCCCGGCGTCGAGCGCGACGTGCTCGGCGAGCGAGAGGTCGCCGACGAGCGACAGCGCCTGCGGCACGATCGCCACGCCCGCGGCGAGGGCCGCGCGCCGCGACCCGGCGCGCAGCGGCGCGCCCGCGGCCCGGACGTCGCCGGCGTCGGCCCCGAGCTCGCCCGCCAGCAGCCGGGCGAGCGTCGACTTGCCGGCGCCGTTCTCCCCGACGACGGCGTGCACGTCGCCCGGGCGCAGCGCGATGGTGACGTCGTCGAGGGCCACGACGTCGCCGAAGCGCTTGGCGAGCCGCCGGCCCTCGAGGGCCGGCGGCGCGGTGTGCGACGACATCGTCACGAGAAGTCCGGCAGCTCGAGGTCGCCGGAGGCCAGCCGCTTCGCGAGCCGGTCGACCTGCTCCTGCAGGTCGGCGGGGACCGCGTCGCTGACGCGGTTGACCGGCTCGATGCCGATCTGCTCGTTGGCGATCGAGCCGACCGTGAACCGCCCGCCGAAGTCGCCGCCGTGGATCTCGTCGACGTACGCCTTGTAGACGGGATACAGGTTCAGGCTCGGCGACGTGATGTTGACGTCCTTGGCGGCGGGGCTGCCCTTGACGGCCACGCCGATCGTCCACGCGCCGCCGGCCTGCGCCGCGGGCGCGACGCCGTTGCCCTCGGCGGTGTTCGCGAAGATCAGCGTGTTGCCGTCCTCGATCAGCCCGCGGGTCGCCTCCTGCTCCTTCTGGCTGTCGTAGAACTCGCCGGTGTAGGTCGTGCTGATCTCGGCCTTCGGGTTCTGCGCGTGGAGGCCGGCGGCGAAGCCCTCGCCCGCGATCTCGACGAACGGGATCTGCGGGCCCCCGACCACGCCGACGCGGTCGGCGCCCTCGATCGTGCCGGCGACGAACCCGGCGATGTAGCCGAACTGGCCGAAGTCGTAGGTCCAGCCGTCGACGTTCGGGAGGAGCTTGTCCTCGAGCGTGTTGTCGCCGGTCGTGGCGAAGTGGACGTCGGGGAACTGGCGCGCGACCTTCAGCGTCGCCTCGGAGAGGTCGATGCCGTGGCCGATGACGAGGTCGTAGCCGCGCGAGGCGAACTCGCGGAGCACCGGCTCGGCGGCGGTGGGGTCTGAGAGCTGCTGGCGGATCTGCGCCTCGACGAGGCCCTCGTCCTCGAGCCGCCCGAGCGCCTCGGCGGCCCACTGGTTGAAGCCGCCGTCGTTGGTGAGCCCCGAGGTGAGCAGCGCGACCTTCAGCGGCTCCGAGGGCGTGGCGGCCGCCGCCGGGGTGTCCGCGGACGGCGAGGCGGCGGTGGCCTCGGACTCGCCGCTGTCGGAGCCGCAGCCGGCGGCGACGGCGAGCAGGGCGACGAGCGCGAGGAGCGCGAGCAGCGCCGACGGGAGGCGGCGGCGCGCGGTGGTGGGGGTGCGGCGAGACACGGTGGAGGTGGTCCTTTCCGAAACTGCACAGAGCTGATAGACAATGCAGACATTACACGCAGCATCAACCGACGTCAGGACGACCCATGACTCCTCCACCACCGCCGGGCGACGCCCTCGAGCTCCTCTGGTACCTCACCGCTCCCGACGGCCGCGCCCCCTGGTCGCCGGCCGGCACGCGCGAGGTCGACTTGTCCTACTTCCGCCAACTCGCGGGCGCGATCGACCGCCTCGGCTACGACGGCGCCCTGCTGGCCACGGGCCCGCACGACGTCCACGTGCTCGCGGCGTCGCTCGTCTCGCACACCGACCGCATGCGCTTCCTCCTCGCGGTCCACCCGCCCCTGCTCTCGCCGATGCTCGCGGCGAAGATGACGGTCACGCTCGACCAGTTCTCACGCGGCCGCGTGCTGCTGAACATCGTCAACGGCGACGGCGACACGCTGGCGGCCATGGGCTCGTCGCTGGCCCACGACGAGCGCTACGCCTACACCTCCGAGTGGATCCCCATCTGGAGGGCGGCGCTCGCCGGCGAGACGGTCGACGTGGCCGGCCGGCACCTCACGGTGCGCAACGGGCGGCTCGCGCTGCCGTCGGTCCAGCGACCGACGCCGCCGCTGTGGTTCGGCGGCTCGTCGCCGGCCGCGCTCGACGTGGCCGCGGAGCACATCGACACCTACCTCGTCTACGGCGACGCGCCCGAGGTCGTCGCCGAGCGCCTGCAGACCATCGGCGCGCTCGCCGGCTCCAAGGGCCGGACGCTGCGCTACGGCATCCGGCTGTACCTCGTGGTCCGCGACACCGACGAGGAGGCCTGGGACGAGGCCGCCCGCCTGCTGCGCACCATGGACGCCGAGACGATCGGCCGCATCCAGGCCCGCCTCGGCGCGAGCGACTCCCACGTGCAGCAGCACCAGCTCGGGCTGCATCCGGGTGCCATCCCCGACGACCCGCACGACCTGGAGTTCGCCCCGAGCCTGTGGTCGGGCTTCGGCCTGGTCCGCGCGGGGGCGGCGACCGCGATCGTCGGCTCGCCGGAGACCGTCGCCGCACGCCTGCGCGACTTCCAGGCGATCGGCATCTCGACGTTCATCCTCTCCGGCGTCCCGCTGCTCGAGGAGGCCTACCGCGTCGCCGAGACCGTCGTGCCGCTCCTGCGCGGCGCCGGCGCGCCGGACGCCGCGCTCGGCTACGGGGCGCTCGTCGGGGAGGGACGGCGATGACCCCGCGGTTCGGCGTCTGGGCGCTCATCGGCGGGACGTGGGCGTCGCTGCACCACCCCGAGGACCCGCCGGATGCCTCGTGGGCGCGCAACCGCGCGCAGATCCTCGAGGCCGAGGAGCTCGGCTACGACACCACGCTCGTCGCCCAGCACACGATCAGCCCGTGGGGCGACGAGCACGACAACCTCGAGGCGTGGACGGCGTCCGCGGCGCTCGCGGAGGCCACGTCGCGCATCGAGATCATCACCGCGATCAAGCCGTACCTGTACCACCCGGTCGTCCTCGCCAAGCAGGCGCTGCAGATCGAGGAGATCAGCGAGGGGCGGTTCGCGATCAACCTCGTCAACGCGTGGTACAAGCCGGAGCTCGCGCGGGCGGGGATCCGCTTCGCCGAGCACGACGAGCGCTACGCCTACGGCCGGGAGTGGATCTCGATCGTGCGCTCGCTCGTCTCCGGCGAGCGGACCACCTTCTCCGGGCGGTGGTTCGACGTCGACGACTACGTGCTGCGTCCCGCGGACCGCTTCCGCGAGCGACCGCTCATCTACCTCGGCGGCGAGTCCGAGCCGGCGCGCGCGCTCGCCGCCGACGTCGCCGACGTCTGGTTCGTCAACGGCCAGCCGCGCGAGCGCGTGGCCCGGCTGCTGGCCGACGCGTCCGCGCGCCCGCGCGGCGACCGCCCGCCGCTGCGCTTCGGGCTGTCGGCGTTCGTGATCGCGCGCGAGACCGAGGAGGAGGCCGCCCAGGCGCTCGCCGAGGCGTGGCGGCTCGCCGCGCTCGACCAGCCGAAGGTCGCCGAGATGCTCCGGCAGATCGACGACAAGGCCGTCATGTTCCAGACGCACGCGAAGTTCCCCGCCATCGGCACCAACGGCGGCACCGCCGCCGGCCTGGTCGGCAGCTACGACCAGGTCGCCGAGCGGATCGCGGCCTTCCACGCCGACGGCATCGAGACGTTCATGCTGCAGTTCCAGCCCTTCGAGGCGGAGATGCGGCGCTTCGCCCGCGAGGTCATCCCGCGCGTGCGCGCGCTGACCGCGCCGACCCCTGCCCCGACCGCGGCCTAGCGCCGGAGAGGACCATCCATGACCGACGTCCTTGCGCCCGCCGAGGCGCATGTCATCGCCGACGACGCCGAGGCGATCGCCGTCGCCCACCGCCTCGCCGACGCCTGGCGCCCGGGGGCCGCCGACCGCGACCGCGAGCGACGGGTTCCGCGGGAGGAGCTGGCCCAGCTCGCGCGGAGCGGCCTGCTCGGCATCACCGTCCCACGTAGCCACGGCGGCGCCGAGGTCTCGGCCGAGACGCTGGCCGAGGTCTTCCGGATCCTCGCGTCCGGCGACCCCGCCGTCGGGCAGGTCCCGCAGAACCACTTCGTGTTCGTCGGCGTGCTCATCGCCGACGGGACGCCCGAGCAGCAGTCGTTCTTCTTCGACGAGCTCCTACGCGGTGCGCGGTTCGGCAACGCGCTCTCCGAGCGCGGCACGAAGCACGTGATGGACCTCCGCACGCGGGTGAGGGCGGATCCCGCCGGCGGCTTCCGGGTCGACGGACGCAAGTACTACTGCACCGGCGCGCTGACGGCCCAATGGATCCCCGTCTTCGCGCTCGACGACGCCGAGCGGCTCGTCGTCGCCTACGTCGAGCGCGACGCGCCGGGCGTCCACGTCGACGAGGACTGGACCGCGATGGGGCAGCGTTCGACGATCAGCGGCACCGCGACGTTCACGGACGTGTGGGTGCCGGCCGACCGCGTCGTGCCGCACTGGCGCACCTACGAGCGCGCGCAGGTCTTCGGCGCGTTCGGCCAGCTCCTGCACGCGGCCATCGACGTCGGGATCGCCGGCAACGCCCTCGACGACGCCGCCGCCTTCGTGCGCGAGCGCTCGCGGCCGTGGTTCGAGTCAGGGGTGGACCGGGCGTCCGACGAGCCGCTCGTCATCGCCAGGTTCGGCGAGCTCACCGTCCGCCTCCGCGCGGCCGAGGCGCTCCTGGCCCGCGCCGGGCGCGCGATCGACCACGCGCGAGCGTCCGGCGTCACGGAGGAGACGGCCGCGGCGGCGTCGCTGGCCGTCGCCGAGGCGAAGGTGCTGGCGAGCGAGGTCGCGGTCGAGATCGGCTCCGAGCTGTTCGCGCTCGCGGGCACGAGCGCGACCGACGCCCGCTGGGACCTCGACCGGCATTGGCGCAACGCCCGCACGCACACGCTGCACGACCCGAGCCGCTGGAAGCTGCACCACATCGGCAACGCGACGCTCAACGGCGTGCGGCCGCCGAACCACGGGCTGCTCTAGCCGGCGGACGTGGGGACCCGGACCGTCGGCTCGCTCGCCGAGCGCTGATCGGGCAGGTTGATCTCGACCCCCGCCGGCGGGTCCACGTGACCCGCCAGCAGGGGGTCGTCGGTCTCGCGCATCCACGCCTCCAGCCGCCCGCGCAGGTCGGCGAGGACGCCGGCATGCGCCGGGTCGGCGGCGAGGTCGTGCGCCTCGTTGGGGTCGAAGACGAGGTCGAAGAGCTCCTCGGCCGGCACCTCGCGGTCGCCCCAGCCGTGGCGCAGGAGGAGGTCCTTGCTGGGGCCGTCGTCGACGTTGGGCAGGACGGGGCGCCGCCGGTCGCCCCAGCGGCGGATGTACTTGAAGCGCTCGGTCCGCACCGCGCGCTGCGGCTCGTACGCGGCGTGCCACGTCGAGCCGGCGAAGATCTCGTCGCGCACGCGGTCGACCTCGCCGCGCACGAGCGGCATGAGGGACACGCCCTGGAGGAAGTCGGGCTGCGGCAGCTCGAGGTACCCGCAGATCGTCGGGTAGACGTCGATGTGCGAGACCATCGCGTCGACGACGTGGCCCCGGTTGAACGGCTCGGGGCCGCGCAGGATCAGCGTCACCCCGAGGCCGCGGTCGTAGAGCGTCGCCTTCGCGCCCGGGAACGGCATGCCGTGGTCGGTGGTGAAGATCACCAGGGTGTCGTCGGCCAGCCCGGCAGACTCCAGCGCCGAGAGCACCATGCCCACCCCGTGGTCGAGCGTGCGGGCGCTCGCCTTGAACGCCGCGACGTCCGCGCGCGTCTCGGGTGCGTCCGGCAGGTTCGGCGGCGGCTGGGAGCAGTGGACGTCGCGCAGGTCGCCGGGCCCGAGGAACTCCCGATGGGTCTCGAAGAATCCCACCGACACGAACAGCGGGCGGTCGCGGGTGCGCTGCAGGACCTCCATCGCCAGCGGCGCGACCGACGCGACCTGCGTCGTCGACACCTTGATCACCTCGTCGTAGCCGATCGCGGCAGGGTCCTTGGAGATGTGCTGCTCGCCGATGAGGATCGACTCGTAGCCGACCTCGTGCAGCGTGTGGACGATGTGGTGGCTGTAGTCGCGCAGCGACCAGCCGCGGTGCGCGAGCCCGAGCATGCCGTTCGTCTGCGGGTACTGCCCGGTGAGGAAGCAGGCGCGGCTGGCCGAGCACGTCGGCGCGGCGCAGAACGCCTGGCGGAACAGGACGCCGCCGTCGGCGAGCGCCTGCACGTTGGGCATCGGGATCTGCTGGCCGTAGGGCTGGACGTAGCGGCCGGTGTCGTGCGAGTGGAGGTACAGGATGTTCGGGCGGCGCATTCTCGACTAAGCTAGTAGGTATGGTTCAGAGCACCGTGAACCCGGCGCGCTCGTACCTGGTCTGCGCGACGCCGCGCAGCGGGAGCACGCTGCTCTGCCACCTGCTCGACGGCACCGGCGTCGCCGGCCATCCGCAGGAGTACTTCGAAGCCCTCCGTCACTCGGGGGTACCCCGGAAGCCGCACGAGTACTTCGACGCCGACCGCCACGCCAACATCATCGAGCGCCTCGCGTTCCGCGAGATGCCCGACGGCACGCCGCACACGCCCCACCCGCTCTGGACGCCCGAGACCTACGACCGGTACCTCGCCTGGGCGATCGAGCAGGGCACGACGCCGAACGGCGTCTTCGGCGCCAAGCTCATGTGGGGGTACCTCGGCGACTTCGCCGAGCTGCTGCGCGGCATCGACGGGATGGACGGCCTCACCGTACCGCAGCTCCTCGAGCGGTCCTTCCCGGGGCTCCGCTACGTCCAGATCACGCGCTGCGACAAGGTCCGGCAGGCCGTGTCGCTGTGGAAGGCCGTCCAGACGCAGGCGTGGCGCCGCGACGCGGCCGCCGACGGCGACGACGCGCGCCCCGCCCCGCGGCCGATCTTCTCCTTCCGCGCGATCAACTACCTCGTGCGCCTGCTCACCGCGCACGACGCCTCCTGGGACGCCTACTTCCTCGGCCTCGGCATCGAGCCGCTGAAGGTCACCTACGAGGAGCTCGCGCAGTCGCCGGAGCCGGTCGTGCGGCGGGTCCTCGAGCACCTCGAGATCGCGGTGCCCGCGGACCTCGCGCTCCCCGCGCCGCGGCTCGAGGCCCAGGCGGACGGGCTGTCGGAGGACTGGGTGCGTCGCGTGCACGAGCACCTCGCCGCGCTGGAGGAGCCGACCGTGGTCGGGTCCCCCGCCGCGAGCTGACGGGGGACGCGGGCCCATGACCGTCGACCGGCACGGCGTGTGGCTCCTGATCGCCGCGTGCTGCGCCGTCGCCGTGCCGCTCGCCGTGGCCGGCGAGCTGCACCGTGTCGCCGCGCGGGAGCACGTGCGCTGGCGCGAGTCGCGGCTGCGCCTGATCGCCACCTGCGCCGACGCCGCGCTGACGGGCGCGGCGATCGGCATGGCCGTGGCGTTCGGCGCCCTCACCGTCGCGGCGATCTTCGAGCGCGTGAGCGGCTGACCGGCGCCGCGCGCCGGCGGCGCGCGTCGGGATCGGCCGCGATCTCGGCGATCCGCGCCGGGATCGTGCCGGCGGCGAGGTCGGCGACGCTGACGTGCTCGGCGACGGCGCGCAGGTTGGCGCGCACGGCGAACCAGACGTCGCGCAGCGCGGTCGCGTGCCCGTGGTAGTCGACCGCTTCGGGCACCGCTCCCCGCACCGTGGCCAGCGGCCCCTCGACCGCCCGGATGACGTCGGCGAGGCTGATGAGCTGCGCGGGGCGCGCGAGGCGGTAGCCGCCGTCGGCGCCACGCTGACTCTCGACGAGGCCCGCATGCGCCAGCCCGCCGAGGATGTTCTCGACGAACCGATGCGGCATCCGCTGCGCCGCGGCGATCGTCTCGCCCTTGACGAACCGGCCCGGCTCGGCGGCGGCGAGCTCCGCCGCCGCGCGCAGCGCGTAGTCGGCTCGCGCGGAGATCCGCACCGCCGGCCCTCAGGCCGCGGCCTCGTCGGGCCGGCGCTGCGCGAGCTGCTCGGAGAGCAGCAGGGCGAGCCGCTCGGCCTGGCGGCGGATCTCGGCGACGGCGGTCGTCTCCCAGAGCTGCCCGCGGAGCACCGGGCCGAGCACGCGGACGTCGTCGTGCAGGACGCCGGCGTCGCCGCGCAGCTCGGCGCGCGGCCCGCCGCAGAGCCCGAGGCCGAGCGCGTCGGGTCGTGCCCATCCGCCGGCGAGGAGCCGGCGCACGAGCGGGTCGGGCGTGCGCGCGACGTCCGCGCACGGGCCGGCGCAGACGACCACCCGGTCGACGGCGATGATGCGCCGCCCGTCCGCCGCGACGACCTCGACCTCGACTTCGCGCCGGGTCGCGCGCATCGCCACGACGCGACCGGTCGAGAGGCGCAGCCGGCCGGCGGCGCGCAGCTCGGCGATCCGCGCGGCGACCTCGGGGGCCATGCGGTGCCGGCGCAGCTCCCACGCCCGCGCGTGGTCGGCGACGAAACATCGGCGGTCCGCGAGGCTGAGCCGGCGCCACAGCTCAGGGATCACGGGTCGCAGCCCGTCGATGGCGTCGCGCCAGTCGAAGCCCTGCGCGCGGGCCTCGGCGATGTGGCCCTCCACGAGCGCGACGAGCTCGGGGAGCGGCAGCGGGCCGTCGGGCACCGCCGGCGGCGGCGCCACGGTCCGCCGGCCGGGCAGCTGCGCGAACGGCAGGCGCCCGCAGCCGGAGGTCGCGACGATCTCGGCGGCATCGTCGCGCGCCGCGAAGGAGATCGCCGCGTCGACCGCGGTCAGGCCGGTGCCGACGAGCAGCGTCCGCCGGGCCGGCGGCCCGTCGAGCGCGCCGGGGGCCCACGGATCGGGCGCCACGCGCGGATCGTCGATGAGCCAGGGCGGTGCCGGCGCCGGGAGGTTGCCGAGGGCGAGGACGACCGCGTCGCAGTCCAGCCGCGCCCCCGAGCGCATTCGGAGCCGGACGCCTGCGCCCGGCACGGTGCGCTCGAGGTCGACGACCTCGTCGCGCACCCGCTCTACGACGGCGTGCGCGGCCCCGCGCTCGGCGTCGCGCAGCACCGCCTCGACGTAGTCGCCGTAGCGCCGGCGGGGAAGGTACGCGCCGGGCGCGAGGCTCGGGTCGAGCGTCGCCCGGGCCCAGCGCGCGAAGTGGTCGGGATCCGCGGAGAACGCGCTCAGGCGCTCCATCGGGACGTTGAGCAGGTGCGCGTCGTCACGGGTCGCGTAGGCGACGCCGCGACCGGCCGAGCCGGAGCGGTCGACGAGGACGACGCGGAGCGGGAGCTGCGCGGCGCGCAGCAGGTGCACGGTGGTCAGCGCGCCGGCGAGTCCCCCGCCGACGACGCCGACCACCGGGGTGGAGAGGCGGCGCATACCCGCGCAAATCTACACCAAACCTGTAGAGATTGCGGATATGCGGCCGCCGCGCCACCGGCGCCGGGATCAGCCCCCGACCGGCGTGGCCGCGGTCGCGCGCAGCCAGACGATGTCGCCCTCCGCCAGCTCGAGCTGCTCGGCCTCGTTGCGGGTGAGCTGCACGGCCACCGGCTCGTCGTCGTCGACCTGCAGCTCCACCCGCACCTCGAAGCCGAGGTGGACGACGCGGCTGACCTGCGCCTCGACGGCGGCGTCCTCGGGCTCCAGCGAGATCGCGATGTCGTGCGGGCGGATCAGCCGGTCGCCGATGCGGCTCACCGGGCCGAGGAACCCCATCACGAAGCTGCTCGCCGGCCGGTCGTACAGCTCGCGGGGCGCCCCGACCTGCGCGATCGTGCCGTGGTCCATCACCGCGATGTGGTCGGCGATCGACATCGCCTCCTCCTGGTCGTGGGTGACCAGGACCGTGGTGACGTGCACCTCGTCGTGCAGCCGCCGCAGCCACTCGCGCAGCTCGGCGCGGACGTTGGCGTCGAGCGCGCCGAACGGCTCGTCGAGCAGCAGCACCTGCGGCTCCACGGCGAGCGCGCGCGCCAGCGCCATGCGCTGCCGCTGGCCGCCGGAGAGCTGGCTGGGGTAGCGGTCGGCGTACCCCGACAGCCCCACCACGCCGAGCAGCTCGTCGACGCGCTCGCGGACGCGCGCCTTGGGCTGCTTGCGGATCCTCAGGCCGAACGCCACGTTGTCGCGCACGGTCATGTGCTTGAACGCGGCGTAGTGCTGGAAGACGAAGCCGATCTCGCGCCGCTGCGGCGGCACGTGCGTCGTCTCCCTGCCGTTGATCTCGACGCTGCCGCTGTCGGGCAGCTCGAGCCCGGCGATGATGCGCAGCAGCGTGGACTTGCCCGAGCCGGACGGCCCGAGCAGGGCGGTCAGGGAGCCGTCGGGCACCTCGAGCGAGACGTCGTCGAGGGCGACGAAGTCGCCGAACCGCTTGGTGATGCCGCGGGCGGCGATCATCCGTGCTCCTTGGTCGGGTTGATGCGGGTCATGACCAGCAACGTGGTCAGGGCGATGAGCGCCAGCAGCGTCGACGCGGCGTAGGCGCCGGCGATGTCGAAGTTCTGGAAGCGCTTCTCGACGAGCAGCGTGAGCGTCTCGGTCTCGCCGGAGATCTTCCCGGAGACCACCGAGACCGCCCCGAACTCGCCGATGCAGCGCGCCACGGAGAGGACGACGCCGTAGGCGACGCCCCACCGGATCGACGGCAGCGTGATCCGCCAGAACGTCTGCCAGCGGCTCGCGCCGAGCGTCGAGGCGGCCTGCTCCTGGTCGTCGCCGACCTCGCGCAGCACCGGCGTCACCTCGCGCACGACGAACGGCACCGAGATGAAGATCGTCGCCAGCACGATCCCGGGCACCGAGAAGATGACCTGGAACGGCAGGTCGCCGAGCCAGCCGCCGCGCCCGTAGACGAGCACCAGCGCGAGGCCGACGACCACGGGCGAGATGGCGAACGGCAGGTCGATGATCGCGTCGAGCAGCCACTTGCCGCGGAAGCGGCCGCGGGCCAGCGCGAGCGCGCAGAGGATCCCGAACGCGGTGTTGAGCGGCACGGCGATCGCCGTCACCGTGATCGTCAGCCAGAACGCGGAGATCGCGGCCGGCGTGGTGATCGCCGCCCAGACGTCGCCGACCCCGTGCTCGAAGGTCCGGTAGAAGACGACGCCCACCGGGATCATGAGCAGCAGGGCGAGGTAGCCGAGCGCGACGACGCGCAGGCCGATGCGCCACGGCCGGCTAACGGTCATGGCGAGACCCCCATCGGCCCAGCGCGCGGATCGCCACCAGGATCGCCAGCGAGATCACCAGCAGCACGACCGCCACCGCGGCCGCGCCGATCGGGTTGTCGCTCTCGATCTGCTTGAAGATGAACATCGAGGCGACCTGCGTGTCGAACGGGATGTTGCCGCTGATCAGCACGATCGAGCCGAACTCCCCGACCGCCCGCGCGAACGCGAGCGCCGCGCCCGACAGGATCGCCGGCACGAGGTTCGGGAGGATGATCCGCAGGAAGATCGTCCGCCCGTCGGCGCCCAGCGACGCCGCCGCCTGCTCCATCTCGCGGTCGAGCTCGATGAGCACCGGCTGGACGGCGCGGATGACGAACGGCAGCGTCACGAACAGCAGCGCCAGCAGGACGGCCGTCTGCGTGAACGCGACGTCGATGCCGACCGGGCTCGTCGGCCCGTAGAGGGCGAGGAGGACGAGGCCGGCGACGATCGTCGGCAGCGCGAACGGCAGGTCGATGAGCGCGTTGACGGCGCGCTGGCCGGGGAACCGGTCGCGGACGAGCACCCAGGCGATCAGCGTGCCGAACGTCGCGTTGATCGCCGCGGCGGCCAGCGAGACGAGCACGGTGAAGCGCAGCGCCGCGACGGCCTGGCGGCTCGAGACGGCGCTCCAGAACGCGTCGAAGCCGCCGTCGGTCGAGCGGACCACGACGGCGGCGAGGGGCAGCAGCACGATGACGCTCAGCCAGAGCGTCGACACGCCGAGCCCGAGGGCGCCCGGCCGGAGACCGGCCGAGCGCCGCAGGGTCAGAGCGGAGGTGCTCATCCGGCGGTGGACACCCCGGCTTCCTCCTCGATCTGGGCCACCGAGCCGCCCTCGACGTCGAACATCTCGGCGTTGACCTTGTCCCAGCCACCGAGGTCGTCGATGGTGAACAGGCCCGGCGGGTTCGGGAACGTGTCCCGGTTGGCCTTCAGGACCTTCTCGTTGACGGGCCGGTAGCCCCAGTCGGCGAAGCGCTGCTGCGCCGGATCGGACAGGACGTACTCGAGGAAGGTCTGCGCCTGGCTCGGCGCGTCCTTCGTCGTGGCGATGTCGATGTCGATCTTGATCGTGTCGTCGGGGACGATGTACTCGATGTCGTCGCCCTGGCCCTGCTTCTGGGCGGTGATCGCCTCGTACTCGTAGGTCAGCGCGACGTCGCCGTTGCCGCCCAGGAAGTTCTGGAACGACTCGCGGCCCGACTTGTCCTGGACCTTGACGTGCTCCGTGATGAGCTCGCGCAGATAGTCGAGGCCGGCCTGCGGGTCCTTGCCGCCGTCGCTGGCGGCGCCGTAGCCGGCGAGCAGGTTCCACTTCGCGCCGCCCGACGAGAACGGGTTCGGCGTGAGGACCTCGACGCCCGGCTTGAGCAGGTCCTCCCACGTGTGGATGTTCTTCGGGTTGCCCTTGCGGACGACGAAGGCCACGACGGAGGTGGTGACCAGGCCCCGGTTCGGGCCCTCCTTCCACGTCGGCTCGACGAGCCCCGCGTCCACGAGCCGCTGCATGTCGGGCTCGGTGGAGAACGTGACGACGTCGGCCTGCTGACCGGCCTCCACCGCGCGGCTCTGGTCGCCGGACGCGCCGTAGGAGGTCTTGAACCCGATCCCCTCGCCTTCCGGCGTCTTCTGGAAGTCGGGGATGATCTCGTTGTAGACCACCTCGGGGGTGGAGTAGGCGACGAGCGAGAGCTCGCCCTTCGAGTTGTCGCTCGACACCGCGGCCTGCGTGCCGCTCGCGTCGTCTGAGGACCCACCGCAGCCCGCCGCGCCGCCGACGGCGGCGAGGGCGAGCAGGGCGATGAGCATCTTCCGTGCCGTCACTTGTCCTCCAAGTCGATATTCCAGACAGGTTTGGGGGACAATACACCATTCCCCACCAAGGCGGTGGAAAAAGTCCGAGACGCGTCCGGCCAGCCCCCGCGCTACGGTCCGCAGCCCGTGGAGTCCTTCACCGAAGCCGAGCGCGCGCGCCTCGCCCCGCACGTCACCAACCTCGACCAGCCGGTCTTCGCGCTGGTCAACCTGCCCGAGACCGTCAAGGGGGCGCTCTTCGCCCGCTACTCGCGCTACGGCGGCACGCTGCGCCGTCTCTTCCTCGACGAGTTCGCCGACTCGCTGCCCGAGGTGCCGGCCGCCTACGAGGCCGACGAGGGCGCCCGCGCCGCGGCGCTCTACGAGCGGATCTTCCTCGGCTACGGCGACGACTCGGTCGCGCAGCTCGGCGGCGCCCACATCGCCTGCGAGTGGACGTCGAACGTCCTGACGAAGATCCTGCAGCGCCCGCGCCTGGCCGCGTACCTCGAGCAGTCGACCCGCTACATCGCCTACGACGCGCCGATGCCCGGCGGCGGCTACCGCTACTACCGAGACGCGTCGCTCGGGCCCGAGTACGAGGCGGCGATGGACGAGGTGTTCGGCATCTACTCGAGCACGCTGCCGCGCGTCGCCGGGTGGGTCGAGGCCACCTTCCCGGGCGACCCGTCGCCCGCGCGCACGCGCGCGGTGAAGGCCCAGGCGCTCGACCTGCTGCGCGGCCTGCTGCCCGCGGCGTCGCTGTCGCACATGGGCATCTACGCGACCGGCCAGACCTACGAGCAGCTGATCCTGCACCTCATGGCGCATCCGCTGCCCGAGGCGCGCCGCTACGGGCAGCTCATCCTCGAGGCCGTCAAGGCCGTCATGCCGAGCTTCGTGACGCGCGTCGAGCGGCCCGACCGCGGTGGCGAGTGGGTCGAGTACCTGCGCGAGCGCGACGCCGCGGCCGACCGCTGGGCGCGGCGGCTGGGCCTGACGGGCGACGATGCCGCCGACGGCGGGCCGTCGGTGCGGCTGCTGCACGTCGACGGCGACGAGGAGGCCCTGCTGGCGGCCCTGCTGTTCGAGGCGACGGGCGTCAGCGAGGAGGAGACCCGCCTCCGACTGGCCGCCGTCGGCGCCGACGAGCGCGCGCGGATGCTCGGCGACCTCGTCGGCCGGCGCCGCAACCGCCGGCACCGTCCCGGGCGCGGCTTCGAGGCCCTGCGCTACCGGTTCGAGATCGTCAGCGACTACGGCGCGTTCCGCGACCTGCAGCGCCACCGGCTGCTGACGGTCCAGTGGCAGGCGCTGACGCCCGACCTCGGGGCCGACGTGCCCGAGGAGGTCGAGGCCGCGGGCTGCGGCGACGACTACCGGCGCGCGCTGGAGGTCTCGCGGGTCGAGTGGGAGCGCCTGGCCGCCGCCGGCCGCGAGCGCGAGGCGCTCTACGCGCTCTGCCTCGGCTACCGGATCCGCTACGTG
>DASTRJ010000148.1:0-2885 GCA_035761245.1 Capillimicrobium sp. | reverse complement strand
AAGTTCACCGTCGCGCCGATCCGGGCGGCGACGATCCGGTCGATGAACGAGCGCATCCAGATCAGCACTCTGACGGACGGCGGGCAGACGCCGGCGGCGGTGGCGGCGCAGGCCGCGGCGTTCATCGCCGGCGCGACGCGCCGCTGCTGCTCGTCGGCGAGGCGCCCGGCTACCGCGGCGCCCGCGTCTCCGGCATCCCCTTCACCTCCGAGCGGCAGCTGACGGGGACCGGTCCGGCCGAGGCGACGGCGACGATCGTGCACCGCGTGCTGGCCGAGCTCGGCCTGACCGAGCACGTCCTGCTCTGGAACGTCGTGCCGACGCACCCCGGTACCTCGACGTCGAACCGGGCGCCGACGGCCGCCGAGGTGGCCGGCGGCCTGCCGTTCGCGCGCGAGCTGGCGCACGGCCGGCGGATCGTGGCGATCGGCCGCGTCGCGGCGCGTGCGCTCGACGCACCGTACGTGCGGCATCCGAGCCGTGGCGGCCTGGCGGAGTTCCGCGCCGGTTTGCTACCGTTCTCAGCCGGCGGGCGAGGTGTCCGCCTCTCTTTCGCATGAAGACGTACAACGCCAAACCGGGCGAGATTCAGCGCGACTGGGTCGTCGTGGACGCCGAGGGGAAGACCCTGGGCCGGCTCGCGACGCAGATCGCCGACCGCCTGCGCGGCAAGCACAAGCCCCAGTACACGCCGCACGTCGACACCGGCGACTTCGTCGTCGTCGTCAACGCCGAGAAGATCGCCGTCACCGGCAAGAAGCTCGACGAGAAGATGTACTACCGCCATTCCGGCTATCCGGGCGGCCTCAAGGAGCGCTCGCTGCGCGACCAGCTCGAGCGCCAGCCGACGGAGGTGCTGCGGAAGGCGGTGAAGGGGATGCTGCCCCGCAACCGCCTCGGGCGGCAGCAGCTGACGAAGTTGAAGATCTACGCGGGGCCGGATCACCCGCACGAGGCGCAGTCCCCGACGGCATTCGAGGTGTAAATGGCGACTCCCGCTCAGTATCTCGGCACAGGCAAGCGCAAGACGTCGGTCGCGCGCGTCATCCTCCGGCCCGGCAGCGGCGCCACGTGGGTGAACGGGAAGCAGCTCGAGGAGTACTTCCCGCGGCTCGTCCACCGGATGCTCGCCACCGCGCCGCTGAAGACGGCGGGGCTCGAGGGCCAGTACGACCTGCGCGTGCGCGTGCACGGCGGCGGGCCGTCCGGCCAGGCCGGCGCCGTCCGCCACGGAATCGCGCGCGCACTCGTCGAGGTCAACCCCGATCTCCGCGCCCCGCTCAAGCGGGCCGGCTACCTGACCCGGGACGCCCGCCAGGTCGAGCGCAAGAAGGCCGGCCTGCACAAGGCGCGCAAGGCTCCCCAGTTCAGCAAGCGGTAATCCCTCCGAGGCCGGCGATGGCGAGGAGGTACTTCGGCACCGACGGTGTCCGCGGCGTCGTCGGCGAGTTCCTGACGCCGGAGCTCGTCGAGCGCCTCGGCCGCGCCGCGGCCCTCTGGACCGGCGCCGCCTCCGTCTTCGTCGGCCGCGACACGCGCGCCTCCGGCGTCGAGCTGGAGGAGGCCTTCGCCCGGGGCGTCATCTCGGCGGGCAGCGACTGCGTGCTCGGCGGCGTGCTGCCCACCCCGGCGGTGGCGCTGATGGCGCTCGACCTGGGCGTCGTCATCTCCGCCTCGCACAACCCGCCCGAGTACAACGGCGTCAAGTTCTTCGACGCGCGCGGCCACAAGCTGAGCGACGAGTCCGAGGAGCAGATCGAGGAGCTGCTGGCCGCCGCTCCGGCCAGCGAGAACGGGACGATCTCGCACGTCGAGGTCGCGACCGACTCGTACCTCCAGCACGTGCTCGACCGCTTCGGCGCCGACCTGAACGGCCTGCGGATCGCCGTCGACTGCGCGAACGGCGCCTACGCCGGCCTCGCGCCGGAGGCGTTCCGCCGCTGCGGCGCCGAGGTGACCGCGATCGGCGACGCGCCCGACGGCGAGAACATCAACGTCGGCTGCGGCGCCACCGACACGGCGCTGCTCCAGCGCACCGTGGTCGACGGCGGCTTCGACCTCGGCGTCGCCTTCGACGGCGACGGCGACCGCATGCTGGCGGTCGACGAGCAGGGCCGGCTCGTCGACGGCGACCAGATCGTGGCGATCCTCGCGCTCGACCAGGGCGTCGACACCGTCGCGGTGACCGTGATGACGAACCTCGGCTTCCACCACCTGATGCGCGACCACGGCGTCCGCGTGCTCACGACCGACGTCGGCGACCGCTACGTGCTCGAGGCCTTGCAGCGCGAGGGCGCGCTGCTCGGCGGCGAGGAGTCCGGGCACATCGTCTTCCTGCGCGACCACGTCACCGGCGACGGGCTCGCCGCCGGCCTGCTCCTCTGCGGCGCGCTGAAGGGCCGGAAGCTGAGCGAGGCGGCCGCGGTGATGCCCCGCTACCCGCAGGTGAAGGAGAACGTGCGGGTCGAGACGCGCGAGCTGACGCCGGCGATCGAGGCCGAGGTCGAGCGGCGGAACCGCGAGTGGGACGGCCAGGGCCGCGTGCTGGTGCGGCCGTCCGGCACCGAGCCCGTCATCCGGGTGCTCGTCGAGGCCGAGGACGCCGGAGCCGCCGCGGAGGCGTGTGGTAGCATCGCGGCGCTCGTCCGACGAGAGCTCGGCTGACTCCTCCCGACGAAGGGACGGGTCGTACAGCCGGGCTCTTTCGCGTTCCTGAGGGACGGTAAAGGAGGCTCCGAATGTGCGGGATCATCGGATACGTCGGCAACCGGGCCTCGAAGGCGCTGCTGCTGCAGGGGCTCGAGCGCCTCGAGTACCGCGGCTACGACTCCGCCGGCATCGCGCTGCTGGAGGCGGACGGGCTCGACTACGTCCGCGCCGTCGGC
>DASTRJ010000147.1:0-2188 GCA_035761245.1 Capillimicrobium sp. | reverse complement strand
CCGGCGCCTCGCTCGTAAGTTGGCGCGGGTTGCCGTCGCGGCTGGCGCGGCGGTAGAGCCGCAATTACGGGAGGCGCCGGTATGGCTGAGGGTACGTGGGTTGGTCTTGATGTGCATGCGCGCAAGGTCGTCGCGGGGGTGCTGGACGCGGGCAGCGGCGAGATGCGGAGTCTGCGCGCACCGACGTTGCCGGTGGAGACGGTCGAGTGGCTGCGGCAGCTGCCGGCGCCGGTGCGCGTCGCCTACGAGGCGGGTCCGACCGGGTACGGGTTGGCGCGGGCGTGTACGGCGGCCGGGATCGCCTGTACGGTCGCGGCGCCGTCGAAGATCCAGCGGGCGCCGGCCGACAGGGTCAAGACCGATCGCCGCGATGCGGAGCGGCTGGCCAGGCTGTTGCGGCTCGGCGAGCTTGTCGCGGTGCGGATCCCGGAGCCGCACGAGGAGGCAGCCCGCGATCTGGTGCGTGCACGCGAGGACGCTCGCGGCGAGTTGATGCGGGCCCGGCATCGGCTCTCGAAGCTGCTCTTGCGGCACGGCCTTGTCTACGACGCATCGGCGTGGACGCTCGCTCACGACGCCTGGCTGCGTCGGCAGCGGTTCGACTCGCGGCCGCTGCAGCTCGCGCTCGAGGAGTCGTATGCGGCTGCCGTCCAGGCGAAGGCGCGCCGCGACCTGCTCGACCGGGCGATCGTCGAGCTGGCCGGTGAGCCGCCGCTTGCCGAGATCGTCGGTCGGCTTTGCTGCTTGCGCGGCGTCTCGACATTGACCGCGTTCGCGCTCACGGTCGAGCTGGGCGACTGGACGCGCTTCCAGCCGCAGAGCCTCGGCCCCTTTCTCGGACTGACGCCGAGCGAGGACTCAAGCGGTGAGCGGCGCCGGCTCGGCTCGATCACCAAGACCGGCAACACGCACGCGCGTCGTCTGCTCGTCGAGGCCGCCTGGCAGCAGCGGCGGCCGCTGCGCGAAAGCGCAACCCTCGCCAAGCGCCGACAGGGCCAGCCCGCCGCGGTACGCACCCGCGCCGACCGGAGCGCGCGACGGCTCCACCAGCGCTGGCACGCGCTCGAGCGGCGCGGGAAACGCCGCACGATCGTCGCGGTCGCCGTCGCGCGCGAGCTCGCGGGCCACTGCTGGGCGCTCGCGACGATGTAGCCGCACGATCAACGGCTCGGCGAGGAGAGCGCGGACGGCGCCACCGGCGCGAGGAACGACCCGCGATTGCGCTATGAGCAGCCCGACAGGGCGACGCCCGACTCTAGACCTGCGGCACCGTTCCTCAGCTCGCACACCCGGTCATGCGGTCCCGACCCGCGCATATCAGCCGCGACACAACGCGTCGACACCAGCCGCCGCGCTCTCCCCACCGAAAAAGAAGGCCCGCAAACGCGGGCCTCCAAGCCGTGCCACTTGACAAACCTCACTCCATATCAGCGCAGGCGCACCCGCACGAGTTCGCCGGCGTCGAACGAGGCGACCCACACGTCGCGCCCGACGACCGCGACGTCGCGCGGCCCGGGGATGCCCCCGACCGAGCCGACGACCCTGTTCGTCGCCGGATCGATCGCCTGCACGCCTCCTCCCGCGATCGAGGCGACCCACACCCGCCCCCGGCCGAAGGCGATCCCCGTCGGCATTCCGTGCACGCGGATGGTCGCGACGACGGCGTTCGTCGAGGGGTCGACGCGCGAGACGGTTCCGGAGCCGCCGTTCACGACCCACGCCGAGCCGGCGCCGAACGCCACCTCGACCGGCAGCGAGCCGACGCGGATCGTGGCGGTCGCGGCGTGCGTCGCCGGGTCGTAGCGGACGACGGTGTTGCCGCCGTGGAAGGAGGGGATCCAGACCGACCCGTCGCCGTACGCGGCGAACCCGGCGCCCGCCGCGATCGTGACGGTGCCCGTCACCTTGCGCGTCGCCGGGTCGACGATCGACGCGGTGCCGTCGCCCTGGTTCACGACCCAGAGCCCGTGCGGCGTGACGGCGAGCCCCACCGGCCGGCTCCCCACGGCCACGGTCGCGACGCGCTTCCCCGTCGCGGGCGAGAGTGCCGTGACCGTCGTGCCGCCGTAGTCCGCGACCCAGACCGCGCCCGGCGTCGCCGCGACGGCGATCGGCCCCGGGCCGGCGGGCACCGAGCGGGCGCGCCGCGTGCGCAGGTCGACGCGCGTGACGGTGCGGTCGTTGACGT
>DASTRJ010000146.1:0-4461 GCA_035761245.1 Capillimicrobium sp. | reverse complement strand
CAACGTCCACGAGCAGGCCGGCAGCGCGCTGCACTGGCGCACGCTCGTCGTCCTCGACGAGGGCGCGGAGGCCGAGATCTGGGACGAGACGCGCTCGGCGTCCGGCGACGCCGACGGCCTGGTCAACGGCGTCGTCGAGCTCATCGTCAGCCAGAACGCGAACCTCCGCTACGTCGGCGTCCAGGACGTCAACGAGAAGACGTGGGTCTTCGGCAACGAGCGGGCGATGGTGCTGCGCGACGGCAAGCTCGACTGGGTGACGCTCGGCTTCGGCGGCGCGAACGGCAAGGTCTTCCTCGAGACGACGCTCGCCGAGCCGGGCGCCGACGCGCGCGTCACCGGCGGCTACGCCACGCGCGGGCGCCAGCACCTCGACTTCGACACCCGCCAGGAGCACGTCGCGGCGGACACGGTCTCCGACCTCGCCTTCCGCGGCATCCTCGGCGACCGCTCGAGCGCGGTCTGGCGGGGCATGATCAAGGTCGACCCGGGCGCCCAGCGCATCGACGCCTTCCAGGAGTGCCGCAACCTGCTCCTGACCAAGAAGGCGCACGCCGACGCGATCCCCGGCCTGGAGATCCTCGCCAACGACGTGCGCTGCACGCACGCCGCGGCGATCGCCCAGATCGACGCCGAGCAGCTCTACTACCTGCGCTCGCGCGGCCTGCGCGAGGGCGTGGCCAAGCGGCTCGTCATCGAGGGCTTCCTCGGCGCGCTGCTCGAGCGCTTCGAGGAGGGCGACCTGCGCGACGCGCTCGCGTCGGCGCTCGACGCCCGCCTCGAGAAGGTCCTCGGCGTCTAGGCCTCGGCTGCCTCCGCGTGGCGCCGCAGGCGCCGCGCGGCGGCGAGCCGGCTCCACCACGCGCCGGTCGACAGCTCGCGCACGAGCGCGCTGAGCGCCTCCTCGCGGTCGTGCGCCTCCTGGGCGGCGACGTGCAGCTCGTCCACGCGGGCGAGCAGCTCGTCGCGCTCGGCGCGCAGCGCGGCCAGCTCGGCGCGCTCGCTCTCGGTCAGCTCGGTCGACCACTCCCAGGCGGGCCGGCGGCGGTCCTGGCGGCGGTCCTGGACGACGAAGTCACGAAGACGGGGCATGCTCCGGGGTTCGCGGCCGAAGCCGTCGCCCCTCCTCGCCGCCTATGCGCTCGAGGGCGCCCTGCTCGACTGCCACTGGAACGCGCTGCCGCCCGGCGTCAAGGAGCACCTGCAGCGCGAGCTGGTCTCGCTGTAGCGCCACCCCCAGCCGGGCGGCGGAAACCTCCCCACGTGCCCTCGGGCACCGCGCCGTAGCGTCGCGCCGATGGCGACCAAGGCGCAGGCCACCGAGCAGGCCGACCTGGCGCGGGCGCGCGAGCGGCTCCCGGTCGCGGAGGCGTTCGTCGACCGCCTGGTCCGCCGCTTCCGCCCGTTCATCGCGCTGGAGCCCGGCGCCGACGTGCTCGACGTCGGCGCGGCACAGGGCGTCACCGCGATCGCGTTCGCGAAGGCCGGCTACGAGGCGTGGGGCGTCGAGCCGTGGGCGGCGGCGATCGACGTCGGACGGGAGCTCGCGGCCGAGCAGGGCGTCCACATCGAGGTCCGCGAGGGCGTGGGCGAGGCGCTCCCGTTCGAGGACGCGTCGTTCGACTACGTGCACGCCTACTCGGTGCTCGAGCACGTCGACGACCCGCTCGCCGTCCTGCGCGAGGCCCACCGGGTGCTGCGCCCGGGCGGCGGCTTCTTCTTCTCGACGACGAGCGCGCAGTGCCCGGTCCAGAACGAGATCCAGGGCTTCCCGCTCTTCCCGTGGTACCCGCCGCGCCTGCAGCGGGCGATCATGCGCTGGGCGGCCGAGCGCCGCCCCTGGCTGGTCGGCAACACGACCCGTCCCGCGATCCACTGGTTCCACCACCGCACGGTGCGCGCGCAGCTCGAGGCCATCGGCTTCGACCCCGTCGTCGACAAGTGGGGCTTCCGGGCCGCCGCGGCCGAGCACGACGGCGCGCGCCAGGCCGTCGTCGAAGCGGCGGCGCGTTCCGCCCCCGTCCGCTTCCTGGCGAACTTCGCGGTCGGCGGCGTCGAGTTCCTCGCCGTCAAGCCGCGCCGCTACCGGCGGATGACGTAGCTGCGGCGGGCGACGACCCGCTGGCCGTCGCGGTCGCGCGCGGCGACGCTGACGACGACGCGCAGGCGGCCGTAGCGCTCGAGCGCCTCGTCGAGGCGGCGCAGGTGGCCCGCGGTCATGTCGGTCAGGAACTGGTGCGGCTGGTCGGGATCCGGCACCCAGCGCGTGCGGGGGAACCTCGTGCCGAGGTCCCGCCCGCCGGGGACGAGGACGTGCGCCCGCGGGGTGACCCACGCCGGCCGGGTCACGGAGGCGCGCACGGGCACGCCGAACCCGCGCTTGGAGAGCGAGAACCCGCGCTGCGCCCACGCCGGGAGGCGCAGCTCGACCTCCAGGTCGACGGGGTAGGACGGGACGCCTGCGAGGTCGGTCGCCGACAGCGAGCCGAGCGCGTACTCCTGGTCGTAGCCGTCCACGTTCCCGGGATCGTCGCTGCGGTGCACCGTGACGGCCCACAGCCGATCCTGACGGGCCGCCAGGGAGACGACGTCCCGGCCCCAGTCGAACGCGAACAGCGTCGCGTCGTCCTCCCCGCGCAGCCGCAGCAGCGAGTCCTCGGCGCGGCCCCGGATCGCCGCCCAGACCTCGTCCCCGACGACGGCGAGCGCCAGCGGCTGCCCGCGCTCCTCGAGGACCCGGACCCGGACGTCCCCGCCGGGCGCCACGCTTGCGATCGCCCCGTGCGACCCGCGCCGGACGGCGCCCCACATCCGGCCGTCCGGCCCGGCCGCCAGGTCGACGACGCGACCCTCGTCGCCGACCGGGAACGGCGTCAGCGCCCCGGTCGTCGGGTCGACGCGCGCGATCGCCTGCCGGCCGCCCGCCCACAGCATGCCTCCGGGTCCGGGCGCGATCGCGCTCGGCAGCGCCAGGTCTTCGCGGGTCGGCCACTCCGTCGCGGGCTGCCCCGGCACGACGCGCCCGATGCGATCGGGCTCGACCGCCGTGTACCAGAGCGCCCCGTCGGGCCCGACGGTCAGGTCGGTCACCTCCCCCGCGCCCGCTCCCGCCGGGACCGACCAGAGCGGCGCCTGCGGCCCCGGGCGCACGATCCGCGCCGGGCGGCCCGCGGCCGCGTAGATCGTGCCGTCCGGGCCGGCCGCGATCGCGGTGATCCACTTCTCGGTCTTCAGCCGCTCGGACTCGGCCTGCCCGTCGGCCGTCCGCGCGATCACCCACAGGTTGATGAAGCGCGCCCACCAGGGCCGCCCCGACGGGTCGACCGTGAGATCGACGTCCACGCCCGAGCCCGTCTCCAGGAACAGCGGCGACCACGCCACGGCCGGCATCGCGGTCCGGCCGGGCAGCAGCTCGACCTCCTCGACCGCCGCCGCCGGCGACGGGGCGCCGGCGACCAGGGCCGCGCACGCCAGCACCACACCGCAGATCGCGATCGGCCTCCGTGCCACGAGCGCGAGCCTACACGGCGCCGGCCGAGCGCTCAGCCGATCCAGCGGGTGATCCGCACGACCTCGTGCCGGATCGCGGGAGCGCCGCCGGCGCGGAAGCCCGCGCGCGAGCAGCCGCCCCAGAAGTAGTCCTCGGGCGAGCGCCACCACTCCCCCGGCGCCGCGGAGGCGACCATCGGCGTGTTCGCGCACGCCGCAGCATGCTCCTTGTTGCCCGCCATGTGGCCGAGCTCGTGGATGAGCACGGTCTCGAGGTCGTACTGGTCGGGCGACGGATGCGCCGGGCCCTGCTGCCACGGGACGTCGATCGCGATCGCGAGGTCCTGGTCGATGATCCGCTCGCGGACAACGCGGCCGGTGGCCCGCTCGCGGATCGTCTGGACGACGTCGCGCTGCACGCCGAGCGCCTCGGAGCCGGTCTCGGCGGAGAAGCCGACGACGTTGACGCGATCGGTGGCGAGCGGCTGGGCGGTCGTGTCGCCGAGGCTGCGCAGGCCCCAGCGCGCGCCCGCGGTCGCCGCCAGCTGGGCGAAGCGCACCGGGTCCACGCCGGCCGGCACCGAGCGGTTGACGCGGAAGCGGGCCGTGCCGGGATGGCCGATCGACGCCGGAATCGGCGCCGTGACGCTGCCCTCGGCGGCGGAGACGACGCCCTGAAGCGCCGGCAGGCGCGGGGCGTGCAGCCCATGCGGCCCGCGCGGCGCGCGCGCGGCGTGCGCGGGCAGCGCCGCGAGCAGCGAGACGGCAACGGACAGCGAGACGGCCAGGAGACGCATCACCCTCCCTATCGGCAGACGGACGGCCGAGCTAGACCTCGACGACGACCGGCAGCACCATCGGCCGCCGGCGGAGGCGTTCATACACGAACTCCGCCAGGTCGTCGTGCAAGATCTGCTGCAGGAGGTCGATCTCGCGGATCTCCTCGCCGGCCGCCCGGGCCAGCGACGTCTC
>DASTRJ010000145.1:0-4224 GCA_035761245.1 Capillimicrobium sp. | reverse complement strand
CGCCCGGCGCGGAGGTCTCGCTGCCGGTCTTCGAGCACGACGGCGAGCGCTTCGTGCCGGTCTTCACCTCGGCGCAGCGCCTCGGCGAGGGCGCTCCGGGCGCCCGGCGCTACCTCCGGGCGACCGGCGCGGACCTCGCGGCGATCTGGCCGCCGGGCCATCACCTCGCGCTCAACCCGGGCACCGGCCTCAGCGTCGCCGTGCGGGAGGACGACGTGCGCGCGCTGGGCGGCACGAGCAACATCCCCGCCGGCGCGGAGCTGACGGTCGGCGCGCCGGCCGAGGAGCCCGAGGCGCTGTGGGAGCGGCTGCGGGCGTGGGCCGCCACGATGCCCGAGGTCCGCACCGCCCACCGCGCGCTGGTGCTCGTCCACGGCGGCGGCGACGACCCGCGACTCGTCGTCGCGCTCGACCTCGACGCCGAGGCCGACCCCGGCCGGATCCTGCAGGCGGGCGCCGACGCCCTCGGCGGCGAGGCCGCCTTCACGCTGCTGGACCCCAGCGGCGAGGACCCGCTCAGCGGTTGGATGCTGACCCACTCGCCGGCGCTCTACCGGCGCGACGACGCCTGACCCAGCCGTGCCTAGGCCGCCGCGAGCGCCGCGTCCGGCGCGGCCGCGTCGACGCCGACGGCCTCGGCCACCGGCGCGTAGGTGACCTGGCCGGCCCAGACGTTGAGGCCGCGCAGGAAGCCGGGGTCGCCCTGCAGCGCCGCCAGCCCCTGGTCGGCGAGCTTGACGACGTAGGGCATCGTCGCGTTCGTCAGCGCGTAGGTCGAGGTGATCGGCACCGCCCCCGGCATGTTCGCCACGCAGTAGTGCGTGATGCCGTCGACCTCGTAGGTCGGATCGGAGTGCGTCGTCGGCCGCGACGTCTCGAAGCAGCCGCCCTGGTCGATCGAGACGTCCACCAGCACCGCGTTGGGCTTCATCAGCGCCAGCTGATCGCGCGTGACGACCCTGGGCGCCTTGGCGCCGTGGATGAGCACGGCGCCGATGACCAGGTCCATCTCCGGCAGCCGCTCCTCGATCTCCAGCGTCGAGGCGTAGCACGTCGAGCAGCGCCCGTTGAGCAGCACCTCCAGCTCGCGCAGCCGGTCGATCGAGCGGTCGTAGACGTAGGTCTCCGCGCCCATGCCGATCGCGATCTCCGCCGCGTTCTGGCCGACCACGCCGCCGCCGATCACCATCACCTTGCCCGCCGCCACGCCCGGCACGCCGCCGAGCAGCAGCCCGCGGCCGCCCAGCGGCTTCTCGAGCATGAACGCCCCCGCCTGCGTGGCGATCTTGCCCGCCACCTCGCTCATCGGCGCCAGCAGGGGCAGCCGGCCGCGCGCATCCTCGACCGTCTCGTAGGCGATGCAGGTCGCGCCCGACGCCATCAGGCCGCGCGTCAGCTCCGCGTCCGCCGCCAGGTGCAGGTAGGTGAACAGGATGTGGCGCTCGCTGAGCCGCGCGACCTCCTCGGGCTGCGGCTCCTTGACCTTGACGATCATGTCGGCGTGGTCGAACACCGCGTCGGCATCCGGGACGATCCGCGCGCCCTGCGACTCGTAGTCGCCGTCGCTGATCGCCGACCCCACCCCCGCGCCGGCCTGCACGAGCACCTCGTGCCCGTGATCGGTGAGCTCGCGCACGCCCGACGGCGTCAGCGCCACCCGGTACTCGTCGGCCTTGATCTCCGCCGGGACTCCGACCCTCATCCCACCAGCTCCCTTCCCCGCAACGCCAGCCAGAACTCGATCCGATCGCGGGCCGACCCGAGGTCGCGGCCCGTCAGCTCCTCGATGCGGCGCACCCGGTAGCGCAGCGTGTGGCGATGGCAGTAGAGCCGGCGCGCCGCCGCCTCCCACTGCCCGTTGCACTCGATGAACGCCTCGAGCGAGCGGATCAGCTCGCCGCCGTAGGCGCTCTCGCCCTCCTCGAGGGGGCCGAGCAGCGAGTCGCAGTAGAGCCGCAGCGCGTCGGTGCCCTGCAGCGAGAGCAGCAGCTGGAAGGAGCCGAGGTCGCGGTAGGTGGCGACCGTCTGCGACGCGCTGCGCGACCGCGCGTCGCCGTTGCCGTTCGCGCGTGCCGCCGCCTGCGTGGTCCCCGCCATCGCGCGCGCCTCGAGCGCGCAGCGCGCCTCGTGGTACGTGCGCCGGGCGTCCCCCGTGGCGACCGCGCGGCCCGCGGCGGCGCGCACGCCGGCCTCCTCGCCGAGCGCCTGCACGACGCGCGCGCGGACGCGCTCGGCCAGCTCGAACAGCTCGTCCTCGGCGTAGCCGGGGACGAGCGCGCAGGCCAGCTCGCCGCGGCGCGCGACGAGCCCGTCGACCGACTCGTCGCGCAGCGCCACCTCGAGCGCGTCCTCGACGCGCTCGGCGGGCCCGTTGGCCGAGAACGTGAGCGCGGCGACGCGCCCGCCGAGGCCGAACGGCGCCAGCCGGCGGACCAGCTCGTCGCCCGACAGCGCGCCCGAGGCGAGCTGGGTGAGCACGTCGCCCGCCAGCCGCTTCTCGGTCGTCCCCGCGACCCGCCGGCGCAGCAGCTCGAGCGCCACGACCGTGACCGCCTGGTGCAGCAGCAGGCGGTCGAACTCGGCGAGGCCGCCCGTGTCCTTGACGCCGACGAGCCACGCCTGCGGCACCGCGTCGGGCCCGCCGCGCGCCTCGCCGGACGCCTGCACCGGCAGCGCCAGGCCGCGTCCCGCGATCTCGGGATGGTCCGGCGTGAACGACTCCGCCCCGCCGTTGCGCGCCCGCTCGCGCAGCGTCGCCGAGAGCGCGGCGACCGCCGCGGGGTCGAGCTCGCGGCGGAAGGTGCGCTGCGCCAGCGGCTCGCCGCGGCCGTCGAAGACGAGCGCCGCCCCGCCGAGCAGCGTGGCCAGCGCGCCGGCCACCGCGTCGAGCCCGCGCTCGCTGAGCACGATCCGCTGGAGGCGCTCCTGCGCGGCGATCGACCGGCGCAGCACGTCGTAGCCCTCGTTGACGAGCGTCGCGAACGCCTTCTCGGTCACCGCGATGAACGGCAGGTCGTACGGGACCTCGAAGAGCGGGAAGTCCCGCTCGCGCGCCGCCTCGACCAGCGCCGGCGGGGTGACGTCGTGCTCGAAGCCGATGCCGAAGCCGAGGCCCGCCAGGCCGTGGTCGGCGAGGCGGGTGACGAACGCGCGCTGCGCCTCGGCGCCCTGGAGCGCCATCCCGGTGCAGAGCAGCAGCTCGCCGCCCGACAGCCACGGCGTCGGATCGGTCAGCTCGGAGATGTGGACCCAGCGAACCGGCGCGTCGGCGGCGTCCTCGCCGGCGAGCAGCGACACGTCGAGGTCGCGCAGCAGCTCGCGGACGGTCAGCATCTACGCCCGCCGCTGGACCTGCTGCCAGGCGTCCTCGAGCGTCGGCCGCAGGATCGACTCGATCTCCTCGAACTCGGCCGGGCCGGCGATGAGCGGCGGCGACAGCTGGATGACCGGGTCGCCGCGATCGTCCGCGCGGCAGATGAGCCCGCGGCGGTACAGCTCCCCGGAGAGGAAGCCGCGCAGCAGCCACTCGGACTCGTCGTCGTCGAAGGACTCCCTCGTGTCGCGGTCCTTGACCAGCTCGATCGCGTGGAAGTAGCCGTCGCCACGGACGTCGCCGACGATCGGGATGTCGCGCAGCGACTCGAGCATCTCGCGGAAGCGCGGCGTGTTCTCGCGGACGTTCTCGAGGATGCCCTCCTGCTCGAAGACGTCGATGTTGGCCATGGCGACGGCGCAGGCCATCGGGTGGCCGGCGAACGTGAAGCCGTGCATGAACGAGGCGTTGCCCTCGAGGAACGGCTCGGCGACGCGGTCGGAGGCGATCATCGCGCCCATCGGCGCGTACGCGGACGTGATGCCCTTCGCCGTGGTGATGATGTCCGGCTGGTAGTCGTAGCGCTGGGCGCCGAACCACTCGCCGAGGCGGCCCCACGAGCAGATGACCTCGTCGGAGATCAGCAGGACGTCGTACTCGTCGCAGATCTCGCGGACGCGCTGCCAGTAGCCCTCGGGCGGCGTGAAGCAGCCGCCGGCGTTCTGGACCGGCTCCATGATCACCGCGGCCACGGTCTCGGGGCCCTCGAACTCGATGCGCTCCTTGACCGCCTCGGCGAGCGTCTCGGCGCCGTAGCCGGGCTTCAGCCGGTAGAGGTTCGTGTTCGGGACGTGGCAGCCCCCGGGCGTGAAGGGCTCGAACGGCGCGCGCAGCGGCGTGATGCCGGTGGC
>DASTRJ010000144.1:0-3784 GCA_035761245.1 Capillimicrobium sp. | reverse complement strand
TCGTCAAGGGCTACGAGATCTCCGACGGCGAGTACGTCGTCCTCGACAAGGACGAGGTGAAGGCCGCCGCCGGGTCGCGCGCGCACGTCATCGACGTCGAGGAGTTCGTCGACGTCTCCGCCATCGACCCGGTCTTCTTCGGCCAGACCTACTACCTGGGCGCCGGCAAGGAGGGCGGCGACGCCTACCGCCTCCTGCACGACGCGCTCGAGAAGACCGGGCGCGCCGCGATCGGCCGCTTCACCTTCCACGACCGCGAGCGGCTCGTCGCCATCCGGCCGCTCGACGGCGTCCTCGGCCTGCACACCATGCGCTTCGCCGACGAGGTCGTCTCCGGCGACGAGCTCGACGTCGGCAAGCTCGGCAAGAAGCCCGGCGAGCAGGAGGCGAAGATGGCGCGCCAGCTGCTCGAGACGCTGCACGACGACTTCGACCCCACGGACTACGAGGACGAGTACCGGGCTGCCGTCCTCGACATGATCGAGCGCAAGGCCAAGGGCGAGGAGATCGCGCCGCCCGACGAGGAGGAGCCGGAGGAGTCCGACGACCTCCTCGCCGCGCTGGAGGCGAGCCTCGGCGGGGGGTCGGCCAAGAACAGCAAGAGCAAGAGCAAGAAGAAGGCGAAGCGCTGATGGCCCGCGCCCTCTGGTCCGGCACGCTGTCCTTCGGGCTCGTCAACGTCCCCGTCCAGCTCGTCAGCGCGGTCCGCGACCAGTCGCTCCACTTCCGCCAGCTGCACGAGAAGGACGGCGCGCCGATCGACACCCGCCGCTTCTGCGCCAAGGAGGACGCGGAGGTCCCCTACGAGGAGATCGCCCACGGCTACGAGACCGGCGACGGCGACCAGGTGATCGTCACCGACGAGGATCTCGACGCCGTCGCGCCGCGCAAGACCAAGACGATCGACGTCTCGGCGTTCGTCGACCTCGCCGACATCGACCCGATCTACTTCGACCACCCGTACTTCCTCGTGCCCACGGGCGAGTCCGAGGGCCCGCGGCGCGCCTACCGCCTGCTCGTCGAGGTCATGGCCGACAGCGACCGTGCCGCGCTCGGGCGCTTCGTCCTGCGCACCAAGGAGTACCTCGTCGCCGTGCGCGTGCGCGACGGCCTGCTGTCGCTGACGACGATGCGCTTCCACGACGAGGTCCGCTCGACGAGCGGCATCGACACCGGCGGCCGCAAGGCGCCGAAGCGCCAGCTCGACGAGGCCGTCAAGCTCATCGAGGGGCTCAGCGTCGACTGGGACCCGTCGCGCTACCGCGACGAGTACCGCAAGCGGCTGAAGGCCGTGGTCGACAAGAAGAAGAAGGGCAAGCGGATCACGGTGCCCAAGGAGGAGGAGGCGCCGGCGCCGGCCACCGACCTCATGGCCGCGCTCGAGCGCAGCCTCGCCGAGGTGCGCGGGGCCGCCGGCAAGCGCTGATCGCCTCAGCCGCCGTCGCCGGCCCCGAGGGCCAGCAGGCGCTGCGCCTCCACCGGCTCGTCGCGGCCCTTGACCTTCAGCACGCCGAGCGGCTCCAGCAGCGCCCCGTCGAGGCGGCGCGCCGTCTCGGGACCGATCGCCACGCCGCCGACGGGCGCCTGCGCCTCCAGGCGCGCCGCGAGGTTGACCGTGTCGCCGATCGCCGTGTGGGTCCGGCCGCCCTCGGCACCGATCACGCCGACCGCCGCGGGGCCGCTGTTGACCCCGACTCGGAAGCGCGGCCAGCCGGGGTGCTCGCCGGCGACCCGCGCGGTCGTCTCCTGGATCGCCAGCGCGGCCGCGGCGGCGCGCGCGGCGTGGTCGGGCTGGTCGCCGCGCCGGTTGAACGTGACCATCAGCGCGTCGCCGATGATGCGGTCCACCTCGCCGCCGTGGCGGCGCACCACGCGCGGGATCGCCTCGTGGAAGTAGGCGTTGAGCATCTCGGTGACCTCGCGCGGGTCGTGGTGCTCGGAGAACGACGTGAAGCCCTGCAGGTCGGCGAAGACGACGCTGATGTCGCGCTCGGCCCCGGCGGTCTCGTCGAGGTACAGCGGCGCGAAGCGCTCCTCGTGCCACTGCCGGTGCGCCGACCACGCGATGAGCGCGAAGGCGGCCAGCATGAGCACGTGCCACTCCCACCACGTCGCGTGCCAGTTGCGCGCGACCGCGATCGCGACCATCGCCTCGGCGAGCAGCACGAACGCGGCGACCATGACGACGAGCAGCGACGATCGCCGCCGGCGCACGAGCGCGAGGTAGCGCACGACCGCGACGGCGTAGAGGGCGATGCCGGCGACCGCGAGGCCGATGAGCGGCCCCGACGCGCGCTCCGGCACACCGGCGTCGGCGTCGAGCGGGGCGAGCTGGGCGAGCGACCAGACCGCCCAGAGCGCCATCGCGGCGAGCAGGGCTGTGCGCAGCCGGCGCGCCACGGCGAGCGAGATCGCGTCCAGCGACGAGGCCGCCGCGAAGCCGGATGCGATGACCAGCCCGATCGGCGTCGCGATCGCGAAGCCCGCGTTCGGCTGGTCGAGCAGCACGCCCGGCGTGGCCAGCGCGTGGAGCCCGAGGAACCCGGCCGCCGCCAGGAACGCGAGGCTCACCATCATCACGCGCGCGTCGCCGCGCCGCTGGGCCTCCTGGGAGGTGGCGTAGGCGAGCGCCGCGTTCAGGCCGGCGGCCGCGACCACGATCCAGAAGTGCGCGGGATGATGCTCGAGGCTGACGTCGAGGTCCGAGTCGGCCGTCAGCAGCCCGAGGCCCGCCGCCGGCACGGCGAGCGCGACGGCGAGGACCCAGGCCGGCACGGTGCGCGCGCCCGTCACCGCACGCCTCCTAGGCCGGCGCGGCCGTCGCGGTGGCGTCCGCCGCGAGGCACTCGTGGACCTGCCGGATGACGACCGAGCCCTCCCCCACCGCGTTCGCGACGCGCTTCGTCGAGTGGCTGCGCAGGTCGCCGACCGCGAAGACGTGCGGCACGCTCGTCTCCAGCGCCATCGGCGTGGTCGCCGAGCCGGTCGCGGCGGCGGCGTCGCGACCGGTCAGCACGTAGCCCCAGGGATCGCGCGCGACCGCGTCGGGCACCCACTCGCCGCGCGGCCGGCCGCCGATGAGGACGAACACGCCGCCGGTCTCCACGTCGGTCTCGCGATCGAGGCCGTCGTCGCGGATCGTCACGCGCTCGAGCCGCCCGTCGCCCGAGCCGCCGACGATGCGGGACCGCAGGCGCACGTCGACGTTCGCGGCCGACTCGATCTCGCCACGCAGGTAGCTCGACATGCTGTCGGCCAGCGACTCGCCGCGGACCAGCAGCGTGACCTGCCGCGCCCACCGCGAGAGGTGCATCGCCGCCTGCCCGGCGGAGTTGCCGCCGCCGACCACGAAGACCTGGCGGCCCTCGACCGCCTGGCTCTCGGACACGGACGCCCCGTAGTACAGCCCGCGGTTGAGGTAGCCGTCGAGCTCCGGCACGCCGAGCGTCCGGTACGCGACGCCCGTGGCGAGCACGACGGCGCGCGCGGTCACCTCCAGGCCGCCGGCCACCTCGACGACGTGCCGGCGATCGCCGGGGCGCAGCGCGGTCACCTCGCGCATGAGCAGGAAGCGCGCGCCGAAGACCCACGCCTGCTGGTAGGCGCGCTGCGCGAGCTCGGCGCCGCTCACGCCGCGCGGGAAGCCGAGGTAGTTGCGAATCAGAGAACTGGTACCCGCCTGGCCGCCCATCGAGGTTCGTTCGACGAGCGCGACGCGCAACCCTTCGGAACCCGCGTACACCGCCGCGGCGAGACCGGCGGGACCGCCGCCGATCACGACGAC
>DASTRJ010000143.1:0-21134 GCA_035761245.1 Capillimicrobium sp. | reverse complement strand
GGCGGGCGGCGATGTAGCCCCCGGCGATCATGCCGAGGAGGATCGCCGCGACGACGATCAGGACGAGGGCGATCGGAGACACGGCGCCAGGATGCCAGAGGGGTTCGGCGAGCGGACCTAGGCGGGGACGGCGCGCGAGCGGAGGTGGGTGCCGACCTTGCGCTTCACGCGCTGCAGCGCGTTGTCGACGGTCTTCGTGTCGCAGCCGATGCGCTCGCCGATCGTCTCGTACGAGTAGCCGTCGAGGTACAGCGCCAGCACGCGCGACTCGAGCTCCGACAGCGCGGTCGAGATGCAGGAGACGAGCGAGCGCAGCTCCTCGGAGGAGATCACCTGGTTGACCGGGTCGTTGACCGACGGGCCCGGGATCACCTCGTCGAGCGTCGGCTCGCCGCCGTCGCCGGCGTTCGCGGGCGCCGCCGAGAACGAGACGTAGCCGTTGAGCGGCGTGTGCTTGTTGCGGGTGGCCGTCTTCACCGCGGTGATGATCTGGCGCGTGATGCACAGCTCCGCGAAGTTGCGAAAGCTCGACTCGCGGTCGGTCCGGTAGTCGCGCACGGCCTTGTAGAGGCCGACGAGGCCCTCCTGGATGAGGTCGTCGGCGTCGCCGCCGGCGAGGAAGTACGACGAGGCCTTCAGCCGGACGAAGCCGTAGTAGCGCCGCACGAGGCGGTCGTACGCATCGGCGTTCCCCTGCTTCGCGAGGGCGATGAGGAAGCCGTCATCGACCTGAAGTTGACCTTGAGACTGTGTGGACAGACGCGCCATGGAGCAGTTCCCCCTGGTCGCCAGCAAGCGACCGAGTTCCGTAGAGAGCTCCTGGCGCGCCCTCCCAGGGCGCCAGAGATGCTGTTATGAGTACCTCAACCTCAACCTCACGGTTGAGACTGCGCAGATATACCCAGAGTTATGACCCGCTGTCAAGCCGGCGCTGCAAGATCTCGTACAGGAGCGCCGCGGCGGCGGCGCTGACGTTCAGCGAGCCGATGCGGCCGCGCATCGGCAGCGCGACGAGCGCGTCGCACGACTGCGCGACCCGCCGGCGCAGGCCCTTGCCCTCCGCGCCGAGCACCAGGACGACCCCGCCGCGGTAGTCCGGGCGGTCGTACGGCTCGGCGCCGGCCTCCCCCGCCGCCCCGTAGCACCAGCAGCCCGCGTCCTTGGCCTCGCCGAGGAAGTCGGCGAGGTTGCGCACCCGCGCCACGCGCAGGTGCTCGACCGCGCCCGCCGACGCCTTGCAGACCGCCGGCGTGACCTCCGCCGAGCGCCGCTCGGGGAGCACGACGCCGGTCGCGCCGACGCACTCGGCGGTGCGGGCGATCGCGCCGACGTTCTGCGGATCCTCGAGCTCGTCGAGCGCCACGATCAGCGGATCCGGCTCGGCGAGCAGCTCGGCCGCGTCGGCGTACGGGTACGGGCCGACCTCGGCGCAGATGCCCTGGTGGGCGCTCGAGCCGGCGCGGGCCTCGATCGCCTCGGGCCTGGCCTCGTGGACCACGACGCCGCGCAGCCACGGCTCGTCGGCGGCGCGGCGCGTCGCCCAGACCTTGTGCACCGGCCGGCGCCCGGCGCGCAGCGCCTCGCGCACCGGGTTGCGGCCGTAGACGATCACGCGGGCGTGAGCTCGAAGCCGTCGGCCGTGTCGCGGACGGCCCAGCCCGCCGCGGCGATCTCGTCGCGCAGCCGGTCGGCCTCGGCGAAGTCGCGCGCCGCCCGCGCGGCGGACCGCTGCCGCGCGAGCTCGACGACCTCGTCGGGCGCGCCCTCGTCGGCCTCGAGCAGGTTCTCGAGCGCGAGCACGTCCAGCATCTCGCGCAGGTGGGCGTCGCCGACCGAACCGCGGCGGTTGGCCTCGCGGATCCACTCCCACAGCGCGGCGAGCGCCTGCGGCGTGTTGAAGTCGTCGGCCAGCGCGGCGAAGAAGGCGTCGCGCATCGGCGCCATGTCCGCGGGCGAGTCGCCCGCCACCACGCCGCGCCCGGCCTCGCGGATCCGCGCCACGCCGGCCGTCGCCTGCTCCATGACCGCGTCGCTGAACTGCATCGGCTGGCGGTAGTGCGCCGAGCAGAAGGCGAGCAGCACGGCGTCGCGGCCCCAGCGCTCGAGGACCTCGTGCAGCGGGGCGATGTTGCCGACCGACTTGGCCATCTTCTCGCCGCCGAGCTGCAGCATCCCGTTGTGCATCCAGATCCGGGCGAGCTCGCCGCCGCGGCCGGCGCGGGTCTGCGCCGCCTCGTTCTCGTGGTGCGGGAAGACGAGGTCGCTGCCGCCGCCGTGGATGTCGAAGCCGACCCCGAGGAGCTTCTCGGCCATCGCCGAGCACTCGATGTGCCAGCCGGGCCGGCCGCGGCCCCACGGGGAGTCCCACGCCGTGTCCTCGTCGGCCTTGTGGGCCTTCCACAGGGCGAAGTCGAGCGGGTCGCGCTTGCGGTCGGCGCCCTCGACGCCCTCCCCCTGGTCCATGTCGTCGACCGACCGGTGCGAGAGGTCGCCGTAGGCGGGGTCGCTGCGAACGCTGAACAGCACGTCGCCGCCGGCCTCGTAGGCGTGCCCGCGCTCGACGAGCGCCGCGATGAGGTCGATGATCTCGGCGAGCGTCTCGGTCGCCTTCGGCTCGTGGTCGGGGCGGCCCAGGCCGAGGCCGTCGGTGTCGGCGACGTACGCCGCGGTCATCTCGCGGGCGAGGTCGGCGCTCGGCATCCCCGCGGCGCGCGCGGCGTCGTAGATCTTGTCGTTGATGTCGGTGACGTTGACGACGAGCGTCGCCGCGAGCCCCTCGTGCTCGAGGAAGCGCTTCAGCAGCGAGAAGACGACGAACGGCCGGGCGTTGCCGATGTGGATGCGGCCGTAGACCGTGGGTCCGCAGGCGTAGATCCCGACCCGTCCGGGGTCGCGCGGGACGAGCTCGACCACGGACCCGGTTCTGGTGTCATGGAGGCGGATCGGGGGCATATCCCCGCAATGTACGGAGAAAGCTTCAACACGCGACCGACCGGCCGAATACGGTTCATGTCGTGATGTCGAATCTCGCCGCCGTCGACCGCGCCTTCCGGACGCTCCCCGAGCGCTATCTCGGGGCCGACCGGGGCTTCGACGCGACCTACCACGTGCGCCTGGGCGACCTCGGGCGGACGTGGGAGATCCGGCTCACCGAGCGCGAGGCGCGCGTCCGCAACGGCACCACGCGCACCAGGCCCGACGTCGTCATCGGGACGGACTCCGAGACGTGGATGCGGCTGCGGGAGGGCGAGATCTCCGGTCTCCAGGCGTTCTCGGAGCGGCTGCTCTACGCGCGCGGGAACCTGGACCTCGCGGTCGGGTTCGAGGGCCGCTTCCGCCTGCCGAACGGCCGTCCGCCGCACCTGCGCATCCACGACGTCCCGCTTCCGGGCCGCACGGTGTCGGTGCTGTCGATCGGCTCCGGGCCGGAGGTGCTGCTGCTGCACGGCCTGGGCGGCACCAAGAGCTCCTTCTTCGAGACGGCCGCGGCGCTCGCGCGCGCCGGCCATCGGGTCCACGCCCTCGACTTCCCCGGCTTCGGCGGCTCGTCGAAGCCGATCACCGCGCCGTACAACGCGCGCTGGTTCGCCGAGACCGTGCTCGACGTCATGGATGCGCTCTGCGTCGAGCGCGCCCACCTCGCCGGCAACTCCATGGGCGGCCGCGTCGCGATCGAGGTCGGCCTGCGCGCGCCCGAGCGCGTCGCCGGCCTCGCGCTGCTCTGTCCCGCGGTCGCCTTCGTCAAGCGCGAGCTGCACCCGATCGTCCGCCTCCTGCGCCCCGAGCTCGGGCTGCTGCCGCACGCGATCCCGCGCGCCGCGGTGACCTCCCAGTTCTGGTCGCTGTTCGCCGACCCGGACGCGATCGACCCGGCGCTGGCGGACATCGTCGTCGACGAGTTCCAGCGCATCTACGGCAGCGCCGGCGCCCGCTACGCCTTCCTGTCCTCCGCCCGCAACATCTACCTCGACGCCCCGTTCGGGCGCAACGGGTTCTACCGCCGCCTCGCCGAGCTCGAGGCGCCCGCGCTCTTCGTCTGGGGCTCGCACGATCGCCTCATCCCGTGCGCCTTCGAGCGCCACGTCGCGCGGGCGCTCCCCGGCGCGCGGCAGGTCCTGCTCGACGACTGCGGCCACGTGCCCCAGGTCGAGCGGGCCGACGACGTCAACCGCCTGCTGACCGACTTCTTCGCCGAGTGCGAGGCTCCGCGCCGCCGGTCGCGGGTGCGCCGCCTCGCCGCGTGAGCGCCGTGGTGGGCGCCACGACCCTGGTCCGCGCCGTCGCCGGCCCGCTGCAGCGCGGCCCCCGGGCACCCGACGCCGTGCTCGAGGCCCGCGACCCCGACGCGATCCGCGAGCGGCTGCCGCGCCAGTGGCTGCTGTCGTCGCTGTGGCACCGGGCCGAGGTGCGCGGCCTCGCCCACGTCCCCGAGCAGGGCCCGGTCCTGCTCGTCGGCAACCGCAGCGGCGGGCAGCGCAGCCCCGACACCGGCGTCCTCACGCTCGCGTTCTCGACCTTCTTCGGCGTCGAGCGCCCGTTCTACGAGCTCGACGACCCCGGCACCGCCGCGGAGGCGCTCGCCGCCGGCGCGGCGGTCCTGCACTACCCCGGCGGCAGCCACGAGGCCCACCGGCCGAGCTGGGAGAGCGCCCGCGTCGACCTCGCCGGGCGGCGCGCGTTCGTGCGCCTCGCGCTCGACGCCGGCGTGCCGATCGTGCCGGTCGTGGCGATCGGCGGCCAGGAGACCGCGCTCTTCCTCGGGCGCGGCGGGCCCGTCGCGCGCATGCTCGGCCTGCCCTCGCTGCCGATCTCGGTCGGGCTGCCGACCGGCGTCAACGTCGGCGGGGTCGTGCCGCACGTGCCGCTTCCGTCCAAGATCGTCGTGGAGGTGCTGCCGCGGATCGACCTGGCCGAGGAGTTCGGACCCGACCCGGACGTGGACGTCGTCTACGCCGAGGTCGTCGCCCGCATGCAGGAGACGCTCGACGCGCTCGCCTCGGAGCGGCGCTGGCCGGTGGTAGGATGAGGATCTCGGTCGCCACGGACGTGGCCGCCCCGCGCGAGTCGGTGTGGGAGGTCGTCACCGACCCGCAGCGCTACCTGCACGTCCTCGTCGGCGTGACGCGCTGGGAGGTGGCGGGCGAGCGCGCCCGCGGCCTCGGCGCGCGCTACCGCACGCTCATGCACGTCGGCTCCGCGGAGGTGGGCGGGCTCGTCGAGGTGGTCGAGTGGCGCGAGCCCGGCGACGTCGCCTGGCACTCCGTCACCGGCATCGACCAGCGCGGGCGCTGGCGCCTGCGGGCCGTGGGCCCCGACCGCACGCGCGTCGAGCTGCGCTTCAGCTACGGCATCGCGGGCGGCGGCGTCTTCGGCTGGATCGCCGAGCGCGTCGCGGCCCCGACGGTCCGGCGCAACCTGCGCGGCTCGCTCGTGCAGCTCAAGCGCGAGGTCGAGCAGGAGGAGATGCGCCGCGCCGCCGCGCGGCGCCGGGCGAGCCGCGCCGCGTAACCCCGCCGGCGCCCGGTTCAAACGCACTCCGTGGCGAAGTGGCCGAACGTCGGGTTTTCGACGCCTCAGGCTTCAAGACCGCAAGTTCCGCGCCGCTCATTCGTTCTGAACGCATGTTCAGCTACGTTTCGGGGTATCGGCGGTGCGGGCACCGGCCGGTAGTCCATCTTTGAGGGAGGGCAAGGAATGACCTGGAGGAGAGCGGTCGCCGTGGCGGCCGCGATGGCGCTCGGAGCGCTTGCGCCGGCCAGCGCGTCAGCGATCACGATCGACTCGCTGACCACGCAGCCCGCGAACACGCAGGCGGGATCGCATCCCAACTTCACGCTGTCGATGAAGTTCGGCGGAGGGTCGACGCCGAAGGCGATGCGGATCGATCTGCCGCCCGGCTTCGTCGGCGACCCGAACGCGGTCGCGAAGTGCCCGCAGGCCACGTTCGAGGCGGGCAACTGCGGCACGGACAGCATCGTCGGGTCGACGACGGTGCACACGTCCTCGGGGCTGCCGGGCGGAGGCGGCGGGACGAACCCGCTCGATCCGATCCTGAACCCCCTCCAGCCGATCCTCGATCCGCTGGACCCGGTGACGCAGCCGCTGTGCCAGAGCCTGCCCGTCCTGTGCGGCGCGCTCGGCGTCGGCGGCACCCGCGCGACGACCCGTCGCGCCACCACCCGGACGGCCGGCTTCCGCCGCGCCAAGACGCGCCAGGCGCTCGAGCTCCCGCTCTCCGTGCCCGGCACCGTCTACAACCTCGAGCCCTCGCCCGGCGAGCCCGCACGCCTGGGCATCGAGATCCTCGAGTCGATCCGGATCCAGTCCGTCGTGGACGTGCGCGACACCTCCGACTTCGGGCTGACGTCGCTGCTGGACAACCTCCCGAACTCGTTCCTGGGAGCGCCGATGCGCGTCACGGGCATGGACCTGACGCTGCTCGGCGCCACGCCGAACGGCAAGGCCTTCGTGACCCTCCCCACGTCGTGCCGTGAGGCGACCACCCGCGTCAACGTGACCCCGTACGATGGCGACCCGGCCACGGCCAGCGCCTCGTTCATGCCGACCGGGTGCGAGAACGTCCCGTTCACCCCGACGCTGAACGTCCGGCCGAGCACGAGCGAGATCGACAGCAACGCCGCCTACACGATCACGCTCGGGTTCCCGGCCGACGAGGGGCCGATCCACCAGGCGCACGTCGCCACGACGACGGTCTCGCTGCCGGAGGGCACGGCGCTGAACCCGGGCACCGCCCAGGGCCTCGAGGCGTGCCCCGACGCGAAGTTCGCCCGTGGCGAGCGCAAGGCCCCGGAGTGCCCGGCCGCCTCGAAGATCGGCACGGTGTCGTTCGCCTCGCCGCTCGTCGGCGTCCTCACCGGCGACGTCTACGAGGGCGAGCCCCATCCGGGCCAGATGCTGCGGATCTTCGTCGACGTGCCCGGTCCGGGCTTCCGGATCAAGCTCGTCGGCGACGTGAACCCGGACCCGAAGACGGGCCAGGTCCACTCGGTCTTCCGCGACCTGCCGCAGCTGCCGTTCACGGCGTTCAACCTGACGTTCCGCGGCGGCAACAAGTCGATCCTCGTGACCCCGCCGACGTGCGGCCAGTACCGCAGCGTCGCGGTGCTCCAGCCGTACAGCGGCCAGCCCGACGGGCGCGCGGAGAGCGTGTTCAACGCGACCTACACGCCCGAGGGCGGTGCGTGCCCCGAGGAGCTGCCGTTCTCGCCGTCGGTGTCGGTGAAGACCGACCCGTCGACGGCCGGCGCGTCGACGTCGATGACGCAGGTCGTCTCGCGCGAGACGAAGACGCAGCGCCTGAAGGACATGGAGCTGTCGTTCCCGCCCGGCCTGGTCGGCGGGCTCGGCGGCGGCATCGGCCTCTGCGAGGTCGGCAAGGCCCGTGACGGCCAGTGCCCGGACAACAGCCGCGTCGGCTCGGCGAACCTCGTCGCCGGCCCCGGCCCCGAGCCGCTGAACATCAACGGCGACGTCTACATCGTCGCGCCGTTCAAGGAGGGCACGCTCGCCTCCCTGGCGATCACCGTCCCCGGCAAGGTCGGCCCGTTCGACCTCGGCACGACGGTGAGCTTCGCGCACATCTCCGTCCGCCCGAAGGACTCGGGCCTGGAGGTCAAGGCCAACGACCTGCCGCAGATCGTCGGCGGGATCCCGCTGAACCTGCGGCGCGTGAAGCTGGACCTCGATCGCAAGGGGTTCATGCGCAACGCGACGAGCTGCGCCCAGCAGGAGCTGACCGCGCGGTTCACCGCGGTGGGCGGCAAGACGTCGGAGGCGACGACGCCGTACCAGGCGACCGACTGCGACAAGGTGCCGTTCGAGCCCAAGCTGAAGGGCGTCATCGGCGACCGGTCCTCGGTCGGCAAGGGCGCGCATCCCGGCGTGACCGCGGTCGTCAGCCAGGGCGAGGGCGAGATCGCCGCCAAGGAGGTCCAGGTCACGCTCCCCGACGGGGTCGGCGTGGACGTCCTGAAGGTCGGCGCCGTCGCCTGCAAGGCCGGCGAGGACTGCGGCGACAAGAACACCGTCGGCCGCGCGACGGCGATCACGCCGCTGCTGCCGATCCCGCTGTCCGGGCCGGTGAAGCTCGTGACGCCGGCCGGCGGCGGGCTGCCCGAGCTCGAGCTGCGGCTGTCGGGCCTGCTCAGCATCACGCTGGCGGGCAAGACGGCGCTGCTGCCGAGCGGCCGCGTGCAGAACACGTTCGTGGGGATCCCGGACGTCCCGCTGTCGCGCTTCGAGCTCGAGCTCAAGGGCGGCAAGGACGGCATCCTGATGACCACGCGCGCGCTGCGCTGCGGTGAGGAGCTCAAGGGCGACGGCGTCTTCACCGGCCACAACGGCAGGAAGCACACCACCAAGGGCACCTTCGAGGTCTGCGGCAACCTGCGCTCCGCGGCGAGCCGCGGCAAGAAGGCCAAGGCGAAGGCGCGCGCGGTGTTCTCCAAGGGCGTGCTGCGCGTCACCGTCAAGGGCGCCAAGAAGGTCAAGAAGGTGACGGTCGGCCTGCCCAAGCCCGCGCATCTCACGGGCGGCCAGGGCGTCACCGCCAAGGGCGGCAAGAAGGCCCGCGTGACGAAGGTCGGCAAGCGCTCCGTGACCGCCAAGGGGTTCGGCAAGCGCAAGGTCGCCCTCGTCCTCGGCAAGCAGTCGCTGCGCGGCGGCAAGCAGGCCGACAAGAAGGACAAGAAGGTCACCGTGAAGGTCGCGATGGCCAAGGGCAAGCACGCCAAGCTGCGGGTGAAGATCCGCTGATGCGCACCGGCGGGGCGGCGCGAGCCGCCCCGCCGCCCGCCCGCCGCTAGCGCCGCTCGCGCAGCAGGGCCACGGCGAGGGCCGCGACGCCCTCCTCGCGACCGACGAAGCCCATCTTCTCGCCGGTCGTCGCCTTCACGTTGACGCGCGCCGGGTCGAGCCCGAGCGCCTCGGCCAGCCGCCGGCGCATCGCCTCGCGGTGGGGCCCGACCTTCGGGCGCTCCATCACGACGGTCGCGTCGACGTTGACCGGCTCCAGCCCGGCCTCCCCCACGAGCCGCACGACCTCGCGCAGCAGCGCGATCGAGTCGGCGCCGCGCCAGCGCTCGTCGGTGTCGGGGAAGTGGTGGCCGATGTCGCCGAGTCCCGCGGCGCCGAGCAGCGCGTCGATGACCGCGTGGGTGAGGACGTCGGCGTCGGAGTGCCCGGCGAGCCCGCGGTCGTGCGGGATCTCGACCCCGCCGAGGATCAGCGGGCGGCCCTCCGCGAAGCGGTGCGAGTCGTAGCCCTGGCCGATCATCACGTCGCGCCGATCGGCTCCATCCGGCGCTCGCGGCGCTCGAAGACGCACAGCTCGGTGACGCCCAGCTGCGCCAGGGTCTCCAGCGCCTGCTCGTAGCCGTAGCCGACGTGCTCGGGCACGTGGGCGTCGCTGGAGAGCGCGATCGGGCAGCCCGCGTCGAGCAGCATCTCCAGGAACGGCGTGGCCGGGTAGATCTCGCCGGTCGGCTTGCGCAGGCCCGCGGTGGAGACCTCGACGGCGATGCCGGACTCGACGATGCCGTCCATCGCGCGCTCGTAGAAGCGGCGCAGGTCGCCCTCGGGGCGCGGCCGGCGCCCGCCCCACATCTTCACGAGGTCGGGGTGGGCGAGGATGTCGAACATGCCGGTCCGCGCCGCCTCGCCGAGCCACTCGAAGTAGCGGCTCCACACCCGCTCCGGCCGCGAAGCGTTGCGCTCCCAGATGTCGTAGTCGGGGTGGTCGAGCGCCTCGTCGCCGAGGAAGTGCACCGAGCCGACGACGTAGTCCCAGTCGCGCGCGGCCAGCAGCTCGGCCATGCGGTCCTCGCGCCCGGGGACGAAGTCCGCCTCGATGCCGAGCTTGAGGTCGGTCTCCTCGCGCACGAACGCGCAGTACTCGTCGAGGTCGTCGGTCGCGCTCTTGCGCCAGAGGTCGTGGTCCCAGACGTCGAGCGCCTGGCGGAAGCGGTAGACGTGCTCTGAGACGCCCAGCTCCGCGATGCCGTGCTCCTCGGCGGACGCGCGGAAGCGCTCGGCGTTGGCGGCGGTGAAGAACCGGTCGGCGGTCGTGCCCGGCTCGTCCGGGCGGAGATGGACGTGGTAGTCGGTCAGCATGCGCCGCCGGACAGTATCGACGGGCTAGCTTCTGCGCCCATGTCGCCCCAGCGCTACGACGCCGTCATCGTCGGAGGCGGACACAACGGGCTCACCGCGGCCGCCTACCTCGCCCGCGCGGGCCGGCGCGTCGTCGTGCTGGAGCGCCTCGGGCGCCTCGGCGGCGCCGCGGTCTCCGAGCAGGCGTTCCCGGGCGTCGACGCGCGGCTGTCGCGCTACTCGTACCTCGTCAGCCTGCTGCCGCGCGAGATCGTCCGGGAGCTCGGGCTGCCGCTCGAGCTGCGCCGCCGCCGGATCGCCTCGTACACGCCGGTCGGCGACGGCGGCCTGCTCGACCCGGACCTCGGCGCCTGGGAGGCGATGACCGCGCGGGTCGCGCAGCGGGTCGCCCCCACCCTGCTCGAGCCGCTGCGCTCGCGCGACGAGCTGCGCGCGCTCGTCGACGACGACGCGGCCTGGGAGGCGATCTTCGAGCGGCCGATCGGCGAGGCGATCGAGGCGGCGTTCCCGGGCGACGACGCCCGCCGCGGGATCGTCCTCACCGACGCCCTCATCGGGACCTTCGCGTCCGCCCACGACGCCGACCTGCGCCAGAACCGCTGCCTGCTCTACCACGTCATCGGCAACGGCACGGGCGACTGGGACGTCCCCGTCGGCGGCATGGGCGCCGTCACGGGCGCCCTCGCCGCCGCGGCGCGTGCCGCCGGCGCCGAGCTGCGCACCGGCGCGGAGGTGACCGCGATCTCCCCCGACGGGGAGGTCCGGCTGGCCGGCGGCGAGCGCCTCGCCGGCGACTGGATCCTCGCGAACGTCGCGCCGGCCGCGCTCGCCGGCCTGCTCGGCGAGACGCCGCCGGCCGCGCCGGAGGGCGCCCAGCTGAAGGTCAACATGCTCCTGCGCCGGCTGCCGCGCCTGCGGGACGCGGACGTCGACCCGCGGGACGCGTTCGCCGGCACGCTGCACGTCAACGAGGGCTACGCGCAGCTCCAGCGCGCCTACGAGGAGGCCGCCTCGGGGCGGATCCCGGAGCTGCCGCCGTGCGAGATCTACTGCCACTCGCTCACCGACCCGTCGATCCTCGGCCCCGAGCTGCGGGCCGCCGGCGCCCAGACGCTGACGCTCTTCGGGCTCCACATGCCCGCACGGCTGTTCGGCGACGGGCGGCCGGACGCCAAGGAGCAGGCGGTCGCGGCCACGCTGCGCTCGCTGAACGCCGTGCTCGCCGAGCCGATCGAGGACTGCCTGTGGCGCGACCCGTCGGGCCGGCCGTGCCTGGAGGCCCGCACCCCGCCCGAGCTCGAGGCCGAGCTCGGGCTGCCGGCCGGCCACATCTTCCACCGCGACCTCGCCTGGCCGTTCGCCGAGCGCGACGACGAGGTGGGCCGCTGGGGCGTGGAGACGCGGCACGAGCGCGTCCTGCTCTGCGGCGCCGGCGCGCGGCGCGGCGGCGGCGTGAGCGGCATCCCGGGCCGCAACGCGGCGATGGCCGTGCTCGGCGCGAGCTAGCGACCCTCGCGGTCCAGGCCGGGGTCCTGGCGCAGGACCGCGGTGTGGAGGTCGCGCAGCGGCCGGCTCGGCTCGATGCCGACCTCGTCGGTGAGCGCGCCGCGGGCCCGGTGGTAGGCCTCGAGCGCCTCGGCCTGGCGCCCGGAGCGGTAGAGCGCGAGCACGAGCTGCGCCTGGGCGCGCTCGTGGAGCGGGTGGTCGGAGACGAGCGCCCGCAGCTCGCCGACCACCGCCGCGTGGTGGCCGAGCTGGAGCTCGGCGTCGAGCCAGTCCTCGAGCGCCGCCAGCCGGAGCTCCTCCAGCCGCGAGATCGTCACCTGGACGAACCCCTCGTAGGCCAGGTCGGCGAGCGGCGGGCCGCGCCACAGCGCGAGGGCCCGGGCGAGGTCGCCCGCCGCGCGGGCGGGATCGTCGCGGGCGAGCGCCTCGCGCCCCGCGGCGGCCAGCCGCTCGAAGCGGAAGACGTCGACGTCGTCGGGGTCGACGACGAGCACGTAGCCGGGCGGCCGGGTGAGGAGGACGCGATCGCCGCCGTCGCCCCGCTCGGGGTCGAGGAGCTTGCGCAGGTGCGACACCTGCACGTGGAGCGCGGTGACCGCGGTCTCCGGCGGCGTCGCCCCCCACAGCGCGTCGATGAGGGCGTCGCGCGAGACGACCTCGTTGGCGTGCAGCAGGAGCGTCGCCAGGAGCGCCCGCTGCTTCGGGCCGCCCAGCGTGAGCGTGCGATGGCCGTCGGAGACCTCGATCGGGCCGAGGAGGCGGAAGTCCATGGCGACAAGTCCCCCACCGCGAACGTACCAGCCGCAACTTGCTCCGCGGGGCTCGCGAGGGGCCGGGGTCCGAGCGTTAACCCGTCGTTAGCGGCGCGATACCGCGACGTTGCCGGCGCGGCAGAAGCTCGCCGCGACGGCGCGACTCCCGACCGCCGCCACAGCAGCCGCCGCGCCCCGGCGAGCAGTACCCAGGAGGGTCACATGACCAACCCAGCCGCTCATCTGCACATGCCCCACCCGAACGCCGCGGCGTTGGTGCCGTGGACCCGGGCTCACCGGATGGTCGCGATCGCGGCGATGGTGGCCATCCTCGCTGCGGTCGCCCTCGGCGTCGTCCTCATCGCCGTGGACAGCGACGGCACCGCCCCGGCCTCCGACGACGCGGGCTCCGCGCCGGCCGTCGTGAGCCCCGGCGCCGGCGTGAGCAGCCACCCGGACGAGGGCATCGCCGGCGCGACGTACACCCCGTCAGCGCCGACCGGCGTCGCGAGCCACCCTGACGAGGGCTCCGCGGGCACGCCGTACGTGCCGCCGGGCCCGGCGCCGCGCTTCGACGGCGGCCCTGACGAGGGCATCGCCGGCCACTAGCCCTCCGCCGGCCGCGGCCCTGCCTCCCTCCCTCAGCTCTCAGGCAGGGCCGCGGCGCTCGTCCAGCAGCAGCTCGGCGACGCGGAGGTCGATCGGCGTGGTGACCTTGAGGTTCTCGCGCGCCGACGGCACGACGCCGACGCGGCCGCCGAGGGCCTCGACCAGCCCGGCGTCGTCGGTGGCGGCGGCGAGCACCTCGGACGGCTGCGCGAGCGCGCGCTCGAGCGCCTCGCGCCGGAAGACCTGCGGCGTCTGGACCGCCCACAGCGCCGATCGGTCGAGCGTCTCGCGGACGACGTGATCGCCCCCGGCGCGCTTGATCGTGTCGGTGACGGGCGCGGCGGCCACGACGGCGTCGAAGCCCTCGAGGCCGGCGACGCAGCGCTCGACCAGACCGGCGTCGAGCAGCGGGCGCGCGGCGTCGTGGACGACCACGACGTCATCGGCGGCCGGCGCGGCCGCCAGCGCGTTGCGGACGGACTCCGAGCGCGACGCCCCGCCGGCGACGGCGAGCGCGCCGTCGATCTCGGCCTCGCTGCCGGCCGGCACGGCGACGACGACCTGCGTCACCGACGGCGCGGCGCGCAGCGCCTCCAGCGACCAGGCGTACAGGGGACGGTCGCCCAACATGACGAACGCCTTGGGCCCGGGGGCGCCAAGGCGTTCGCCACGTCCGGCGGCCACGAGGAGCGCAACCGCCAACGGAGTCGGACCGCTACTTCGCGGCGGGGAGGATGCCCTTCTCCTGCGCCGACCGGGCCAGCAGGTCGTCGAGGTACGCCTCGGCGGCCTCCTCGTCCTTGTCGAGCGCGTACATCAGCTCGGACGCGAGGATCTTCTTCGCCCGCGTGAACATCTGCTTCTCGCCGGTCGACAGGCCCTTCTCGAACTCACGCAGCGCGAGGTTGCGAACCACCTCGGCGAGCTCGTAGATGTCGCCCGTCTTGATCTTGTCGCGGTTGTGCTTGAACCGGCGGTTCCAGTTCTTCGGCATCTCGGACTCCTGGTCCTCGAGCACCGACAGAACCTTCTTGACGGCCTCCTCGTCGATGATCCGGCGCAGGCCCGCCACCGCGGCGTTCTCGCACGGGACCATGACGGTCATGTCGTTGTGGAGGATCTTGATGGTGAGGTACTCGCGCTCCTCACCGAAGATCTTCTTGTTCTCCTTCTTGAGCACCTTGCCGGCACCATGATGCGGGTACACGACCGAGTCGCCGATCTCGAAGTCGATGCACTCGACCTCGCGCTCGACCTCCAGGTCCTCCAGCAGCTGCTCTTCAGTGACGTCGGTGATGGTGTCCTCCTCTGGGTCCTGGTCGGTGGGTGAAGCGTCGGCGGCCATGGCGGTCGCCTAGGTCTGCAGGTAGCGGTCGACCAGGTTGATCTCCTGCAGGCGGCGAAGGCCCTCTCGGATGTCCTTCGCCCGGATCTCGCCGACGCCCTCCACGGCCTCCAGCTCCGCGTCGGTGGCGGCGAGCATCTCGTCGAGTCCGCCGAAGTCGCGGACGATCTGCGAGACGACGATCTTCGGCAGACGGGGAATGCGGCCCAGGATGCGGAAGCCGCGCGGCGAGACGGGGTAGTCGAGCGTGTTCAGCTTGCGGTCGTAGCCCAGCACCTCGGCGAGGCGGCCGAAGTCGAGCAGGTCCTGGTGCGGCAGGCGACCGATCTGGTCCAGCGCGCTGGCGAACGCCTCGTCGCTGGGGTCGGCGAGGTAGTCGCGGATCAGCGCCGCCTTGTCGGAGGCGGTGCCGACCATCGTCTCCTCGAGCTGCATCTCGATGAGCCGGCCCTCGGTGCCGAGCTCGACGATGTAGCGCTCGATCTCGACCGCCATCCGCGTCACCAGCTCCGAGCGCTGCAGCACGGTGAGCACGTCGTGCAGCGTCGCGCCGCCCTCGAACTCCAGCGCGGTCAGGCGCGTTGAGACCTGGTCGAGGCGGGTGCGGTACTTGTCGAGGGTCGCGAGCGCCTGGTTCGCCTTGGCCAGGACGACGGGGATGTCCTCGAGGATGTACTTGGCGCCGTCGACGTAGAGCGAGACCACCTCGCGGCGCTCGGAGATCGCGATGACGAGCGCGTCGGTCTGCTTGGAGACGCGCTCCGCCGTGCGGTGGCGGGTGCCGGTCTCCAGCGACAGGATGGTCGGGTCGGGGATCAGCTGGACGTTCGCCATCGCGATCTTGGTCGCGTTGGCGTTGCAGACGATGCCGCCGTCCATCTTCGCCACCTGGTAGAGCAGCGCCGGCGTGTAGTCGACGTCGAGCTTGATGCCGCCCGAGAAGAGGAAGCTGAGGTCGTCGGGCTCACCGATGACGATCAGGCCGCCGGTGTGCGCGTGCAGGATGTTGTCGATCCCCTCGCGCAGGGCCGTGCCAGGGGCGACCATCTCCAGCGCCTTGACGAGCCGGGGCTCCTGTCGTGCTTCGAGCTCGTTGAGCTCTTCCCCGGAACGTGCCGACATGCACTACGTATTCTAGCGGGCCGGAGGCCCGGAAGAAGCCCTGCAAAACAGGCGCTTTTCGACGCCTCCTTCAGCAGACCTCCCCGTCGTGCACCGCGATCGACACGAGGACCGGCAGCGGCAGGCCTCGCGGGGTGACGCGGCGGCGGGTCGCGAGCACCAGACCACCAAAGGTCTGAAAATCGGTTGACCGGTGTTGGGCAGCGGCCCAGCGGCCGAACGCGGTCGCGGTGTAGTCGTGGCGGGCGATCCGGCCGGCGTCGTCGAGGTGGAAGGTCTGGACCGGCGAGTGGGTCGGCACGCCGGCGGGGAAGCGGGCCCGCACGCGGCGCCCAGGGAGCTCCTCGACCTCGCAGCGCTCGAGCAGCCACGGCAGCGTCGTGTAGTTCCACAGCGCCATCGCGCAGAACCACGCCTGCTCGTACGCCGACCAGCGGAGCCCGAAGCGCGGGCGCGCGGCGAGGTCGACCTCCGGGAGGCCGGCGAACGCGACGGCCGGGCGGTGCAGCTCCACGGTCGCGTCGAGCTCGAACGGGGCCCGCATGCCGCGGACGGGCCAGGCGAGCCCGCCGACGGTGAGGCGCAGGCGCAGTCGTTCGAGCGCCGCGAAGCGCTCGCGACCGCCGTGGGCGGCGATCGCCTCGTCGAGCAGGCGCATCCGCGCAGTATCGCCGGGCGGGTCGTCAGAAGTCGCCGCCGCCGCCGAAGTCCCCGCCGAAGTCCCCGCCGCCGAAGTCCCCGCCGCCGAAGTCGCCCCCGCCGAAGTCCCCGCCGCCGTCGCCCCAGCCGCCGCCGTCGCCCCAGCCCCCGCCCCACGCCATCGGGGCCGCCCACATGCTCGTCAGCAGCGAGCCGGCGAGGAAGCCGGTCAGCAGCCCGGTGCCGCCGAAGCCGCCGAAGAAGCCGCCGGCGTAGGGCCCGTAGTAGGCGGGCGCGTTCCAGTACGGCGTGCGGCCGTAGCCGGCGAGCTCGATCTCGCGGGCCATCGGCTCCCGGCCGCTCTCGACGCGGACGGCGTCCGCCTCGCAGGCGGGCACGAGCCGCGGCTCGCCCCACTCGGGCGCCCATTCGACGTCGCGGGTCGACGGCCCGTGCCGCGGGTCGAAGAAGCACGGCGGGCGGTGCTCGGGCGGCTCCCGACCCTCGAGCCGCGCCTTGGCGGACTCCATCGCGTAGCGGCCCTCGGCGAGCGTGTGCGAAATCGGCTCGAAGTCCTCGGGCGTGCGCGCGCGGCGCAGCGCCTCGTTCGCGCTCGAATGCGCCTCCAGCGCCCGGGCGTAGTCCTCCTTCGCGCGCGAGTCGACGCCCGGCATCTCGATGTCGAGGTCGAGCGCGCGGATGTCGTCGCCCAGCGCGACGAGGTCCTGGTCGGCGAGGGCGCGCACCTGCTCGACCTCGGCGCGCTCCTCGGCGCGCTGCCGGCGCCGGCGGAAGAAGAGCACCGCCCCGCCGCCGACGACGATCGCGCCGAGCAGGATCAGCGCGCCGCCGGAGCCGGCGCCGGAGGAGTCGCCGCCACCGTCCGCGCGGGCGTCGCCGATGTCGGCCACCGCGTCGAGCAGGATGTCGCCGCCGTCCTTGGTCGTCGAGTCCTCGGCGCTCGCCTTGACGATCTGCGAGGCCTCGCCGGTCCCGAGGTCGGTGCTGCGTGCGTCGATCGTGCGGCCCTCCGGCCCCGCGATGACGACGTAGGCCCCGTTGCGGCGGATCTGCTCGCCGATGTCGCGGGCCAGCAGCCCCGGATCGCCGGCGCCCGGCGGGAAGACCGCGACCTCGATGCCGCCGCCCTCGCGCTGGATCGCCGAGCGGATCTCGTCGGCCTCCCCCGCGCTGACGCCCGCTGCGTTGTCGGGGTCGACCCAGACGGTGTCGTGCTGCAGCGCGGAGACGGCCTCCGCGAACGGATCGCCGCCGGCGGCCGGGCCGGCGCCCTGGGCGGTCGTCGCGGTGCCTTGGTCGGATGGGATGAGCAGGTCCTGCTGCGCCCGCGCCCCCGCGGGAGCGAGCAGCAGCGACGCGAGCACGACACAGAGCAGCAGGCGACGCACCATGGACACCGGTTGCCTTGCCGCGCCGCCGCGCAAACCGCCGGGGTCGCGGCGGTTACGGGGCCAGCGCCCGCCAGGCGCCGGCGGCGAGCGCGCCGGCGAGGCCGTCGACGGGCTCCGACGGGCGCCCGGTGAGCCGGTTGCGGGCGAGCTGCGACGCCGGCCCCATCCACAGCGCGTGCAGGACCGGCGGCGGCAGCTCGCGCAGCTGCCCCGCCTCGATGCGGGCGCGCGTCCAGCGATCGACCGCGGCGAAGAACGAGCGGTTGGCGTCGCGCAGGCGATCCCCGGCCGCGGCGGCTACGGCCGCGTCCATCTCGACGACGAGCAGCCGCGCCTCGCGGCGGTGCGCCTCGGACCACTCGAGGTAGGCGCGCACGCCGCCCTCGATGGCGGCGCGTGCGTCGTCGCCGGCGCGGTCGAGCACCGCGAGGAACGCGCCGTGGAAGTCGGCGAGCGCGTCGAGGACGAGCGCGGCGGCGATGTGCTCCTTCGTCGGGAAGTGGTGGTACAGGCTGCCGGTGCTGGCGCCGGCAGCGACGCGGATCTCGCTCATGCTCGCGCCGCCGTAGCCGCGCTGCGCGAAGACCTCGAGGGCGGCGGCGAGGATGGCGTCGCGACGGTCGGCGTTGCGCATCGGCGCGGATCCTAGTAGACAGTCTCTCTAGAGAGAGTGTCTAGGGAGAGGAACCACGCATGACCGGCCGAGAGATCGTCGAGGGGATCGCCCGTGGGCAGCTGCCGCGGCCCGCGATCGCGGAGCTGCTCGACATCCGCCCCGGCGAGCTCGACGACGGCCGGGCCTCGGTCGTCATGCGGGCCGAGCCCGAGGGCGACGCGCCGACGGCGGCCATGCACGGCGGCGTCGTCGCCACCCTGCTCGACAGCGCGATGTTCTTCGCCTACATGACGACGCTGCCCGAGGGCGCCTTCGGCACGACGCTGCAGATGAACGTCCAGTTCCTGCGCCCCGTCGTGCTCGACGGCTCCGACGTGGTCGCCGAGGGCCGCGTCGTGCGGGCCGGGCGCCGCGTCGGCACGGTCGAAGGCAGCCTCGTCGACGGCCAGGGCCGCACGTGCGCGGTGGCGACCGCCACCTGCCTGGCGGGCTGAGCGTCAGGCGGCGGCGCGGGCCGCGCGCTGCGCCGCCGGGAGCGCGGCCCGCAGCGCGGCGCGCAGCGAGGCGACCTCGCCCGCCCCCGCGCCGCTGCCCTCGGGGGCGATCACCGTGCGCAGGCCGAACTTCGCCGCCTCCTCGAGCCGGCGCTCGGGATGCGCCACAGAGCGCAGCTCGCCGGTCAGCCCGAGCTCGCCGAAGCACGCCAGCGGCGTCGGCTGGTCGCCGCCCAGCGAGGCGCCGCGCACGGCGCTCGCCACCGCGAGCGCGACCGCGAGATCCGCCCCGGGCTCGTCGATCCGCACGCCGCCCACCACGTTGACGAAGACGTCGGAGCTGCCGGTCGGCACGCCGGCGTGGCGGGCGAGCACGGCGAGGACGAGCGCGAGCCGGTTGCGGTCCAGCCCGTTGACCATCCGCCGCGGCGGCACGAGCTCGCTCGGCGAGACGAGCGCCTGCACCTCGACGAGCAGCGGCCGCGTGCCCTCCATCGACGCGAGGACCACGCTGCCCGGGGCGCGCGTCGCCTCGCCGACGAAGCGCCCCGACGCGTCGAGCACCTCGACCAGGCCGCCCGAGCGCATCTCGAACACGCCGGCCTCGTTCGTCGATCCGAAGCGGTTCTTCAGGGCGCGCAGCGTGCGGTAGGTGCGCTCGCGCTCGCCCTCGAACTGCAGCACGCAGTCGACGAGGTGCTCGAGCACGCGCGGGCCCGCGAGCGCGCCCTCCTTCGTGACGTGCCCGACGAGCAGGACGGCGGTGCCGGTCTCCTTCGCGACGCGCGCGATGCGGCCGGCGACCTCGCGCACCTGGCCGACCGAGCCGGGGGCGCCCGTCAGCTCGGCCGCGTGGAGCGTCTGGACCGAGTCGATCACGCAGACCTCGGGGCGCTCGACCTCGAGCGTCGCCACGACGGTCTCGAGATCCGTCTCGGCGAGCACCGGCACGTCGAGCGCCGCGCCCGGCAGCCGCTCGGCCCGCAGCCGCACCTGCGCCGCCGACTCCTCGCCGGACACGTAGAGCGTGCCGTGCCCGGCGCCCGCCAGGTTGCCCATCGCCATCCCGGTGAGGGTCGACTTGCCGATGCCCGGCGAGCCGCCGAGCAGCACGAGCGAGCCGGGGACGAGGCCGCCGCCGAGCACCCGGTCGAACTCGCCGATCCCCGTCGACAGCCGCGCCAGGCGCGGCGTCTGCACGTCGCGCAGCGCGACCGGCCGCGCCGCCCGGGCGCGCGCGGAGGCGGCGGCGCCGCCGAGCTTGCCGCGCCCGCCCGCGGCCGGCTGGGGCGCCCGCTCCTCGACGAGCGTGTTCCAGGCACCGCAGCCCGGGCACTTGCCCTGCCAGCGGGTCTCGGTGTGCCCGCAGTCCGAGCAGACGTGGATGGTGGTCGGGCGTGGCATCGGTCCGTGAACCGTAGGCCCCGGACCGGTCGTCCTCGCCCCCTACCGGCTCGCCCGCTCGCAGCTCTCGAAGCCCGCCTCCCGGTGGCTTTTGTCGCAGAACGGCTTCGTCTGCGAGTGGCCGCACCGGCACAGCGCGATCGCGCGCCCCTCCGGGATCTCGAACTCGCGCCCCTCGACGTCGACGATCCGCACCGGCCCGGTGACCTTGTACGGCCCGTTGTCGCGGACCTTGATCTCGACGAGCGGCTCGCTGTCGGACATGGACCTCCAGCGTACGCGGCCGATCGTCCCCGCAACGCGAAACGGGCGGCCCGTGGGCCGCCCGTTCCGTGCAATCCGTCGGTGCGTCGAGGCGCTACTCGCCGCCGTCGCCGGCCGGCTGCGCCGGCTCCTGGCGGTCCTCCTCGCGCTGCTCGGGCTGCTCGCCCTCGCCGCCGCCGACCGCGACCGGCTCCTTCGGCGCGCCCTCGAGCAGGGTGAGCTCGATCTCGGCGCCGTCGTTCTCCGGCCCCTGCGGCACGTCGGCCAGCACGATCTGGTTCGGGTGCAGCTCGCTGCGCAGGACGAAGTCCGCCAGCGGGTCCTCGATGTAGCGCTGGATCGCCCGGCGCAGCGGACGCGCGCCCATGGCCGGGTCCCAGCCCTTGTCGACGAGGAAGTCCCGCGCCGGCTCCGACAGCTCCAGCTGGAGCTCCCGCTCGGCGAGCGACTCGCGGATCCGCACGAGCAGCAGGTCGACGATCTCCTTGATCTCGTCCTTCTGCAGCTTGTGGAAGACGATGACGTCGTCGATCCGGTTGAGGAACTCAGGCCGGAAGACCTTCTTGAGCTCGCCCATGATCCGGGTCTTCATGTCGTCGTACGTCAGCCCGGTCTCGTCGTCGGAGACGGCGAAGCCAAGCGGCGTGTTGCGAGCGATCTCCGAGGCGCCGATGTTCGACGTCATGATCACGATCGCGTGGCGGAAGTCGACCGTCCGGCCCTGCGAGTCGGTCAGGCGCCCGTCCTCCAGGATCTGCAGGAGGATGTTGAAGACGTCCGGGTGGGCCTTCTCGATCTCGTCGAGCAGGAGCACGGAGTACGGCTTGCGGCGCACGGCCT
>DASTRJ010000142.1:0-22444 GCA_035761245.1 Capillimicrobium sp. | reverse complement strand
AGCAGCCGCCAGTTGAAGCTCATCGCGCCGGTCGAGGAGCACGACCCCCAGCGCGTGCGCTGCGCGCGGATCGACAGCGTCCGGTACTCGCGCCCCAGCGCGGCCGCCGCGCGATCGAGCCGCGGCGCGATCTCGGTCCGCGCCTGCCGCCGGTACCAGCGCTCGACCGCCTCGCGCCCGCCGGCGCCCGCCGGCACGAGCAGCGCGTCGCCGCGCCGGTGCGCGCGCGTGCGGCCCGGCTCCTCGACGAGCTGCAGGTCGGTGCCGAGGTACGGGACCGTTCCCCCGCGCGCCGCGATGCGCGCGCGCACCGCCTCGGCCTCCTCGAGCCGGCGCTCGATCCACCCGCGCAGGGCGACGACCGCGGCCGCCGCCTCGCGCTCGGGCGCCCGCGCCGGCAGCACGACCTCCACCCCGGCGTGCGGGTCGACCGAGACGCGCACGCGCCGGGCGCGCGCCGAGCGGCGGACGGAGTACGGGATGTCGGGCGCGGCGGGCACGCGGCAGGCAGGCTAGTGCGCGCCGCGGCGCTCCTGCGTCCCACGCCCCCGGTCCTCGCAGCGGCGTAGGATCGGCCGGCCATGGGCTCGGCCGTTCGCGTTCCCCGCGGCGTCAAGCCGCCGTTCGACGTCTACGTCAACGGCGTGCGCCAGACCGAGGGCCGCGACTACGTCGTCCAGGGCGACGTGCTGCGCTTCGAGCGCTCGCTCGCCCAGGAGGGCCGGCTCGGCCTCTGGCGCTGGTTCCTCGGCGCCTGGGGCATCGGCACCTACCGGCCGCACCACGCGATCGACATCGCCTACACGCGCGCCGACGGGCAGCCGGCGGTGGCGCAGGACCTGCCGGTCGAAGGCGACTAGGCGTCGCGGGCGACGAGCGAGCGCTGGCGCTCCCACGGGCGCATGAGCTTCAGCGCCGAGAGGATCGCGCGCGTCGCCGGGGAGCGGTTGAGCGTGTAGAAGTGGATGCCGGGCGCGCCCATGGCGAGCAGCTCGGCGCACTGCAGCGTGGCGTAGGCGACGCCGAAGTCGCGGACGGCGTCGGCGTCGTCGGCCCGCGCGTGCAGCTGCTCGAGCAGCGGAGCGGGCAGCTCGGAGCCGCACAGCCCGGTGATCCGCTGGATCTGCGCGACGTTGGTGATCGGCATGATCCCCGGCACGATCGGCACGTCGATGCCGATGTCGCGCGCCCGGCCGACGAAGTCCTCGTAGACCGCGTTGTCGAAGAAGAGCTGCGTGATGAGGAACTGCACGCCGGCGTCGACCTTCTCCTTGAGGTGGCGCAGGTCGTCCTCGGGGCTGGTGGCGTGGATGTGCGTCTCGGGGAAGCAGGCGCCGCCGATCGCGAAGTCGTAGTCGGCGGCGATCAGCTCGACGAGCTGGCGCGAGTACTCGAGCCCGCCCTCGGTCGCGCGCCACTCGGTCTCGCCGGCTGGCGGGTCGCCGCGCAATGCGAGCACGTTCTCGACGCCCGCGTCGCGGAAGCGGTCGAGCGTCGCCCGCAGCTCGCCGACGGTGGCGCCGACGCAGGTGAAGTGCGCCATCGCCTCGAGGCCGTACTGCTCGCGGATGCGCGTGACGATCTCGAGCGTCTTGTCGCGGGTGGAGCCGCCGGCGCCGTAGGTGACCGACACGTACGCGGGGTCGAGCGGCCGCAGCTCCTCGATCGCGTGGAAGAGGTTCTGCTCGCCTTCAGGCGTCTTGGGCGGGAAGAACTCGAACGAGAAGACGGGCTCGCCGCGGCCGAAGAGGTCGTCGATGCGCATCGGTGGGCGCGAGCATATCGCAACCTTGACACAAGCGCGTCAAGGTTTGGCGGCGCTCCAGCGTTCGGGTTCGGACGGGTCGGCTGGCGTCCGCTCGGCGCGCCCCGTCATCTCCAGGTGCTGCAGGTAGCAGAGTGTCTCGCTCAGCCACCAGTTCGCCGTCAGCGGCGTGAGGGCCTGGCCGTAGACGTGCGGCACGATCTCGACGACGGTCAGCGGCTCGACCTCGATCGCGTCGAGCACCTTCTGGATCCGCTCGGCGACCAGCTCGCGGTTGCCGTGGATGTGGGCCCGCACGTCGGTGAAGGTCCGGCCGTGGCCCGGCAGGCAGAGCCGCGCGTCGAGGTCCTCGACCTTCTCCAGCGACTCGAGGAACTCGCCGGCCGGGTCGGGCGAGTAGCCGTAGTCGTAGTACAGCGAGATGCGCCCGAGCAGGTGGTCGCCGGAGATCAGCAGCCGGCGCTCACGCTGGTACAGGCAGACGTGCGACGGCGCGTGCCCCGGCGTCTCGACGACCTCCCAGTCGCCGAGGTCGGTCGTGACGGTCACGCCGTCGACGAGGTGGCGATGCGGCTCGATGACGCCCGAGATGCCGGTCCCGGTCGTGCTCCGGCTCTGCCGGCGCTGCTCGACGTAGCGGCGCAGCGCCTCCTCCGAGACCCCGCTCTGCCGCGCGATCTCCAGCCGCTGCTCCAGCCACGCGTCCGGGTCGGCCGCCGCGCGGCTCATGTGGCCGTGGTTCGGGTGCATCCACAGCTCGCAGCCCGTCCGCTCGACGATCGTCGCCGCCTGGCCGTAGTGGTCGGAGTGCGCGTGCGTGCACACGAGCAGCCGCACCGACTCCAGGCGCAGGTTGACCATCGCCAGCGCCCGCTCGAGATGCGCGAGCGACCCGGGCTCGTGGATCCCGCAGTCGAAGAGGACGATGCCGTCGCCGGCGGCGACGGCCCAGGCGTTTCCATGCGGGACGCCGGGCCAGGGAAGCGGCAGCCGCAGGCGCCAGACGCCCGGCAGGACCCGCTCCCCCCGGCCGAGCTCTCGCTTGCGGGCGGAGGTCGACATCGGCCGACTAGACTGCCACGTCGTTTCACGAGAGGGAGGACGGCCCGATGGCCAGCAGCGAGGAGACGGTCTCCGCAAGCCCGGCGCGGCCTTCGAAGGCCACCACCGCGAAGGTCTCCCGCGCCTACCTCGCGGCGCTCAACGCGCGCGACCTCGACGCGGCCGTCGCGTGCTGGCAGCCGGGCGGGCGTGACGTCCTCCACGGGCAGGCCGAGCTGACCGCCCCGGACGGGATCCGCGCCTACTTCGCCGAGCTCTTCGGCGCCTTCCCCGACGCCCGCTTCGACGAGCTCTCATGCACCGCCGAGGCCGATCGCTGCACGATCCGCTCGCGCCTCACCGGCACGTTCGCCGGCCCGGGGACCTTCACCGGCCTCGAGCCCAACGGCGCGCGGATCGACCTCGAGGTCGTCGACTGCTTCGTCGTGGCCGACGGCCTCATCGCCCGCAACGACGCCTACGTCGACGGCATGACCGTCGGCCGGCAGCTCGGCGTGCTGCCGCCAGCCGACTCCCCCACCGAGCGGCGGATGACGAAGGCGGTCAACCTCAAGACGCGGCTCGCCGGGTCGGCCGTCGGCGACCCCGAGCCCGTCGCCGAGGGCGTCTGGGTCGTGCGCGGCGGGTTCCCGGCCAAGACGATGAACGTCTACCTCGTGCGCGACGGCGACGGGGTGCTCGTCTTCGACGGCGGCATCGAGGCGATGGGGCGCGGCGTGGCGAAGGCGGCGGCGCGGATGGGCGGCATCACGAGGATCGTCCTCGGCCACGCCCACGCCGACCACCGCGGGATCGCGGCCGGGCTGCACGCGCGGCTCGGCGTGCCGGTCTGGTGCCACCCCGCCGACCGCGCCGACGCGGAGGGCGACGGCGGCTGCCACTACTTCGACTTCAGCAAGCTCAACCCCGTCGGCAAGCGCGCGTTCCCACGGCTGCTGCGGCTCTGGGACGGCGGGCCGGTGCCGATCGCCGGCACCGTCGAGGAGGGCGACGAGGTCGCCGGCTTCCGCGTGATCCACCTCCCCGGGCACGCCCCCGGCCTGATCGGCCTCTGGCGCGAGTCCGACCGCCTCGCGCTCGTCAGCGACTGCTTCTACACGCTCGACCCGCAGACCGGGAGGCACGGTCCCCCGCGCGTCCCCCACGCCGCGTTCAACCTCGACACCGAGCAGGCCCGCGCCTCGATCCGCAAGCTCGCGGCGATGGAGCCCGCGGCCGCCTGGCCCGGCCACGCCGACCCGGTGACCGGCGACGTGCGCACCCAGCTCGAGCAGGCGGCGGCGACGACCTAGTGGGCAAGCGCCACCGCCAGCGGTCGAGGGACCGCCTCAGCGCGCCGACGTCGGTCTACGCGCATCCCGAGCACGGCGAGCTCGAGCTGCGCGGCGCGCTGACGCCGAAGACCCGCGCGCAGTACGCCGACATCGGGGGCGTCCGCGAGGACGCCTGGCAGCGCCAGGTCGAGTTCCTCTTCGAGCGCCTCGCGGTGCGCTGGACGATCCACGACGTCCCGGTCGAGCGCCAGAAGGAGCTGCTCGCGCGCTTCCGGGTCGCGAGCGCCGACGAGCGCGCGTGGATCCGCGGCGTGCTGCGCGAGCACCTCACCGAGCACTTCCCGGAGATGGCGACGCCGTGAGCGCGGTGCCGCAGCGGCTGCTGCTCGGGTCCGGCCCGTCGCCGGTGCCACCGGCGGTGCTCGAGGCGCTCGCCCAGCCGACGATCGGCCACCTCGACCCGGCGTTCGCCGAGCTCATGGAGCGCTGCAAGCAGCGCCTGCGCGAGGTCTTCCGCACCGCCAACGAGGTGACGCTGCCGATCAGCGGCACCGGCAGCGCCGGCATGGAGGCGATGGTCGCCAACCTCGTGCGGCCGGGCGACCGCGTCGTCTGCGGCGTCGCCGGCCTGTTCGGCGAGCGGATGGCCGACGAGCTGGCGCGCAACGGCGCGGAGGTCGTCCGCGTCGAGGCGGAGTGGGGCCGGGCGATCGCGCCGGAGCGGCTCGTCGCGGCGCTCGACGAGCGCACCGCGGCGCTGTTCGTCGTCCACGGCGAGACGTCGACCGGCGTGCGCCAGCCGCTCGACGGCCTCGGAGCGGCGTGCCGCGAGCGCGACGCGCTGCTGCTCGTCGACTGCGTCACGTCGCTGGGCGGGGCACCGCTGGAGCTCGACGCCGAGGGCGTCGACGCGGCGTTCAGCGGGACGCAGAAGTGCCTGAACTGCCCACCGGGCCTGGCGCCGCTGACGCTGTCGGAGCGGGCGGTCGAGCGGGTGCAGCCCGGGCGGTCCTGGTACTTCGACCTGACGCTGCTGCTCGGATACTGGGCGCCAGACGGGACCGGCGCGCCGCGCGCCTACCACCACACGGCGCCGATCAACCTCGTCTACGCCCTGGACGCCGCGCTCGGCCTCGTCCTCGACGAGGGCCTCGAGGCGAGGTGGGCGCGCCACCTCGACGCGCACGAGCGGCTGCGGGCCGCGCTCGCCGAGCGGGGCTTCGAGCGCCTGGCGCCCGAGGGCGAGGCGCTCTCGTCCCTGCTCTGCGTGCGGGTGCCCGACGGGCTCGACGAGGCGGCCGCGCGCCGCGCGCTGCTGCTCGACCACGGCGTCGAGGTCAGCGGCGGGCTCGGCCCGCTCGCCGGCCGGGTGTGGCGGATCGGCGTGATGGGCGAAGGCGCGCGCCCGGAGGCGCAGGACCGGCTGCTCGACGCCCTCGACGAGGTGCTCGCGTGACGGTCCACCCCGCGCGCTTCGCCGACCTGCTCACCGGCTACTGCCTCGACGTGCAGCGCGGGCAGCAGGTGCTCGTCCGCTCGACGACGCTCGCCGCGCCGCTGCTGCTGGAGCTGCAGCGCGCGATCCTCGAGCGCGGTGCCTGGCCGCACCTGCGCGTCGAGCTGCCCGGCCAGACCGAGGGCTTCTACGAGCACGCCCGCGACTGGCAGCTCGACGACATCCCGGACCTCGCCCTCACCGAGGCCAAGGGCATCGACGCCACGCTCGGGATCCAGGCGCCCGAGAACACGCGCGCGCTCAGCGGGATCGACCCCGAGCGCATCGCGCGGACGGCGCGCGCCCGCCGCCCGGTCCGCGAGCAGATGCTGCGCAAGCGCTGGTGCTCGACGCTGTGGCCGACTGAGGCCGGCGCCCAGCAGGCCGGGATGTCGCTGCGCGCGTTCGAGGCCTTCGTCGAGCGGGCGCTCTTCCTCCACGAGGCCGACCCGGTCGCCGCCTGGGGCGCGCTGCGCGCCTTCCAGGACCGGCTGATCGAGCGCCTTGCGCGCGCCGACGAGATCCGGATCGAGGCCGACGGCACCGACCTGCGCCTGCGCGTGAAGGGCCGCACCTGGGTCAACTCCGACGGCAGGCGCAACATGCCGTCGGGCGAGGTCTTCACCGGGCCGCTCGAGACGTCGGCCGAGGGGACGATCTTCTTCGACGTGCCGTCGTCGCCGGCCGGCGTCGAGGTGGCGGGCGTCACGCTGCGCTTCGCCGGCGGCGAGGTCGTCGAGGCGCACGCCCAGCAGGGCGACGCCTACCTGCAGCGCGCGCTGGCCACCGACGACGGCGCCCGCCGGCTCGGCGAGCTCGGCATCGGCACCAACTTCGGCATCGATCGAGCGATCGGCGCGATCCTCTTCGACGAGACGATCGGCGGCACCGTGCACCTGGCGCTCGGCCGCTCGTACCCGGAGACCGGCGGCCGCAACGAGTCGGCGCTGCACTGGGACCTCATCCGCGACCTGCGCCGCGGCGGCCGGCTCAGCGCCGACGGCGAGGTGATCCAGGAGGGCGGCCGCTTCGTCGCCTGAGCTCAGGCGACCGGCGTGGCGCCGCCGGCGCGGACCTCCTGGCGACGGGCCTCCCCGCGGGACGCGAGCAGGTAGGCGGCGGCGACGGCGACCGTGGCCGCCATGACCACGAGCAGGATGCGGTAGTCGACGAGCGAGACGAGGGCGGCGCCGCCGGCGATGGCGAGCGCCTGCGGGATCCCGCACAGCAGCTCCGAGGCCGACCAGGCACGACCCTGCAGGGCCACCGGGGTGCGGCGCTGCAGCAGCGTCAGCTGGCCGACGACGATCCACGGGATCGAGACGCCGATCAGCAGCGTGCCGGCGAGCACGGGGACGAGCGACGCGGCCGTCGCGAGCAGGCAGCCGGCGCCGAACGACGCCATGCCGGCGGCGACGACGACCGCCTCGCCGGAGCGCGCGATGACCGTCGCCGCGGTCACGCCGCCGGCGATCGCGCCGAGGCCCTGCACCGCGAGCACGATGCCGAGGAAGGCGGCCGGGCGGTCGAGGCCGCGGCCGACGATCTCGTAGTACACGGTCTCCGAGAACCCGAGGGCGACGAGGCCGACGCCGCACGCGGTCGTCATCCGGCGCAGCGACGGCGTGCCGAGCACGTGGCGCGCCCCGGCGGCGAGCGCGGTCAGGCGCGAGCCCGGCTCGGGCGGCGGCGCGGGCTCGCGCAGGCGCATCGCGGCGAGGCCGGCCGCGGCCGCCACGAACGTGGCCGCGTCGACCAGCGCGACGACCCCGCCGCCGAAGGCCGCGAACAGCGCCGCCCCGGCGAGCGGCGCCACGAGGCGCAGGCCCTCGCGCACGGTCTGGAGCGCGCCGTTGGCGGACGGCAGCAGCGAGGACGGGACGACCGCGACGAGGAGCGCCGACTGGCCCGCTCCGATGATGGTGTACGACAGCCCGTAGACGGCGCCGACCACGTAGAGCAGCCAGACGTCCTCGGGCCCGGACACGGTGAGCAGCGGCAGGACCGCGACGGCGGCGACGAGGTTGGTCGCGATGAGCAGCGGCCGCCGCCGGACGCGGTCGACGAGCAGCCCGGTGAGCGGCGCGAGCAGTCCCGAGACGACGACGGTGAGGATGACGAGGCCGGCCGCGGCGCTGCTGCCGGTGAGGTCCTTGGCCCAGATGCCGAGCGCGAGCAGCAGCGCGCTGTCGCCGAACATCGACATCGCCTGGCCGCCGAGGTACAGGCGCGCGTCGCGGATGGCGAGCGTCTCGCGCATCAGGTCACGCCCTGCACGGGGTAGGCGAGCGTGAGCACCTCGACGGGGTGCGAGCCGTCGGGCCGCTTGGCGGGGTCGACCAGCCGGTCGTGGTAGCGCAGCAGGAGGGCGAGCAACTCCTCCTGGACCTCGCGAAGCTCCTCGGGCGTTACATGCAGCATGAACTGGCTCAGGCCGGTGAGCGACTGCCACTCGCGGGGCAGCGCGGCGCGCGTGTCCAGCGCCGCCGCCGCGCGCGCGAGGTGACGGTCGCGCAGCACCCGCTCGAGCCCGGCGGCGGCGATCGCGGTCTCGTCGTCGCTGGCCGGCTCGACGCTGAAGCTCAGCCCGATGCGGGTGAGCCGCCACGGCCGCCGGCGTCCCGTGGCGCCGTCGGCCTCCTCGACGAAGCCGTACTTCGCGAGCTGGCGCAGGTGGAACGAGCACGACGACGGGCTCTCGCCGACCTCGTCGGCCGCCTCGGTGGCGGTGAGGGGGCGGCCGTGCAGGGCGAGCGCCTCGAGCAGCGCGAGCCGTGTCGGATGCGACAGCGCGCGCATGGCGCGCGGGTCGGTGAGCTCGCGGGGACGGAAGGACGGCGGCATGGGGTACTTCGAAAGATAGCTTTCGAAAGCGTTCTTTCCAAGTCAGAAGGACGAACTTCCGGTTGATCGCGTCCCATGCGGCCGATTAGGGTCGCGCCTTCCCACCCCCTACGACCCCTGAGGTTCTGCATGCTCCGCCGTTCCCGCCTCGGCGCCGCGCTCGTCGCCGCCCTGGCGCTCGTCCCCGCCGCCACCGCCGCGGCGCAAGGCCCGCCGCCGCCGACCGCGGCCGGGGGCAAGCCCGTCACCGCCGTCGGCAACGGCGTCGGCACGCCGACGTCCTTCGCCACCGACGGCACCAACGTCTTCCTCGGCTCCGCGCCGAGCGAGGGAGGCCCGAGCACCCCCGGCGGCGTCTGGGTCCTCAAGGACGGCCAGTTCACGCGCATCGAAGGCACGCCCGAGCTCGTCTTCGGGCTCGCCTACGCCGACGGCGTCCTCTACGTCAGCGCCGGCAAGCAGCTCGTCGCGCTGAGCGACTTCGACGGCACGTCGTTCGGCACCTCGAAGACCATCTACAAGGCCGGCAAGAAGTTCCCGGGCTTCAACGGCCTCATCATGGGCCGCGACGGCCGCCTGCTCGCCGGGGTCTCGCTCGACCCGCGGTTCGACGGCAAGAAGAACCCGAACCCGAACACCGACGCCGTCGTGTCGCTCACGACGAAGGGCAAGGACCTGAAGGTCGTCGCCGAGGGGCTGCGCCAGCCGTGGCAGTTCACCTACCTCGGCAAGCAGAAGTGGCCGCTCGTCAGCTCGCTGGCCCTCGACGAGGATCCGGCGCCCGACGACATCATCGTGCCCGCCAAGCCCGGCACCGACTACGGCTATCCGACCTGCCGCCCCGGCAACGCGAAGACCTGCAAGGGCTTCACGAAGGCGCGGATCCTGCTGCCGCCGCATTCGTCGCCGATGGGCCTGGCCTCGGTCGGCAAGCGCCTGTACGCGGCGCTCTTCGGCGGCATCGGCAAGAGCGGCCCCGAGGTCGTCTCGATGAACGCCAAGGGCAAGGACATCACCCCGGTGCTCACCGGGTTCGTGGCGCCGGTCGTCGCGCTGACGATCGTCGACGGCACGCTCTACGCCGGCGACGTCACCGGCACGGTCTACGCGACCCCGCTCAGCTAGCCCGCTCCTGACGCACCGCGGGCGGATGTCGAGATTTCGCATCCGCCCGCGGGAGCGCGCCGCGCGCGTCGTACCCTGCGCAGGGATGCGCCGCACCAAGATCGTCGCCACCATCGGGCCCGCCTCGCGTGATCCCGAGGTGCTGCTGCGCATGGTCCAGGCCGGGATGGACGTCGCGCGGCTGAACTTCTCCCACGGCACCGCCGAGGACCACGCCGAGAACGTCCGCCTCGTCCGCGAGGCCGCCGAGCGCGCGGGCCGCCCGGTCGCGATCCTCCAGGACCTCCCCGGCCCCAAGCTGCGGATCGGCCCGCTCGAGAACGACCGCGCCGAGCTCTTCCCGGGCGACCGCGTCACCTTCACCTGCGGCGGCGACGGCGTCGGCGACAGCCGCTCGATGTCGATCAACTGGCGCGGCCTGTCGAACGCGCTGACGCCGGGCGAGGTGCTCTACCTCGCCGACGGCTCCGTGCGCCTGCGGGCGAAGGCCGTCCGCGCGCCCGAGTGCGAGATCGACGCCGAGGTCGAGGTCGGCGGCATCGTCCTCTCGCGCCAGGGCGTGAACATCCCCGGGCCGGTCGACGAGCTCCCGGCCGTCCCCGAGGAGGACCTCGCCCACCTCGAGGTCGGCGAGCGCATCGGCGTCGACATCGTCGCCGTCTCGTTCGTGCGCACCGTCCGCGACATCGAGACGCTGCGCACCGAGACCCGGCTGCCGCTCGTCGCCAAGATCGAGAAGCCGCAGGCGGTCGAGAACATGCGCGAGATCATCTACGCCGCCGACTGCATGATGGTCGCGCGCGGCGACCTCGGCATCGAGCTGCCGATCGAGGAGGTGCCGATCGTCCAGAAGCGCCTGCTGGCGACGGCGGGCGAGATGGCGCGCCCCTCGATCACCGCCACGCAGATGCTCGACTCGATGGTGACCTCGACGCGGCCGACGCGCGCCGAGGTCGCCGACGTCGCCAACGCGATCCTCGACGGCACCGACGCGGTCATGCTCAGCCAGGAGACCGCGATCGGCGCGCACCCCGTCGAGGCCATCGCGATGATGGCCGCGATCGCCCGCGAGACCGAGAAGGCCGCCCCCTACCGGCGCTGGAACGACATGCGCGTGCGCCGCGACGCGCGCGACCCCGGGTACACGGTCGCGCACTCGGCGGTCGAGGCCGCGCGCGAGCTCGCCCTCGACGCGCTCATCGTGCCGACGCTCTCCGGCCGCTCCGCGCGGCTCGTGAGCGCCAACCGCCCGAACGTGCCGATCCTCGCGCTTTCGCCCGGGCGCGAGACCGTGCGCCGCTGCGGCCTGATGTGGGGCGTGCGCGCCGCGTCGATCCGCCGCCACGAGGTCACCGAGGAGCTCATCGCCGACTCCGTGCGGCGGGTCGTCGAGCTCGGCTGGTGCTCGCCGGGCCAGCGCGTCGGGATCACCGCGGGGCTGCCGAGCGGCCGTCCGGGGACGACGAGCCTCTTCCAGGTCCAGGAGGTGTGAGCCGCAGGGCGATGAGGCCGCCGAGGCCCATCGCCACGAGGATGGCGATCGCCACGATCGTCTCCGGGCGACCGAGGTCGCCGAACGACCCGCCGAGCGCGACGTAGGCGAACGTGCGCGGCGCGGTGCCGAGCGCGGTGGCGGCGGCGAACGTCGCGATCGGGATGCGCGTCAGGCCCGCGGCGTAGTTGAACAGCGCGAACGGCACCCCGGGCAGCAGCCGCACGTACAGCACGCTGAGGAACGCCCGCCGCTCGACGAGCGCCGCCAGCGCGCGCACGCGCCGGCCGCCGAGCTCGGCGACCGCGTCGCCGGCGACGAACCGCGACGTCGCGCACGACAGCGTCGCGGTCAGCACCGCCGAGCAGATCGCGGTCGGCGTGCCGACCGCCACGCCGAACAGCAGCCCGGACGCCCCGGCCAGCAGCGGGCCCGGGAAGAAGGCGCAGCCGAGCAGCGCCGCCACCGCGACGAAGACGAGCGGCCCCGCCACGCCGAAGCCATCGACCCAGTCGCGCACGCGCCCGGCGCTGAGCGTGCCGCTGACGGCCACGATCGCGAACGCCCCGGCGAGCGCGACGACGAGCCCGCCGAGCCGCAGCGCGACCGGCAGCCGGCGGACGCGCTCGCTCAGGCGCGCGAGCGCAGGAACTCGGCCTCCTGCCGTCCGAGCTCGGTCTCCGGCTCGGCGTCGTAGATCCACTCGCTGGCGATCCGGAACCAGTTGCCGCGCGCCCGGAGCTGGCCGAGCACGGCGAGCGTGAGGACCTCGAGCCGGCGGCCGAAGAGGTGGTCGGCCGGCAGCGACTCGTGGCGCATCTGCGCGAAGTGGCGCGAGCGGGGGTCCGACATGTCGATCATCACCTGGGTGGCGATCTCGGGCTCGAGCTGGAGCACGTCGTCGGTCGTGTACCACCACGTCAGGTCGCGGAACTGCTCGAGCAGCTGCTCCGGCGTGTAGCGAGCCGACTCGAGGACGAAGCCGGACTCGCGCAGCAGCGTCGACAGCTCCTCGGCACGGCCGGCGACCGACAGCCGCACCATCTCGAGCTCCCGCGCCGCCGTCTCGGGGGCGATCCGCTTGAAGAGCCCGAAGTCCAGGAACGCCATCCGGCCGTCCTTGAGCAGCAGCGAGTTGCCCGGATGCGGGTCGCCGGAGAACTGGTGGTGGCGGTACATGCAGCCGAAGTAGAAGCGGAAGATGATCTCGCCGAGCCGGTCGCGGTCCTCCTGAGGCAGCTGCTTGATCTCCTCGAAGCCGCGGCCGTCGACGAACTCGGAGACGATGACCTTCTCGCGGCACAGCGACGTGACGACCTCGGGAACGACGATGAACGGGTGGTCGCGGTACAGCCGCGCGAGCGCCCGCTGGTTGGCCGCCTCGAGCTCGTAGTCGAGCTCCTCGTCGATGCGCGCGCGGATCTCCTCGCCGAGCGCCTTGGGGTCGAGCCCGGGCGCGACCGACTTCATGAGCCGCAGGATCATCCCGAGGTTCTGCATGTCGCTGCGCACCGCCTGCGCCACGCCCGGGTACTGGACCTTGACCGCGACGTCGCGGCCGTCGGGCAGCGTGGCGCGGTAGACCTGGCCGATCGACGCCGCCGCGATCGGCACCGGGTCGAAGGTCTCGAAGACGTCGTCGAGCTTCTCGTCGTACTCGCGCTCCAAGACCTTGCGCATGTCCTTGAAGTCGACCTTCGGCGCGGCGTCGCGCAGGGCGGCGAGCTTGGTCTGGAACTCCTCACGGTACTCCTCGGGGACCAGGCCGACGTCGAGGAACGACATCACCTGGCCGAGCTTCATCGCCGCGCCCTTCATCGTCCCCAGGGCCGCCACGATCTGCTCGGCCGTCTCGACCTGGCGGCGCTCGAGCGCCCGGCGGCGACCCTCCTCGTCGCGCGCCATGTTCGCGGCGCGCGTGCCGAGCTGGCGCGCGGCCTGGCCGGCGGCGAGCCGGCCGACGCGCGCGCTGCGCGACAGGCGCGAGGTGGGGATGCCCTCGTCGGGCCGCTTCGGCGTCACCGGGCCGGCCCGCTCAGCCGGTCTCGACGCGCGAGCCGGGAACGATGTCGTCGCGCCCGTCGGGCCAGCGCACCCACGCCTTGTGGCCGCCGTCGTAGTCGTCGCCCAACAGGATCAGCGTGGCCGGCTCCCCGAGCGCGGTGCACGGCGCGTCGCCCTCCTTGTCGAGCCCGCGCCAGATGCGGATGAAGCGGTTGTTCTCCCACTCGTCGCCGATCGTCGTCGGGTCGGTGTGGCCCGGCCGCACGACCGTCTCCTTCGGCAGCGCCATGAGCGTGTCCATGATCGAGCTGCGCAGGTCCTCGTAGGAGGTCGAGCCGGGCGCGCGCACGCCGCCGACCGAGTTCTTGAAGAGCGTGTCGCCGGTGAAGACGTTGCCGTCGACGACGATCGCGAGCATCCCGGCGGTGTGGCCCGGGGTGTGGAGCGCCTGGACGTCGAGCTCGCCGATGGTGAGCCGCTCCGGGAACGACTCGGCCTCGCCGTCGTAGTCCTCGCGCTCGTGGATGAGGACGGCCAGGTCCGGCCAGCGCTCCTTCAGCTTGCCCACCTCGAGGACGTGGTCGCCGTGCGCGTGGGTGAGCAGGACGTGCGTCGGCGTCACGTCGAGCCGCTCGGCCGCCTCGATCAGCGGCTCCACGGGGCCCCCGGCGTCCACGAAGAAGCCCGTCCCGCCCTCGCGGTCGGCCACGAGGTACGTGTTGGACAGGAAGTCCGGGTGCATGCTCTTCTCGACGATCATGCCGGGTAGGTTGCCAGGCATGGAGCTGATCCACACGTGCTATCGCATCGGCGACATCGATCGCAGCGTGGCCTTCTACGAGGCGCTCGGGTTCGAGGAGCGGCGGCGGCTGCCGATCCGCGACGAGGCGATCAACGTGTTCATGGGCCTGCCCGGCGACGGCGACCGCCTCGAGCTCACCTACAACTTCGGCATCGACTCGTACGACCTCGGCACCGGCTACAACCACATCGCGCTCACCGTCGACGATCTCGACGCCACGCTCGCGCGGCTGGCCGAGCAGGGCATCGAGCCGGAGAAGCCGCCCTACCGGGTGCGGGAGGGCGGCTCGCGGCTGTGCTTCGTGCGCGACCCGGACGGCTACCGGATCGAGCTCATCGAGCGCGGCGGCTGAGGTCGGCGCTCAGACCCGCCGGTAGCGGGCGTCGGCGAACGAGTAGAGGCCGAAGGCGAGCAGGCCGGCCGCCACGATGCCGAGCAGCCACGGCCCGTAGGAGGCCTGGCCGAGCTTGGCCAGCGCGCCGTCGACGCCGACGGCCTTGTGCGGGTCGTAGTCGATCGCCGCCTTGATGAGGAAGTAGCCGATCATCGAGAAGACGACGGCGCGGGCGAGGTAGCCGGTCACCCCGAGCACGGTGAAGCCGCGCTCGACGCCCTCGCTCATCTGCTCGGTCTTCGAGTCCTCGAGGAACTTGCGCTTGACGCCCTTGATCGCCTGGTCGATCGCCACGCCGATGAACGCGACCCCGGCCGCGGCGACGAGGTAGGTCCCGCCCGTCCAGCCGAGCACGCCCGCGGCGGTGTCGTCGGGGTGGCCGGAGCGCTCGCCGCCGCCGGCGCCGGCGATGATCTGCACCGCGGTGACGCACAGCCCGGCGTAGACGATGCCGCTCACCACGCCGGCGATGCGGTCCTTCGTGTCGTCGCTCGCCTCGGGCCCGTGGCCGAGCGCCGCGCGCACGAGCCGCCAGATGGCGTAGCCCGCCAGCCCGACGGCAAGGACGATGAGCAGGACCTTGCCGAACGTCCCGCCGGCGATCGTCCTCAGCGCGCCCTGCTGGTTGGTGGCGTTGCCGCCGTCGCCGAGCGCGAGCTTGATCGCGAGCACGCCGACGATGCCATACACGACGCCGCGGGCCGCGAGGCCGGCGCGCGCGAGCCACTCGAACTCGCGGCTCTCGGCGAACGACTCGCCGCCGCGCTCGGCCTTGCGCGCGGGGCGCGAGACGGAGCTCGGCCTGATGCTGTGTGGGGTGCCCATCGCTGCGTGCCTCCTAGGTTGGCTGGACCGTCCCGGCGGTCGCCGGCACGCAGACGCGCAACGCGGCCGGGTCCACCTTGACCTTGAACGTGTCGACCTCCGACCGGTCGCCGCCGTCGAGCTCGTAGCGGACCTTCCGGTCGAGCTTGACCTTCGCCTTGCGGGCGCGGGTCGTGCGGACGAACGGCGAGCGCGCGGGGTCGCCGGTGGCGGTGCGCGCGAGGACCCGCGCCCACTGCGCGAGCCCGTCGCCCGTGACGATGCCGACGTCGAGCCAGCCGTCGTCGGGCTCGGCGTCGGGGAAGACCTCGATGCCGCCGAAGAGCTCGCCGACGTTGCCGACGAGGATGCAGCTGACGTCGCCCTCGTACCACTCGACCCCGTCGATCGTGATCTGCGCGCCGAAGGCCGGCTCGCGCAGGTGCCGCGAGCCGCTCCAGACGTACGCCAGGCGGCCGAGGCGGTCCTTGAGGTCGTCGGCGCCGCGGATCATCTCGGCGTCGAAGCCGGCGCCGGCCATGACCGCGAAGCGCTCGTCGTTGAAGCGCCCGACGTCGAGCACGCGCCGCTCGCCCTCGAGGCCGATCCGCACGGCCTGCTCGATGTCCGCCGGCACGCCGAGGTTCGTGGCGAGCAGGTTCGACGTGCCGGCGGGCACGATCGCCAGGGCCGCCTCCGAGCCGGCGAGCTCGCCGATGCACCGGCGCGCCATGCCGTCGCCGCCCCACGAGAAGACGAGGTCGGCGCCCTCCTCGAGCGCGCGTCGCACCTGCGGCGGCGCCTTCTTGCTCTTGGGGACCTCGTACCAGAGCGGCTCCTCGACGCCGTGGGCGGCGAGGACGCGGCGCAGCTCCGGCAGGCCGCCGTCGAGGGTCTTGCCGGCGTGGGCGACGACCGCGACCTTCACCGCGCCGCCTTCGGTCGGGTCTCGGACGGGCGCGCGTCGCGCGTGATGCGGTCGAGGCGGCCGGTGCGGTCGGTGCCGGGCGCGCCGGCGGTCGCGAGCGCGGGGCGGCGGGCGGCGGCCGCCGCGCCGGCGGCACGGCAGGCGAAGACGAGCACGGCGATCGCGCCGAGCCCGACGATCACGCCGCCGGCGACGTCGAGCGGATGGTGCATGCCGCGGTACATCCGCGAGAGCGCGACGAAGACCGGCAGGGCGATCGCGACCGTCCAGGCGAGTGCCCGGAACGCGCGGTCGCGGATGCGCGACGTGAGCAGCAGGACGAGCCCGGCGTAGACGGCGATGGCCGCGGCGGTGTGGCCGGAGGGGAAGCTGTCGTCGACGGGGAGGTCCTCGAGGCGCTTGACGTCCGGGCGGTCGCGGTGGATGACCAGCGTCGTGACGCGGTAGGTCGCCGACTCCAGCGCCAGCACGAAGACCGCGAAGGCGGCGACGCGCCAGTGGCGCAGCGCGGCGCTGACCAGCGCGATCAGGCCGGCGAGGATCGGCAGCACGGGCGCGCCGCCGACGGTGCTGCCGATCTCCGAGAGGTCGGTCTCGGTCGGCGTGCGGTGCTGGGCCAGCGTGCGCACGAACGACTCGTCGTCGGCGCCGAGGCCGGTGTGGAGCACGAGCTGGGTGACGAGGTAGCCGAGGCCGATCGAGAGCGCCGCCAGCAGCAGGAACCCGCCGATCAGCGCGGTGAGGAAGACGGCGACCGGGTGCCGGCCGCCGAGCCGCTGCGCGAAGCGCTCCGGCGCGGAGCCGGGGCGCGCGTCGAGCAGCGGGAACGGGCAGGATGCAGCATCGCGGTCGCGCCGCTCGTCGCGGCGCCGAACCGTGGTCGTCACGGTGGCGTCCCCTCCTCGCCGGTCGGGTACGTGGTGGCCAGCGGTTACCCACGAACCACCGATTCCCATGCCGTTTCTCGCGCTGCTCGCCGTCTCGCTGATCGCCTATTTCCTGGTGTTTTCGATGGCGGCTTGGCTCGGGCGGCGGCGCCCGGCCACGGCGCCGCCGGTGGTGGTCGAGGAGGCCGTGCGGGCGGGCGAGGCGGCCCGCCGGCACGCGGGCCTGCGGGCCTTCGTGGCGCGGCGGCTCGACCCCGGCGGCGTGACCGGCCTGGTGCTCACGCTGGCGTTCGGCGCGGCGATCGGGTTCGGGGTCGTGCTGGCGATCGTGACGTACCTGGTGCGAGCCACGACCGAGGTGGAGGCCATCGACGAGGGCGCCGCCGAGTGGGCCCACGACCACGCGACCGGATGGTCGACCGACGCCCTGCACGTCGTGACCGACGTCGGCGACCCCGACACGGCGATCGCGCTGGCGCTCGTGCTCGGGGTCGTGGCGATCGCGGTGATGCGCGACCGCTGGGTCGTCCCGTTCCTCCTCTGCGTGGTGGGCGGCAACGCGCTGATCACCACGACCGTCAAGGAGCTCGCCGACCGGGCGCGGCCGGCGATCGACCCGGTGGCGGCGACGCTCGGGCCGTCGTTCCCGAGCGGGCACTCGTCGTACTCGGCCGCGTTCTTCGCCGCGGCGGCGCTCGTGCTCGGCCGCCGGCTCGGGACCTGGGGGCGGGCGGCGCTGGGCGGCGCGGCGGCGGCGCTCGCGGTGGCCGTCGCGAGCAGCCGCGTGCTGCTCGACGTGCACTGGGTCAGCGACGTCGTGGCCGGCCTGGCGCTGGGATGGAGCTGGTTCGCGATCTGCGCGATCGCGTTCGGCGGGCGGCTGCTGCGCTTCGGCGCGCCGGCCGAGGCGATGCGGCGGGCGGCGGCGAGCTAGGCGGACGCGCTCGGCGCGGGCGTCGGGCGGCGGCGCTCGAGCAGCCAGGCGGCCAGCACGCCGCCGAGCGCGCCGAAGAGGTGGCCCTGCCACGAGATGCCGCGCTCGGGCAGCATCCCGAACAGGACGGTGCCGCCGTAGAGCGCGATGACGACGATGCCGACCGCGGCGTGGACGAGGCTGCGGCTGAAGAACGCGCGGCTCACGAGGTACGACGCGTACCCGAAGACGACGCCGCTGGCACCGATGTGGACGGTGCCGGGCGGGGCGGTCGCCCACGTGCCGAAACCGGCGGTGAGCGCGACGACGACCGTCACCCAGACGACGCGCGCGAGCCCGGCCAGCGCGATCGTCGCCCCGAGCAGCAGGAACGGGATCGTGTTGCCGACGAGGTGGCCGAACCCGGCGTGCAGGAACGGCGCGGTCGCGACGCCGACGAGCCCGTCGGCCTCCTGCGGCTCGATCCCGTACGCGTCGAGGTCGCCGCCGAGGATGAGGTCGACCACCTCGGCGACCCACATCAGCGCGGCGATCACGGCGACGAAGGCGAGTCCGTTCTCCTGGTCGCTGCTCACGGTGGGGTCACGCTACCGGCCCGTCCGCGCCAGCCCGACAGCGACCGGCGGAGGACGGCGGCCACCAGCTCCGGCTGGCCGGCGACCTGGCGATCGGTGAACCGGTGCACGCGATAGCCGGCGAGCGAGAGGACGGCGTCCCGCCGGCGGTCGTTCTCGAACGCCGCCCGGGTGCGGTGGAACGCGAAGCCGTCGGCCTCCGCGACGACGTCCGTCCCGGGCCAGTGGAGATCGACCTCGAGGTCGGCGAGGAGGACGTTCTTGCGCGGCGCCGGGAGGTCGTGTCGCTCGCACAGCTCGACGAGACGGTCCTCGAAGTCCGAGCGGCTCAGCGCCAGCTCCGGCCGGTGGCGCGTGAGGGACGCGGCGAACGCCTTGACGCCCGGCCGGCGCGGATGCGCGGCGATGAGGCGCTCCGCGTCGCGGATGTCGAGGAGCCCGAAGACGTCCGCCTGGCCGATCGCGCGCTCCAGCTTCCTCCGCGGGAGGACCGGCGCGAGGTCGAGCAGCGTGCGGGCGACGCTCGTGACCGGGATCGCCCGCCGCCGGGCGACGTCCTGCGGGACGAGCGAGCGGTAGCGGTGGAGCCTGACGCCCCGTGGCGCGGTGAGCCCGGCGTACGTCTGCACGATCACGTGGATCTTCGACGGCTGGTAGCTCGTCAGCTCCCACAGCGCCGCCGCACTGCCGTGGCTCAGCACGGCGGTCGGCCCGCAGGCGAGCACGGCGGCGAGCCACCGGCCGTGCTGGGAGAGCGCGGCGTGGCCGACGGCGTAGACCCCGTGGTGGATCGGGATGAGCCGGCCGGCGGCGAGCCGCCGCGAGATCGCGCGGTCGCTGAGCCCGAGCTCGCTTAGCTGCCGATGAGCGACCACGCCGTGCTGGCGGCCGGCGAGCGCCGCGATCCGATGGTCGATGTCGTGTGGAGGACGCATACCGTCCTCGAGGCGACAGCGGCCCGAGATTCGCCCCCGCCCCGGCGACGGCTGTCGTCTCGAGGACGCATACGGTGGTCGAGACGACAATCGCCCGCGGGGCGGGGCGGGGTGAGGGGCGGCGTGCGCCGGCGGGTGGCGTGGGTAGGGTCCGGCCGATGCGGAGGACTGCCGTCGCGGACCTGGGGTCGAACTCGTTCCGGCTCGTCGTGTTCTCCGCCGCCGACGGGTGGTGGAAGCGGACCGACGAGATCTACGAGTCGGTGCGGATCGGGGCCGGCCTGGCGGAGACCGGCGAGCTGTCGGCCGACCGGATGGAGCGCGGCTGGCGGGTCGCGGAGGTCTTCGAGCACTTCTGCCGCGCGACCGGGATCGACGAGGTCGTCGCCGTGGCGACGTCCGCGATTCGCGACGCGCGCAACGGCCGCGACTTCGCCGACCGGGCCGCCCTGCCCGTCCGGATCCTGAGCCGCGAGGAGGAGGCGCGCTACGGCTACCTCGCCGCCGTGAACTCCACCACGCTCGACCACGGTGCCGTCCTCGACCTCGGCGGCGGCTCGATGCAGCTCGTCGCCGTCGACGGCCGCCACGCGCGCGAGCTCGAGTCGTGGCCGCTCGGCGCGGTCCGGATGACCGAGCGCTTCCTGCCCTCCGGCGAGCCGGCGACGAACAAGCAGCTCAAGGCGCTGCGAGCCCACGTCGCCGACGCGCTCGCCGGCCACCCGTGGGTCGCGGCGTCCGGCGAGCGCCTCGTCGGCATCGGCGGCACCGTCCGCAACCTCGCCGCCGCGGCTGCCGCGGCCGCCGGGCTGCCGTCGGTCGGCGTGCAGGGCTTCCACCTCACGCCCGGCGCGCTCGACGCCCTCGTCGACCGCCTCGCCTCCCTGCCGGCGCCCGAGCGTGGGAAGGTCGCCGGGATCAAGCCCGCCCGCGCCGACCTCATCCTCGCCGGCGCCGTCGTCGTGCAGGCGGTCGTCCAGGCCGGCGGCTTCGACGGCATCGAGGTCACCGAGGCCGGGCTGCGCGAGGGCGTCTTCTTCGAGCGCCACCTCGCCCCCACCGACCCGCCGCTGTTCCCGGACGTGCGCCGCGCCAGCGTCGAGAACCTCGCGGCCCAGTACGACGCCGACCGCGCCCACACCGAGCACGTCGCCCGGCTGGCGCTCGGGATGTTCGACGCGCTCGCGCGGGCCGGCCTGCACCCCGGCGACCCGGCCGAGCGGGAGCTGCTGTGGGCGGCGTCGATGCTGCACGACATCGGCATGGCGATCGACTACGACGACCACCACAAGCACTCGCGCTACCTGGTCCTCAACGCGCCGCTGCCCGGCTTCACGCCCCGCGAGGTCGCGCTGATCGCGCAGATGGTGCGCTACCACCGCAAGGGCACGCCGTCGCTGAACGACCTCGCGCCGCTCACGCGCGGCCGCGACGACCAGCCGATCCTCGATCGCGGCGCGACGCTGCTGCGGCTCGCGGAGGGCCTCGAGCGCTCGCGCGACCAGATCGTCCACGCGGCCGAGGTCGTCGCAAACGGGACCGGCCCCGTCGAGCTCCGCCTGCGGGCCGACGAGGACGTCAGCGTCGCGCGCTGGGCGGCCGAGCGCGAGCGCGAGCTCTTCGCCCGCGCGTTCGGCCGCGAGCTGACGATCGCCTAGCGCGCGCCGGCGGCGTCCGGCGCCGCGAGGAACGGCCGCAGCGCCGCCGCCATCTCGATGGCCCGGGCGTAGTGCGCCATGTGCGCGCCGCCCGAGAGCTCGACGACCTCGCCCCGGCCGCCGGCCAGCCTCAGGACCCGCGCGCACCACGCCGGCGACGCGACGCGATCCCGCGCCCCGCGGACGACGAGCACCGGGCACGCCACGTCCGGCAGCCTCTCCTCGATGCGATCGGCGACCATCTCGCGCACCATCGCGGCGGCGCGCCGAGCGCCGATGTCGACCAGGTCGCGCGCCATCAGCGCCACCGACGACGGATGCTCGTCGGGCGCGTTGCGCAGCCAGCGCACGAACAGCCGCGCCAGCGGCCGCGTCGCCGGATCGACCGTCGGCCCGAGCAGCGCCAGGCGCGCCACCGCGTCCGGATGCCGCCGCGCCGCCTCCACCGCCACCTGCGCCCCGAACGAGTTGCCGACCAGCGCCACGCGCTCGTGCCCGCACGCGCGGGCGGCCGCGACGACGGCGTCGGCGAGCGCCGCCGGCGACGGCGCGGACGCCGGCCGATCGCTGTGCCCGAACCCCGGCAGGTCCGGCACGACGACCGGGAGCCCGGCCGCGGCGAGCTGCGCGCCGAGCGGCAGGAAGTAGCGCGAGGAGACGATCACGCCGTGCACGAGCACGACCGGGAGCGCGCCCGGCGCGCCGCCGGCTCGGACGAGGACCCGGCCGCCCGGCAGCTCGACCCACCGCGGCGCGAGCGCGCCGAGGCCGACGGGACGCCGCGGCCGCTCGACCGCGCAGCGCAGCGCCCACCGGCCCGTCCGCGGCGGGACGGCGAAGCGGCTCAGATCTCGCGCGGGCCGCCGGGAACGTCGCCGCCGGCGCCGCCGCCCACGCCGATGCTCTGCGTCGAGACCGCCTCGACCACGTCGGCCTCCTGCTCCTCGAGCTCGGCGTCGTGGTCGCCGTCGCAGAGGACGCGGAAGTTCCCGCTGACGCCGCCGTCGGTCTGGATGACGATGCCCGGCAGGATCTCCTCGCCCTCCTCGAAGCCGAGGCGCTCCATGTCGAAGTGGGCCAGCCCGATGCCCCACGCGGTGTGGGTCGGGTTCTCGCGGTCGTGGGCGTTGATCGCCATCTGGAACGCCCGCAGGTTCTTGCCGACCTTCGACGGATCCGACATCGAGGCCAGGGTACCGAGAACGCAACCCGCCCGGAACGCGCGACGAGGGGCCCGCCTCCCCCGGCAGGTGCCGAAGACCGGCCACGATCGTCGTGGGCCGGCATCGGCACCCTCGGGGAGGAGGACGGGACGTCTTACGCGTTCACGAGGGGCGCCGGCTCGAGGACCGTCAGCGCGATCGCGCCGTCCGGCCCGTCGGCCGCCCGCACCCGCGCGCCGTCGGCCAGGCGGCCGTCGACGATCGCGCGCGTGAGCTCCTTCTCGAGCGTGCGGCGCACGTGGC
>DASTRJ010000141.1:0-12400 GCA_035761245.1 Capillimicrobium sp. | reverse complement strand
CGCTTCGCGCGGCGCCGCCGGGCCGCCTCCGGCCGCGCACGTCGGATCAGCGGCCCGCGTTCGGGCGGGATCGGCGGCAGGTCGCGGAACGGCGGCATGAGGACCCTCCTCGTGCAAGGTGGACCGGGCTGTTGTCGCACGTCGCGGGCCGGTCAGCATCGGGACCTCGCCGCGCCGGGTGGCGGGCAACTACGGATGCCGCCGGCCGCGGCGCGGCGTGACCATCGGCGCAGACCAAGGAGGACCGATGAGCGACCAGATGTGGCATCTCAGCATCGCCTTCACCGAGGACGAGCAGCGCACCCGCGCCGATGCGGTGCTCGAGCTCGCGAGCGGGCGCTTCCACGGCTGGGGTCAGGCCAAGCGCAGCCCCTCGGACCCGAACGTGCCGGTCGTCGGCGAGGAGCTCGCCGCGGCGCGCGCGCTCTCCGACGTCTCGCACCAGCTCCTCCATGCCGCGGCCGAGCGGATCGAGGAGTGGGAAGGCCACGAGGTCCGCGTCGAGCACTGAGGGGGGGCGCCGGCGCGCTCGCCTCGCGGGCGGGCGCGCCGGCGCGGCCTCACGCGTTCCAGTCGGGGTTCATCGCGTTGCGGACGAGCACGCGCGGCTTGCCGCCGCCCCACGGGATCGTGACGACCTTCGGCCGCGGCCGCGGGGCGAACGTCTGGGTCGCGCCGAGCACGCGCCGCCCGTCGCGGGAGAGCGCGGTGGCGAGGATGCCGAGCTCCGTGTCGGGGCCGAGCACGTGCTGGCGGCCCGTCGCCGGGTCGACCGCGACGGCGTAGGAGGTGTCCTGCCCGCCGAACTGGGCCAGCAGCTTCGTCCCGTCGGCCGACCACGCGGTGGGGACGAGCCCGGTCAGCAGGTAGTTGGGGTGGTCGTCGGTCAGGCGGCGCAGGCCGCTGCCGTCAGGGGCGATCGTGAAGAGGTTGAGCTGCGGGCCGCCCTGCTTGGCGTGCGGCCCGGTGGGCCGCTGCCAGCGCGAGAACGCGATCTCGCTCGGGCCCCACACCGGGTACATCCCGTGGCCGTCGGTCGTCAGCCGCGTGGGCCGGCCGCCGGCGACCGGGGCGATCCAGAGGTCGGTGTCGGGAAACAGCCGCTGCTGGTCGGCGGTGCGCCCGTAGACGAGGCGATCGCTCTCGGGCGAGAACGACGCCTGCGAGAAGAAGCCGCGCGCGACGGTGCGCGTCCGGCCGCTGGCGACGTCGACGAGCACGAGCCGCTGGGGGCCGAGCTCGCGGCCGGCGACGGCCGCGATCGTCTTGCCGTCGGGCGACCATGCGAAGGCGCCCTGGCGCCAGCGGCGCAGCAGCGTGCGGGGCGAGCCGCCGTCGGCCGCGACGACCTTCAGCTGCGGCGTGCGCCGGCTGAAGCGGCTGCCGAAGACGACGGTCTCGCCGTCCGGCGAGATGCGGGGGTTGCGCCCGGGCGCGAGCCGGCGGGCGCCGGAGCCGTCGTCAGCGGCGACCCAGACGTCGGAGCGGGTGTAGCCGCGCTCGAAGACGAGCGTGGCCGCGGCCGGCGCGGCGGGAGCGAGCGTGGCCGCGAGGGCGAGCAGCGGGAGCAGTCGGCGCATGATCCGACTCATATCGGCATCTGCTCCGCTCGGTGTGAGTCCGGGCGCCGGTGGGAGGCGGCGGCGATGCGCCGCCTCCCACGCGCTCGCCTAGTCGTTCTGCGGCGGGCACTGCTGCTGGTTCTGCGGGCACGGGCTCGAGCTGCCCTTGAAGTGCCCCGAGTTGCCCGCGTGCGGGTTGTCCGCGAACGCGACGGCCCCGGTCGAGAGCGCGAACGCGCCGGCCAGGCCGATCGCGACGATCTTGCGACGCATGAGGTTCCTCCCAGCGATGGGGATGTGCGGACCTTGCGATGCGTCCCTGCGGTGCTGGCGCGAACGTACGTCCGCGCACGGACCGCCGTGGGGGCGATCCCTGCAGGCCGCTGGGGCGACCTTCGCTCCCGCCGGAACGCGGGCCGCGGGGTGCACGACTAGGGCGTTCCCTGAGGCGAGCCGCGCCTGGTCGCGCGAGGGTCCGGCGCCATGAGACTCCGAACGCTCCTGACCGTCGCCGCCTGCGCCGCCGCGGGTGCCGTCGCGGCCGCACCGGCCCAGGCCCGCGATCCCCTGCTCGCCGTCGAGGTGACCGGCATCCACGTCGTCGACTGGACCTACGCCACCGAGGGCGCCGGGCAGGAGTGCAAGGCCTGGTCCCGGGGATCGGGCACCCAGACGCTCGGCATCCGCACGCCGCGCGCGGCGCGCTACGAGGTGCTCGACACCGGCATGGCGAAGCTGCTGCTCCCCCAGGGCTCCCCGACGTTCGCGGGATCGGCCCAGCGGACCGGCGACTGGACGGACCATGCCGTCCCGCTGACGTCCGCCTGCACGCCGTGCGGCCCCCGCAGCGAGTACGGGCCCTGTGAGGACACCGCTCCCGACCTCCTGCACCCCCTCTACGACTGCAAGCGCCGGACGCCGGCAGCGAACGCGATGCTGCAGCTCGTCCCGGCGGGCTCGGAGATGGGCGACGGCCTGACGGCGCTCGCCGACACGCTCGTCGTCGCCACCAGCGTGCCGACGACGTTCACCGCCTGCCCGCCCGACTTCGACGGCAGCCCCGTGTCGCTGCACAGCCCGCAGCCGCTCGACGTCCACATCGCCGGCAAGCCGGTCAAGCGGCTGATGAGCCTGCGGCGCGGCCAGCGGGTCGCGCTGAAGGGGTCGGCCGAGGCCGGCTACGACGGCAAGCAGGAGAGTTCGTCCTGCCAGGCGCCCGCCGGCGGCGTCGGCTACCGGGAGTGCGCCGTCACCGACGTCACCGTCGAGGTGCGCCGCCTGCGCTGAGCCCGACCGCACCGGGTCACGCCGCCATCGTCACCTGCACGTCGCCGTGCTGCTCGAGCAGCGTGAACCCGGTGCCGCCGCGCTCGCCGCGCCGGAACCCGAGGCTCGCGCGCGCCGACCCGATCCGCACGTCGCCGAGCTCGACCGCGCCGAGCCACTCCGGCAGCCACGGGCGCTGGACGCGCAGCTGGCCGCCGGGCGCGTCGGGCCACAGCCCGAGCAGCACCTGCAGCAGCATGAACGGCGCCGCGGCCGCCCACGCCTGCGGGATGCAGGCGACCGGGTAGGCGACGATCGCGCGCGACTCGTCGCGGCCGAAGCCGCAGAAGAGCTCCGGCAGGCGGAAGTCGCGCGCGCCGGCGGCGACGTCGAGCAGGCCGCCGGCGATGCGCGCGCTCTCCACGTCGAACCCGTAGCGCTTGAGCCCGGCGGCCGCGATCGCGTTGTCGTGCGGCCAGACGGAGCCGTTGTGGTAGCTCATCGGGTTGAACGCCCGCGCGCTCGCCGACAGCGTCCGGATGCCCCATCCGGAGTACATGTCCGCGGCCATCAGCCGCTCCGCCACCCGGGCCGCCTTCTCGGGGTCGGCGATCCCGCAGAAGAGCGCGTGCGCCGCGTTCGACGCGACGCTGCGGACCTGGCGCTTGCGGCCGTCGAGCGCGAGCGCGTAGTAGCCCTCGTCGGGATCCCAGAACGCGGCGTCGAACGCCTCGCGCAGGGTCGTGGCGTCGACGATCAGCCGGTCGGCCGTCTCGTCGTCGCCGAGCGCGGAGAGCACCATGGCCGCGTTCAGCTTGGCGTCGTAGACGTAGGCCTGCGCCTCGACGAGCGCGATCGGGCCCTCGGCGAGGGTGCCGTCCGCGTGGGCGATCGCGTCCTCGGAGTCCTTCCAGCCCTGGTTGGACAGCCCGCCCGGCGAGCGGCGCTCGTACTCGACGAACCCGTCGCCGTCGCGGTCGCCCCACTCGTCGATCCACGCGACGGCGGCGTACAGCGCCGGCCGCAGGCGCTCCATCGTCTCGAGGTCGTCGGTCCAGCGGACGTAGCGGCCGGCGACCATGAGGAACAGGGGCGTCGCGTCGACCGTGCCGTAGTACGGGGTGTGCGGGACGACGCCGGTCCGGGCGAGCTCGCCGGTGCGCAGCTCGTGCAGGATCTTGCCGGGCTCGGCGTCGCGCCAGGCCTCGTCGGCATCGGCCTGCAGCGGGGCGAGCGCCAGCAGGGTCGCGCGCGCGATGTCGGGGTTGAGCATGAGCGTCTCGAGCGACGCGATCAGCGAGTCGCGCCCGAACGGGGCGACGTACCAGGGGATCCCGGCGGCGGGGAGCCGGCTGGCGCCGAGCGGCATCATCAGCGCGTGGACGTCGCGCATCGACGCCTCCACGAGCCGGTCGAACAGCTCGTAGTCGGTGGAGATCGACGCGCAGCTCTCCACCCACGCCTGCTGCGCCTCCGCGAGCTCGCGCAGCGCCGCCTCCGCGCCGAGGCGCGGACGGGCGCCGTCGCCGCCGCCCGACGGGGTCACCGTGACGAGCAGGCCCAGCTCCTCCCCCGGCGCCAGCTCGACGTCCCACGAGGCGACGACCCCGCCGTCGGAGGGCGTCACCGACACCGGCGGCGGGCTGAGCTCGACGAGGGTCTCGCGCCGCTCGCCGTCGGCGGCGACGTAGGCGAGGCGCACGCCGTCGCGCTCGGGCGCCGGCGCGAGCAGCCGGCCGCCGGTTCGCCGGCCGAACCGGCGCACCTCGAAGACGTCGGCGAAGTCGGCGCCGAAGGTCACCGAGGCCGTGGTCGCGACGGGGCGCGGCCCGAACGCGCGCACCGCGACGGCGTAGTGCAGGGCGTCGGCGACGAGCATCCGGCGCCGGACGGCGAGGGTGTCCTGCGGGATCGGGGCCCCGGCCCGATCGACCAGCTCGGGGTTGGTGGCGTGCACCACCGCCTCGTGCCCGGACTCCATCGTCGAGGACAGCAGCACCGGCAGCGCGCCGCCGAGGGTCAGCCGCAGCTCGGACAGGTGACGCGTGTCGCGCGTGTAGAGCCCCTCGCCGGACACCGCGCCGGGCACGACGTCGCCGTCGCGCCGCGCGCAGAGGAACGTCGCGCCCGACTTCAGCGCGAGGAGGTCCTCGCGCGCCTCGGCGGGGACCGACGGCGCACCCTCGACGTCGGCGGCGGTCACCGCGGACCGGTGCGCTGCGGGATCGTCGGCGAAGGCCATCACCGGCTTCGGCGGATCGTACGCCGCCGGCGGGCGGCGGACGATCCGTACTTCCCCCCGATTCCGGCGCGCCGCCCGGGGCATACCGTGGCCGTCGCCGGCCATGCCGCCCCCCACCCCAGCCCGTCCCGCGGGGCCCACCCACCCCTCCGGCGCCGCCGCACCGCTCCGCATCGCGATGGTCGCGCCGCCGTGGATCCCGGTGCCGCCGCCCGGCTACGGCGGCATCGAGTCGGTCGTCGAGCTGCTCTGCGACGAGCTGGTCGCGCGCGGCCATGACGTGACGCTGTTCGCCGCGCCGGGCTCCCGATCGCGGGCGCGGGTGTGCACGCCGCTCGAGGCCGCCCATCCCGAGCAGATCGGCGACCAGCTCCACGAGGCCGACCACGTCGCCGCCGCATGGGACGCGATCGACGCCGGCGCGCCCGGACCGGCGCCGGTCGACGTGATCCACGACCACACCGGCGTGGTCGCCGTCGCGATGGGCGCCCGCGCGCCTGCCCCGCTCGTGCAGACGCTCCACCTCCCGCTCGAGGGCGACTTCGGCCGCTTCTACGCCCGCCATGGCCACAAGGCGACGCTCGTGGCGATCAGTCGCTCGCAGGCCCGCGCCGCGCCGCGGGGCGTGCGGATCGACGCGGTCGTGCCGAACCCGATCGCGATCGAGCGCTGGCCGTTCTCCGACGCCAAGGACGACTACCTGCTGTGGATCGGCCGGATGGACCCGGTCAAGGGCCCGCACCGGGCGATCGAGGTCGCGCGCCGGGCCGGGCGCCCGCTCGTCCTCGCGGGCCCGGTGCAGCCGGGCCACGAGCGGTACTTCCAGGAGTGCGTCGAGCCGCACGTCGACGGGCGCCGGATCCGCTACGCCGGCGAGGTCGCCGGCGAGCGCAAGCACCGCCTCTATGCGCGCGCCGCGGCGATGCTCATGCCGATCCGCTGGGCCGAGCCGTTCGGGATGGTCATGATCGAGGCCCTGGCGACGGGGACGCCGGTGATCGCCTTCGCGGAGGGCGCGGCCGCCGAGATCGTCGCCGACGGGCGCAACGGCCGGCTCGTCCGTGACGAGGCCGAGATGGCGCGCGCCGTCGGCGACCTCGACCGCCTCGATCCGCGCGTCTGCCGCGAGAGCGTCGCGCGCCGGTACGCCGCCTCCGGGGCGGTGGACGCCTACGAGGCGATCTACCGGCTCGCGGCGGGACGACGCCGGGAGCCGGCGCCGCTCCTGTTGCGGGGAACTGCGGATCGGCGCCCGGGGCCTGAGCGGATGTCGCCGGGTCGTCCGCTTGGCAGCGTTGCGAGACCGCAACGACGCTGACGCGCGATTCGACCGTGCTCTCGTACGTCTCCACCCCCACTTCGGCTCGAGCGCTCCCGGCGCCTCGAGCCGGTCGCCGAGCCCGGCACGGCTCGTCCAGGCCTGAACGCTCCTTCCCCAAGAGGCGACCCTGGACGACCGGCGCCCGGGCGGAACAGTCCCGGTCCGTGTGGCCGGGATGCTCGCGCAGCCCGGGCTCGGCGAGCTCGCGCGGCGGGCGCGCGTGGCCGCCCGACGGCCACCGCGCTCGCCCGTGAGCGGATCCCGGGTAAGACCGAGAGCCTCATGATCTTCCGCCAGGTCATTCACGACGACCTCGGCTGCGCCTCCTACCTCGTCGGCGACGAGCAGGAGGGCGTGGCCGCGGTGGTCGACCCGAAGCTCGACGTCGACGAGTACCTGGACCTCGCGCGTTACCTCGGCGTGCGGATCCAGCACGTCCTCGAGACGCACAACCACGCCGACCACGTCTCCGGCCACGGCCGGCTGGTCGCCGCCACCGGGGCGACCGTCCACATCCACCGCCTCGCGGACCCGGAGTACCCGCACGAGCCGCTCGAGGACGGCTGGGAGCTCGAGCTCGGCGACGTCACCGTGCGCGCCATCCACACGCCCGGCCACCGCCCGGAGCACACCTGCTTCGCGTTGGTCGACCGCGCGCGCGGCCCGGAGCCGTGGGCGGTGCTGACCGGCGACAGCATCTTCGTCGGCGACCTCGCGCGGCCGGACCTCGCGGTCGAGAAGGCCGCCGGCGCCCGCGAGCTGTTCCACTCGCTGCACGAGCGCCTGCTCACCCTGCCCGGCACGTGTGAGGTCTGGCCCGGCCACCTCGGCGGGTCGCTGTGCGGCGGGCCCGGCATGGACCTCAAGGTCTCCTCGACGATCGGCTACGAGCGCGCCCACAACGAGCTGCTGGCGCTCACCGACGCGGACGCGTTCGTCGCGCGCAGCACGGCGCATCTCGCGCCGCAGCCGCCGAACTTCCACAACATCGTCGCGCTCAACCGCGGGCCGCTGCAGGCCGAGCGCAACCTGCCCCAGCCGCTCGACCCCGGCCAGGTCGACGCGCAGCGCGCGGCCGGCGCGCTCGTCGTCGACACGCGCACCGAGCTGCAGTTCGACGAGGCGCACATCCCCGGCGCGGTGTGCATCACCGCCCGGCGCGCCGGCTTCGGCTCCAAGCTGGCGTGGCTCGCCGAGCCGGGCCACCGGATCGTGCTCGTCGGGCGCGACGACGAGGACGCCATCGAGGCGGGCGAGCTGGCCGCCGCCGTCGGGCTGCAGAGCGTGGCCGGCTACCTCCACGGCGGCATGACGGCGTGGCGCGAGGAGCGCCGGCCGGTCGAGCGGGTCGAGCGGATCGCCGTCGACGCGCTGCTGGAGCGCTACGCGCAGGGCTCCGACGGCCTGCAGATCCTCGACGTCCGCGAGGAGGGCGAGTGGCGCGCCGGCCACATCCCGGGCGCGCTCCACACGCCGTACCACGACCTCCACGAGCTGCCCGGCGGGCTCGACCCGGCGCGGCCCGTCGCCGTCATCTGCGCGTCGGGTCAGCGCGCGGCCGTCGGCGCCAGCCTGCTGCTGCGCCACGGCGCCGAGCGCGTCCTGCACGTGGTCGACGGGGGCGTGCCCGCCTGGCGGCGCGCCGGCGGGCCGATCGAGACGGCGGACGGGCGATCGCCGGCCTGAGCCGTCAGCCGCGGCGGACCGCGGCCCGCGACCAGTCGCGCGCCTCCCGCACGAGGCGCACGTAGGCGTAGATGCCGGGAATCGTCGGCAGCCAGAAGGCGAAGGCGCGATAGACGAGCACGGCGGCGATCGCGAGCCCTCCCGAGACGCCGAAGGCGATGAGCGCGCCGATGAGCGCCCCGTCCACGCCCCCGATGCCGCCGGGCACCGGCAGGAGGTTGCCGAGCATCCCGACGAAGTACGACACGACCAGCGGCGCGGTCTCGATCGTGCCGCCGAACGCCCGCACGCACGCCCAGAGCACCGCGATGTCGAACGCCCACCAGCCCACCGCGCCCAGCAGCCGCGCGTCGCGGTACCGGAACGTGAGCGCGATCGCCTCGCGCACGCCGTCGCGGACGGCGCCGGTCGCCGCCGACAGCCACCGCACCGGCCGCCAGCGGGACCGTGGCCGCCATTCGCGCGGCGCGGCGGTCATGAGCAGCGCCGTGACGATGACGGTCCCGCCGAACGCGGCGGCGGGCACGGTGACGCCGCCCGGCGCGGCGCCGGCGAGCACGCCCGTGCGCAGGCCGACGCCCCCGACCAGCAGCGCCGCCATGAAGACCCCGTAGAGCAGCACCATGAACGCGGTCAACCGCACGGCGACCAGCCGAGCGGGCATCCCGGCGCGACGGCAGGCCCAGGCCGTGAGCGCGACGCCGCCCGCGCCGCCCGCCGCCAGGATGCGGCTGGCGGCCACCCCGGCGACCGTGATGAGCGTGCACTCGTGCCAGCCCAGGCGCGCCGGCGGCCGGGCGATGACCGCTCGCAGCAGCAGCACGTAGCTCGCGTACGACGCCAGCTCGAGCGCGAGCGCCGCCGCGAGCCATGCGGGCTGGCCCTCGTCGATGCGATCCCAGGTGTCGTCGAGGCCGGCGATCCGCGGCAGCAGCAGGTACAGCCCGAGGCCGACCAGCAGGACGACGACGCCGCTCAGCACCAGGCTCCGCGCGGAGGGCACGTGCCACTGCGTGCCGGCGGCGCCGTGGTTCACGCGACCGCCCCCAGCGTCGCGGCCGCCTCGCCGGCGATGACGAGCTCCTCGCCCGCGGGGACGACCAGCACCTCGGCCGCGTCGCGCAGATGCGCGATCCGCACGCAGACGGCGTCGCGCAGCCGCTGGGAGCCCTCGCCGGCGCCGCCGGTGAAGACGAGGCAGTCGAGCCCGCCCAGCGCGGTCGTCATGGCCGCGACTGCCCGCGCCACGCCGCGCACGAACACGTCGAAGGCGAGCGCGGCGTGCTCGTCGCCGGCGTCCGCCGCGGCGAGCACCTCGCGCAGGTCCGCCGAGCGGCCCGAGACGCCGAGGAGCCCCGCCGCGTGGTTGAGGCCGTCGTCGAGCTCGTCGATCGAGAGCCCGGCGCGGGCGAGCCACAGCAGCAGGCCCGGATCGATCGAGCCGGAGCGCGTGCCCATCGGGACGCCCTCCAGCGGCGTGAAGCCCATCGTCGTGTCCACGGAGCGGCCGTCGAGCACGGCGGTCGCCGAGCAGCCGCTGCCGAGGTGGCAGACGACGAGGCGGCGGCTGCGCACCGGCCCGAGGCACTCGGCGGCGCGACGCGCGCACCAGGAGACGTTGATGCCGTGGAAGCCGTAGCGGCGCACCCCCCACCGCTCGGTCCACGCCCGCGGCAGCGCGTACGTCCGCGCCGCCGGCGGCAGGGTGGCGTGGAAGGCGGTGTCGAAGCTGGCGACCTGCGGCACGCCGGGCAGCGCCTCGGCGACCGCGTCGATCCCCTCGAGCGCCGCGCGCTGGTGCAGCGGGGCCAGGGGGACGAGCGCCGCGATCCCTGCCCGGACGGCGGCGTCGACGAGCGCCGGCCCCTCGAACCGGCTGCCACCGTGGACGACCCGGTGGCCGACCGCGTCGACGGCAGCCGCATCGGCGTCCGCGAGCGCGGCACGCAGCGCGGCCGCGTGCCGGCCGGGCTCGTCGGCCGGCGCCCAGCGCTCCGTGCCGGTCGCCAGCAGCTCGCCGGCGGCGGCGTCGACGAGCGCGTGCTTGAGGCTGCTCGAGCCGGCGTTGACGACGAGCACGTGCACTGCGGCCGACGCTACCGCGCCCGGCGACATCCGTGTCCTGTACGGAGCCGTCGTGGCGCGAACCCCCGATGGACCGTCCGGCGGCCCGGCGTAGCGTGGCGCCGAACCCGAGAGGAGAGGATCCATGTCCAGCGTCCTCGTGGTCGGCGTCGACGGGCGCGACCAGTCACGCGACGCGGTCGCGCTCGGCGCCGCCCTGGCGTCGGCATCCGGGGGCGAGCTCGTGCTCGCCCACGTCGTGCCCTACGACCCGCTCGCCTACAGCATGGCGCTCGGCGCGCCGCCCGCCTCGCCGCTGCACGACGAGGCCGACGAGATGCTCCGCGAGGCCGCGCAGGACGCCCCCGCCGGCACGCGCACCGTCGTCATGCCCGCCTCCTCCCCGCCGCGCGGGCTGCATCTCCTGGCCGAGCGTGAGGACGCACGCGCCGTGGTCGTGGGCTCGACGCATCGCGGCGCGGTCGGCCGGGTCATGCTCGGCAGCCACACCGAGCACGTGGTCACCGGCTCGCCGTGCGCCGTCGCGGTCGCGCCGAAGGGCCTCGCCGGCATGGACTGGTCGGTCGGGCGGATCGCGGTGGCGTTCGACGGCGAGCCGGAGTCGCGCGAGGCGCTGCACGTCGGTCGCGAGCTCGCCTCGGCGTCCGGCGCCAGGCTGCTCCTCTGCGCCGTGGCGCCGGGCGCGGTGACCGAGTGGTCGGCCTACACCTACACCCCCGACTGGACCGACGTCCAGCGGCGCCGCACGCAGTCGTTCGAGGAGCAGCTCGCCGCGGTCGCCGACGGCGCCGAGACGGAGGTCCGCGCCGGTGACGTCGTCGAGGAGCTCGTCGACCTGAGCCGGTCGGTCGACCTCCTCGTGCTCGGCTCCCGCGCGTACGGGCCCGTCCGCCGCGTCCTGCTCGGCTCGACCTCGCACCGGCTCGTCCGCGAGGCGCACGCCCCGGTGCTCGTGGTCCCGCGGTCGGCGATCGCGGACGCCACCCGGGCCGACCAGCCCTCGGGCGCCACGGCCGGGAGCCGCTGAGGCGCGAGCACCACCGACGCCGATCCGCGCTCGCCCGCCGCCCGTGCGCGGGCAACTACGGACGGAGTACGCGCGGGCCGACCGTACGTTGGAGCTCCGATGCGCATCCTCGTCAGCGGTGAGTCGAAGCTCGTCCGCCAGGGCGTCGCGATGATCCTCGAGAGCGTCGACGGCTACGAGGTCGAGCAGGTGCCCGAGCTGTCCAGAGCGAGGGCTCGCCTGCGCTTCCGCGGCGCGCACGTGCTGGTCCTCGACCTGGACCCCTACGCCTCCGGGCTCGCCGCGCTGCGCGAGCTGGCCGGCGAGGGCGTCGCCACGCCGATCGTCGCCCTGCTGACCTCGGCCACGCGCGCCCACGTGAGCGGAGCGCTCAGCGCGGGCGCGACGATCTGCCTGGCCAAGGAGGCGGTGGCCGAGGAGCTCGTCGCGGCGGTCGAGCTCGCGTGCGTGCCCCCGAGCGCCGCGGCGGTCTGAGGCTCAGGCGGTCGGCGGCGGCGCCTCGGGTGGCGGCGAGGACTGCGGCGGCCGTGCACGACGGTCGGGATCGCGCACGCCGACCCAGATGAGCAGGCCGGCGCCGGCGCCGAGCACCAGGCCGAGCGCGAGGATGCCGAGGCCCGCCCAGAGCAGCCAGCCGATGCGGACCCCCACGCGCACGTCGGCCGCGACCCCCGGCGACCCGTCGGCGTTCATCACGACCGCCGACCATGTCCCGCCCTCGACGTCCCAGTCGAGCGTCTGCTCGCCGGTCCCCGCGCTGGACGCGACCCAGAACGTCTCGCGGCCCGGCGGCGACGCCTCCCGCCGCCCGGGCACGCGCCGGTAGCTGACGTCGCCGTCGCCGACGTCGCCGACCCGGTCGTGCGCGACGCCCGCGAGGTAGCGCGCGACGTCGGGCTCGGCGGCGATGCCGACGAACAGCCGCCTCCCGCGCGGCCCCGTCACCACGATGCGGCCGTCGACCGCGAGCTCGTCGATGACACGGTCGCCGTCTCCGGAGACGTCGCCGAGCTGCAGCCCCTCGCCGGTGAGGGCGGGCGTCCGCGTGACGAGCCGGTGCGCGTCCGAGAGGTAGAAGCCGTCGTCGTCGCGAAGCGACGAGGTGGGCGATCGCCAGGGCTGCGCCGCCCAGCACGAGCGCGGTCGCCACGAGCGCCAGCAGCGCGCCGGCGACGATCGCCACGATCTGCCCCGCCGACGGCGAGCAACGA
>DASTRJ010000140.1:0-13706 GCA_035761245.1 Capillimicrobium sp. | reverse complement strand
CTTCACGGACTCGGGGATCGAGATCAAGCCGCTGTACACCGAGGAGGACCTGCCGGAGAACCTCGACCTCGGGGCGCCCGGCGAGTTCCCGTACACGCGCGGCGTGCATCGCGAGATGTACCGCAAGCAGCTGTGGACGATGCGGCAGTACGCCGGCTACGCCACGGCGAAGGAGTCCAACGAGCGCTACCGCTACCTGCTCTCGCAGGGCGGCACCGGCCTGTCGATGGCCTTCGACCTGCCGACCCAGCTCGGCCTGGACTCCGACGACCCGCGCTGCCTCGGCGAGGTCGGCCGCACGGGCGTCGCGATCGACACGATCGACGACATGCGCACGGCGTTCGACGGGATCCCGCTCGACAAGATCTCGACGTCGATGACGATCAACGCGCCGGCCAGCGTGCTGCTGCTGCTCTACGAGCTCGTCGGCGAGGAGCAGGGCGTGCCGTCCGACCAGCTGCGCGGCACGACGCAGAACGACATCCTCAAGGAGTACATCGCCCGCGGGAACTTCATCTACCCGCCCGAGGGCGCGATGCGGCTCACCACCGACCTGTTCGCGTACTGCCGCGAGAACATCCCGAAGTGGAACACGGTGTCCATCTCGGGCTACCACTTCCGCGAGAAGGGCTGCAGCGCCGTCCAGGAGGTCGCGTTCACGCTCGCCAACGGCATCGCGTACGTGCAGGCGGCGATCGACGCTGGCCTGGCGGTCGACGACTTCGCGCCGCGGCTGGCCTTCTTCTTCAACGGCCACAACAACGTCTTCCAGGAGGTCGCGAAGTTCCGCGCCGCCCGGCGGATGTGGGCCCACATCAAGCGCGACCGCTTCGGGGCGCAGAACCCGAAGTCGATGATGCTGCGCTTCCACACGCAGACGGGCGGCGTGACGCTCACCGCGCAGCAGCCGCAGAACAACATCATGCGCGTGGCGCTGCAGGGCTTCGCGGCCGTCTGCGGCGGCACGCAGTCGCTGCACACCAACGGCTACGACGAGGCGCTCGCGCTCCCCACCGAGCGCGCCGCGAAGATCGCGCTGCGCACGCAGCAGGTCATCGGCTACGAGTCGGGCGCCGCCGACACGGTCGACCCGTTCGCCGGCTCGTACTTCGTCGAGGCGCTCACCGACGAGATCGAGTCCCGCGCGTACGAGCTGATCGGCAAGATCGACGAGATGGGCGGCTCCGTCCAGGCGATCCAGTTCATGAAGAACGAGATCGAGGAGAGCGCCTGGGGCTACCAGGAGCGCTACCGCATCGAGCAGGACATCGTCGTCGGCGTCAACAAGTTCGTCGAGGACGAGATCGAGGTCGAAGACCTCCTCCGCGTCGACCCGGCCACCGAGAAGGCCCAGGTCGAGCGCCTCAAGGAGTTCAAGGCCAACCGCGACCAGGAGCTCGTCGCCAAGCGGCTCGACGCGATCCGCGAGGCCGCGCGCGGCACGGACAACCTGCTGCCGTACCTCAAGGACGCGCTGCGCGACCGCTGCTCGATGGGCGAGGTCTGCGGCGCGATGCGCGACGTCTTCGGGGAGTACCAGCCGAGCGACTGAGCGCCGCGCCACGTCGTGCATCGTTGGGCGGCAGACACCAGCGGGAGGAGTCCGTGGCCGGGCGGTGAAGCCCGCTGGCGATGCAGGTACAGCGAACGCTGGTCAAGTCGCCTCCGGAGCTGTGGGCGGAGGTGTCCGACGTGGAGGCGCTGACCCGGCACCTCTCGCAGTTCGGCGAGATCACGATCACCCGGGTCGAGCCCGAGACCAAGGTCGCCTGGGAGGGCGAGCACGCGCGCGGCACGGTCGAGCTGACCGCCTCGGGCTGGGGCACGAAGGTGACGCTGACCGCCGAGGCGACGGAGCGCGTGGCCGACGAGGCCGCGATCGAGGCGGTCGGTCCCGACCTGCTCGACGAGCCGGAGCCGGAGCCGGAGCCGGGGCAGGTCACCGCCGAGGTGGCGGTCGTGACGACCGCCGACGCCGCGCCGGAGCCGGCGCGGCGCGGCCGCCTGCGCTGGCTCATGTTCTGGCGCCGCCAGCAGGAGACCGCCGAGGTCCCGACGCCGACGCCACCCGGGCCGGCGCCCGGCCCGCCGGCGCCGCCGAGCCCGACGCCGTCGCCCGGGCCGCCCGGCCCGCCCGACCCGAACCCGCCGCAGATCGAGGTCGAGCTGACCGAGGAGGCGCTGGCCGCGACGCTCGACAGCCTCGGCCAGGCCCACCACCGGCCGTTCAGCCGGACGTAGGCGGCTCAGGCCTCCACGTCGGCCAGGATCGTGCCGTCGGCCGCCTCGTAGATCGTGCGCTCGAGCCGGAGCCCGAGCGGGCCGGCGGCGATCTCGCCCGCGGCGATGTTGTCCTGCACGACCCCGGTGGCGCGGAGGCCGCCCTGGAACACCCAGGTGACCCGCGCGACGCCGTCGCGCACGAGCGCGTAGAGGATGGTCGGCTCGCCGCCGGGGCCGCCGCCGAAGCTGCCGAAGCCGTCGGCGTAGGTCCGCAGCCGGCCGGCCGAGTAGAGGCCGCCGCCGCCGAAGGTCCCGTCCGGCTGCTCGGTGAAGACCGAGATGCGATGGACCGGGGGCCACGGGACGTCCCCGCGACACCGCCGCGAAGCCGGGCGGCGGGCCGTGGAGGGATACAGGACGTAGCTGCGGCCGTCGGCCGCGTGCGCCACGCGGACGCCCGAGCGGTGCACGCGGCCGAGCGGGAGCGTGCCGAGCCGGTCGATCGCCGCCAGGTCCTCGGCCGTCTGCGGCCGGCGCAGGATCGCGAGCTGCTCGACCAGCGCGGCGCTCGGGGGCGTGTCGACGAACGTCGTGCCGGGTGGCGGGGCCTCGCACGCGCGCCCGGCCGTCGCAACGGGCAAGCGAATAGCATCCCGCGCCCCATGACCCAGCGCCAGAAGAACCCGGAGACGTTCGAGGAGAAGCTCGCCCAGCTCGAGGAGCTGCGCCAGGCCGCGGCGCACTCGTCGCCCGAGGCGGAGGAGAAGCAGCACGCGCGCGGCAAGTACACCGCGCGCGAGCGGATCGAGAAGCTGCTCGACCCGGGCTCGTTCCAGGAGCTCGACACGTTCGTCCGGCACCGCACGATCGACTTCGACATGCAGAAGAACCGGCCGTGGGGCGACGCCGTCGTCACCGGCCACGGCACCATCGACGGCCGGCGGGTCTGCGTCTTCTCGCAGGACTTCACCGTCTTCGGCGGCTCGCTCGGCGAGGTCATGGCCGAGAAGATGTGCAAGGTCATGGACCTGGCCGCGAAGATCGGCTGCCCGGTCATCGGCATCAACGACTCGGGCGGCGCGCGGATCCAGGAGGGCGTCGTGTCGCTCGGCGCCTACGGCGACGTGTTCCTGCGCAACGTCCGCTGCTCGGGCGTCATCCCGCAGATCAGCCTCATCATGGGCCCGTGCGCGGGCGGCGCCGTCTACTCGCCGGCGATCACCGACTTCATCTTCATGGTGAAGGAGACGTCGCACATGTTCATCACCGGCCCCGACGTCATCAAGACGGTGACGGGCGAGGAGGTCGGCTTCGAGGAGCTGGGCGGCGCGATGGCGCACAACGCGAAGTCGGGCGTCGCGCACCTCGCCGCCGACGACGAGGACCAGTGCATCGAGGACACGCGCTACCTCATGAGCTTCCTGCCCTCCAACAACCTCGAGACGCCGCCGCGGGTCCACCCGAGCGACGACCCGATGCGGATGGACGAGGAGCTCAACACCGTCGTCCCGGCCGACCCGATGAAGCCGTACGACATGCGCAACGTGATCCGGCTCGTCGTCGACGACGGCGAGTTCTTCGAGATCCAGGAGCACTTCGCGCAGAACATCGTCGTCGGCTTCGCGCGCCTGAACGGCATGGCGGTCGGCGTCGTCGGCAACAACCCGCAGTCGATGGCCGGCGTGCTCGACATCGCCGCCTCCGAGAAGGCCGCGCGCTTCGTGCGCACCTGCGACGCCTTCAACATCCCGCTCGTCACGTTCTGCGACGTGCCCGGCTTCCTCCCCGGCACCACGCAGGAGTGGGGCGGCATCATCCGCCACGGCGCCAAGCTGCTGTACGCCTTCGCCGAGGCGACCGTGCCGAAGATCACGGTGATCACGCGCAAGGCCTACGGCGGCGCCTACGACGTCATGTCGTCCAAGCACCTCGGCGCGGACTTCAACTTCGCGTGGCCGACCGCGGAGGTCGCGGTCATGGGCCCCGAGGGCGCGGTCAACATCATCTACCGCCGCGACATCGCCAGCTCCCCCACCCCGGAGGAGCGGCGCTCGAAGCTGATGGACGACTACAAGGCGCGCTTCGCCAACCCGTACACGGCGGCCGAGCGCGGCTACATCGACGACGTGATCGTGCCGACGGAGACCCGCCCGAAGCTCATCACCGCGCTCGAGACGCTGCAGACCAAGCGCGAGCCCGGGCCGAAGCGCAAGCACGGCAACATCCCGCTGTAGCGGCCGGCACGCCGCGGCGCGCGCCGGCGCGCGCGCCGCGTCGCGTCACGTCGCGGCTAGCCTCGGACGCCGCTTGATACGTACGCGTCCCGTTCTCCGCGGCTGGGCGATCGTGGCCGCAGCCACGATCGCGCTGGCGCTGGCGGCCGGCGCGATCGGCCTGCCGAGCGCCGCGCTGTTCGCGGCGCTGCTGGCGGGCATCGGGTACGCGCTCACGCTCGGCGGCCGGGCGCCGCTGGTGCTGCCGCCCGCGGGGCTGCTGCTCGGCCAGGCGGTCGTCGGCGTGTCGCTCGGCACGTCGCTCGACGGCGAGACGCTGAAGGCCGTCGGCGCCGACGCGCTGCCGATCGCGCTGGCGACCGCCGCCACGCTGGTCGTCTCGGTCGGCGCCGGGCTCGTCCTCAGCCGCGTCACCGGCGTGGATCGCGCGACCGGGACGCTCGGGCTCGTCGCCGGCGGGGCCAGCGGCATCGTCGCGCTCTCCGACGAGCTCGGCGCCGACGCGCGCCTCGTGGCCTTCATGCAGTACCTGCGCGTGCTCGTCGTCGTCCTGTTCGCGCCGCTCGTCGCCTACGCGCTGCTCGGGCACGCCGGCGACGCGGGCGCCGGCACGCAGGCCGCCACCCCGACCCGCGACCCCGGCCTGCTCGCCGATCTCGCCTTCACCGCCGGCTGCGCCGCGGCGGGGCTCGTCGCGGCGCGGCTGCTGCGCCTCACCGCCGGTTCGCTGCTCATGCCGCTCGTCATCGCGGCGGCGCTCACCGTCGGCCGCGTGGTCGCCGACGCCCAGGTGCCGCAGCTGATCGAGGACGTCGCCTTCGGGCTGATCGGCCTCCAGGTGGGCCTGCGCTTCACCGTCGCGACGATCCGCGAGGCCGGCCGCCTGCTCCCGTCCGTGCTCGCGTCGATCTTCGCGATGATCGCCGCGTGCGCCGCGATGGCCGCGGCGCTCGTGCCGCTCGCCGGCGTGAGCTACGCGTCGGCCTACCTGGCGACGACGCCCGGCGGCCTCTACGCGGTCCTCGCCGCGGCCGTCGGCGCCGGGGCGAACACGACGTTCGTGCTCGCCGTCCAGGCGCTGCGGCTCTTCGCGATGATCCTGCTCGCGCCCCCGCTGGTGCGCGTGCTCGCGCGCTGACTCAGGCGTCGCCGGTGACCGGCGGCCCCTCCCAGGTCGCCGTGTACTTCAGCGGGCCGGAGGCGCACGAGCCCATCTTGGCCGACACGGTGCCGACGACCTTCTTCGCCGACACGAACGTGCCGGTCACCGTCACCTTCGCCTCGCCGCTGTCGAGGTCGGGCAGCTCGCCGGCCACCGTGTAGGCGTCGCGCGTGATCTTGAACGAGCCCTTCTTCAGCTTCGTGAGGACGCCGGAGTCGTCGCTGATCGTCGTCTGGTGGTCGGCCTTCCTGCCCTTGCACGTCCAGAAGAAGCCGATGCCGCTGACGGTGTCCTTCGCGGTGACGCCGATCGACAGCCGCGAGCCCTTCACCCCGCGCTGGACGGGCTCCGCCCCGAACGTGCCGAGCTTCGGCGTGGCGGCCGGCGCGGTCGCCGGCAGGGCGATCGCCGCGATCAGCGCGGCGGCGGTGGCGGTGGCGGTTCGGATCATGGCTCTCCGCGGTGGTCGACAAGGGGGAGCGGCGGCGCGGCCCCCGGCTCGCATCGGGGTGGCGCCGCGCCGCCGACGGCAGTCGCGCGAGAGATGCGCATTCGCCGTGGTCGGGAGCTTCGCCGCACGCCACGGCCGGTACATCGGGGAATGCCCTCTCTCTTTGCCCGGCGACCGCCCCGGTCCGGTCCGGCCGCGCGGGTAGCGTGGCGCCGGTGACCGCGCCGCAGACCGCCCGCAACGTGCTCGCCGCCGTGGCGGTGCTCGCCGCGCTGTACGTCGTCTGGCTGATGCGCGACGTCGTGCTGCTCGCCGTGCTGGCGCTGTTCGTCGCCGTCGCCCTCAGCGCGCCGGTCGGCGCGATCCAGCGGCGGCTGCGGCTCCCGCGCGCGCCCGCGATCGCACTCGTGTACGTGCTCCTGCTCGGCGCCCTCGTGCTCGTCGGCGCGATCGTCGTGCCGCCGCTCGTCGACCAGGTCGAGGACCTCACGCGCGAGGTCCCGCACTACGTGCAGCGCATCGACGACTCCGACACGTTCCGGCGCTGGGACGACGAGTACCACATCGTCGACGAGCTCCAGCAGCAGGCCGGCAAGCTCCCGTCGCTGCTCAGCGACGCCGCCTCCGAGCTCGAGACCGTGACCGTCGGCGTCTTCGAGCGGGCGGCGGAGACGATCGCCGTGCTCGCCGTCGCGTTCCTGCTGCTGCTCGACGCGCCGCGGACGATGGGCTGGATCTACCGCCGCTTCCCGCCCGACCGCGAGGCGCAGGCGCGGCGCCTGGCCGCGCAGGCGGCCCAGGCGATCGGCGGCTACTGCGCCGGCGTCTTCTCGGTCGCGGCGCTCGCCGGGCTCGTCTCGTTCGTCGCGATGGAGATCCTCGGCATCCCGTTCTCGGTGCCGCTGGCGGTGCAGATGTCGTTCTTCGCGCTGCTGCCGCTCGTCGGCAGCGCGATCGGGGCGATCGTCATCGCGATCGTGGCGGCGTTCGAGGGGGTCGGGACGGTCCTCGGGTGGCTGGCGTTCTTCCTCGTCTACCAGCAGCTCGAGACGCACGTCCTCGGCCCGTTCGTCTACCGGCGGACGGTGGCGATGCGGCCGGTCCTGGTGATCCTGTCGGTGCTGGCGGGCGCGAGCCTGCTCGGCATCCTCGGCGCGCTGCTCGCCATCCCGGCCGCCGCGACGATCCAGATCGCCGTGCAGGAGTGGTGGCGCGTCCGCCATCCCGCCGAGGCCGAACCGGACGGTGCCGTCCCGGAGGCCCACTAGCCTGGCGTCGCCCGTGCTTCGCCCCGTCGTCCTCGCGATCGCGACGCTCCTCGCCACCGCCGCGAGCGCGTCGGCGGCGCTGCCCGTCATCCACGCCCACCGCGGCGGCACGCACGTCTGGGGGAAGGCGACGTTCGCCGAGGAGGCGCTGCCGACCTACGTCGCGGCCGCGAAGGCGGGCGACGTCCTCGAGATGGACGTCCAGATGACGCTCGACAACGTCCCGCTCGTCATCCACGACACGAAGCTCGACCGCGTCACGCCGTGCACGGGGCTCGTCGCGTCCTACACGGCCAACGACATCCGCACGATGTGCCCGATCGACGTGCTGGGCTCGCCGCGCAGCTCGCTCGGCGGCCGCAAGAACCCGGAGCGCCACGTCATCCCGACCCTCGAGGAGGTCCTGCGGGTCGCCCGCAAGTACGACGTCGAGGTCAACATCGAGCTCAAGCCGTTCGACGAGACGGGCGAGGCGTCGCGCATCGTCGCGCTGACGATCATCAACTCCGGGCTGCCGATGGACCACGTGATCATCCAGTCCTTCCACATCGTCAGCCTCCAGTCGGCGCAGTCGCTCATGCCGGGCGTCAAGACCTCGATGCTGACCATCGCGCGCGAGAACCAGTACGCGATCGAGCGCGCGCTGTCGGTCGGCGCGACGTACGTCTCGCCGAAGTGGCCGGTCGACGCGGCGTTCGTCGGCGCCGCGCACGCCGCCGGGCTGCTGGTGGCGCCGTGGACGATCAACGACCCGTTCTCCGCCGCGGCCGCGCGCGACCTCGGCGTCGACGCCATCATCAGCGACGACCCGGTGATGGCGTACTGGACGCTGCGCCGCTGAGCGGCATTGCGCGCAGGGGGATTCCCCGATGCGCGATCGCGCGCGGTGCCCGACGCTCCGGCGCATGCCTCGCCATCCCCTGCACGCGCTCGCCGCCGCCGCGGTCGCCGCCGCCGCGACGCTCGCGACGGCCGCGCCCGCCTCCGCCGCCGCCGACCCGGTCATCGCCGTCGACGTCATCGCCAAGCACACCGTCGTCTGGGACTTCGTCGAGGAGGGCTACCCCGACGACTGCCGCAACTGGGTGAAGGGCTCGGGCACGCAGACGATCCGCGTCCGCAGCGACCGCCGCGAGCGGCTGCGGCTCGACCGGGCGTTCGGCAAGGTCTTCCTCTCGGCCGAGCGGCCCGGCACGTTCGAGGGTGGCGTCGAGCGCGTCGGCCGCTGGAAGGTCAACGTGCCGCCGAACACGCAGCCGTGCTCCCCGTGCGGGCCGCTGAGCGAGTTCGGCGAGTGCGACGACGACCCGCAGCCGCCCAAGCCGCTGCAGTTCCAGTGCGGCGAGCGCCAGGGCCGGTATCCGCTGGCCTCGATCGGCTACCGGAAGGCGACGCTCGTCCCCGACCTCGCCAAGGGCCTCACCGTCGCGGCGAGCGTGACGTTCAAGGAGTACGAGAACTGCCCGCCGACGATCCCGCGCGCCACGCGCGCGTGGCTGCACTTCCCCTCGCCGGCGCAGGCGAACCTGCCCCAGGAGGACACCAAGCGGATCGCGAGGCTGCAGCCGGGCGACTCGGTCGTCTCCGAGGTCACCGTCGAGCGGACCTACGTCGACGACGACAAGGCCCGCACGACGAAGGAGGGCGACCGCTGCCTGAAGCTGCCGAAGCTGACGGCCGGCTACACCGAGTGCGCGGTGACGGAGTACTCCGTCACGTTCACGCGGATCCGCTGAGCGTCGCCCGCGGCCCCTACAACGACACGCGCTGACCCTCGATCCGGCCGTCGCGCAGCGCCTCGAGCGCCGCGGCGGCCACCGCGAGGTCCTGGATCGCGAGCCCGGTCGAGTCGAAGAGCGTCACCGCATCCGGCCCCGGCCGGCCGGGCGCGTCGCCGGCGAGGACCGCGCCGAGGTCGGTGACGTCGTCGCGGGCGACGAGGCCCGCCTCGACCGCGCCCGTCAGCTCGCCGCCGTGGGACGCCTGCGCCCACTCGTCGCAGAACAGCGCGCACGAGCGCACCGCGCCGACGGTCGCCTCCGCCTTGCCGGGGCCGTCGGCGCCGAGCATGTTGAGGTGCAGGCCGGGCCGCAGGTCGCCCGCGTCGACGACGGGCTCGAAGCCGGGCGTGACGCAGTTGACGACGTCGCAGGCGAGCGCCTCCGCGCGGGTGCCCGACCGCCAGCCGAGCTCGCTGGCGAGCGCGTCAGCGGCGGCCGGCCGGGCGTCGAAGCAGACGCCGTCCTCGTAGCCGGCGGCGGCGAGGCAGCGCGCCGTCCACGCGCCGTGCAGGCCGCAGCCGACGATGCCGGCGGTCGCCGCCCCCTCGCGTGCGAGCGCGAGCGCCGCGACGGCCGCGACCGCGCCGGTGCGCAGGGCGGTGACCGCGCCCGCGTCGAGCAGCGCCAGCGGCTGCGATGTGCGCGCGTCGCTGAGGCAGACGACGCCCATCACCGCCGGCAGCCCGGTGGCGGATGGGTTGCCGGGGAACGACGAGATCCACTTCAGCATCGCCAGGTCGCCGCCGCGAGCCGGCATCGCCCGGAAGTCGCCGTGCGGCGGGCTCTCGAGGTAGACCTTCGCCGGCATCGCCCACTCGCCGCGGTGGTAGCGCAGGAAGGCGTCGCGGACGCGCTCGATCGCCTCCGCCGGGGTGACGGCGGCGAGCACGGCGCCGTGGTCCAGGACGTCGAGCGTGATCATGGCCCGGTAGCCTGCCGCATCGTGCCCAACCGACGCCCGCAGCTCGAGATCGTCGCGCCGAACGCCAGCCCCGCCGAGGCGGCGGCCGTCGTCGCCGCGCTCGAGCAGTTCATGCGCGACACCGCGCCGCCGCCCGTCGAGCCCGCTCCCGCCCACAACCCGTGGCAGCGCGCCGCGCTGCTCGAGGGCGTCGAGCGGGACGTGACCGGCCCCACCCCGTGGGGCGACGGCATGCCGTGGGGCTGAGCCCCGGCTAGCCCACGCGCGCGGCGATCCGCCTCGCGGCCGCGAGCGCGCGCTCGCGCGTGTCGGCCTCGTCGGGAACCTGGACCTCGACGCTGAACACGACGTCCCCGGCCCAGGCGAAGACGTGGCCGTCCTGCGCGAACGCGTCGCGGCCGAGCCCCGCGATCGGGTCGCCGACCTCGCGCGCGGGCTCGAGCGCCTGCCACGTCTCCGCGGCGGTGCCGCCGCCGTCCTCGCGCAGGAACCAGCTCCACACGGTCACCGACCAGCGGCGGCGCTTGCGGTCCTCGGCGAGGTACAGCGCGTTGAGCGCCATGTCCTCGTGCCCAATCCGGGCGAGCCCGAGCTCGGTGCCTGCCAGCTCGCTGGCCTCCTCGCGGCTCAGCAGCTCGGTCGGGTCGACCGCCCCGAGCGCGAGCGCCTCCGCGAGCCGGCTGCGGTCGTCGCCGTCGAGCTGCTCCGTCGTGGCCGGCCGCACGCTGGCGGCGTCGCGCTCGGCGCGCAGCTCGTCGATGCGCTCCTTGGCCTCCTCGGCGCGTTCCTTGGCGATCATCGCCGCCTGCTGGGCCTTCTTCAGGAAGGACATTCCGTGACCTCGTGCTGTGGTGGAGTCGGGACACCGTTGTAGCGGTCAGCCCGCGACGGCGGCGACGCTACGGGCGGACCGCCGCGCCGGCATCGTCCGTTCGGCGCCCGGCCCGCGACGAAGGTCGCGCCCGCCTGCGCCGACCGGCCGTGGTCCGCGCGGACGCCGCCGTTCAGGCTGAGGCCATGACTAGGCTGCCGCGCGTGAGCGGCCCGACGACGCCCATCGCCGAGCGGCTGGCGACCGCGGCCGAGCTGCAGGACCTGCTCGCGCACCGGATCGCGGTCATCGCCGTGCAGGCGGCGGCCGCGGCCCAGTCGGTCGACCCGCGGCAGGCGCCGCTGCACGGGTCGCTGTCGTCGATCGCGACGTTGTCGGCCGACGCGATGGCCGACCTGCGCCGCCTCGCCCGCGTGCTCGACCTCGGCGGCCCGGTCGCCTACCGGCCGCAGCCGTCGCTGGCGGCGCTGCCCGCGCTGCCCGTCGAGCTCGACCTCGGCGGCGTCGCGGATGCCGACGTCGGCGAGACCGTCGCGCTGTGCGCGTACCGCGCCGTCGAGCTCGTGGCCGACGACTGCCGGGCGCGCGACGTCCCGCCCCCGGCCGTGGCGCTGCGGCTCGAGAGCGGTCGCCTGACGCTCACCTTCGAGTTCGGATCCGGGGGCGGCAGCAGCGAGCGCACCGCCGCGCGGCTGCGCGAGCGGCTGCGCCCGTGCGGCGGCGTGCTGCGGGCCGCCCCGCAGCGCTGGCAGGCGCGGCTGCCGCTGGAGGCATGACGATGATCAAGGCCGTCATCGCCGACGACCAGGCCCTGCTACGCGGCGGGCTGCGGGCCATGCTGGAGGCCACCGACGACATCACCGTCGTCGGCGAGGCGGCCGACGGCGCCGAGGCGGTGGAGGTCGCGCTCGCCACCCACCCGGACGTCGTCCTCATGGACGTCCGGATGCCGAAGCTCGACGGCATCGAGGCGACGCGCCGGCTCGCCGCCGCCGGCTCGCGGGCCCGGGTCCTCGTGGTCACGACGTTCGACCTCGACGAGTACGTCCTCCAGGCGCTGCGCGCCGGCGCCGGCGGCTTCCTGCTCAAGGCGACCCCGCCGGACCGGCTCGCCGACGCCGTCCGCACCGTCGCGGCCGGCGAGTCGCTGCTGGACCCGTCCGTCACCCACCGGCTCATCGAGCGCTTCCTCGGCGCGCCCGAGGCCGACCCGGACGTCCAGCGCCGGCTCGGCGAGCTGACGGACCGCGAGCTGCACGTGCTGCGGCTGCTCGCGCGCGGGCTGTCGAACGCCGAGGTGGGCCGCGAGCTGTTCATCAGCGAGGCGACGGCGAAGTCGCACGTCACGCGGCTGCTCGGCAAGCTCGGCGTCCGCAGCCGCGTCCAGGCGGTGGTGCTCGCCTACGAGGCCGGCGTCGTGCGCCCCGGCGACCACGGCCTCGACCGCTGAGCGCGGCTACGCCTCGGCGGCGAGGTCGGCCGCCAGCAGCGCGCTGAGCTGGGCCCGGGAGCGCAGGTCGAGCTTGCGGTAGATCGCGCTGAGGTGGTGCTCGATCGTCTTCGGGCTCAGGAACAGCGCGGCGGCGACCTCCCGGTTCGTCAGCCCGTCGGCGACGAGCAGCGCGACCTGGAGCTCGTGCGGCGTGAGCTGCTCGACCGGGCCGGCGACGTGCGCGCGCGTGCGGCCGCCGATCGCCTGCAGCTCCGTGCGCGCACGCCGCGCCCACGGCTCGGCCCCGATGCGCTCGAAGACGGCCAGCGCCGACTCCAGCGGCGCCCGGGCGTCGGCGCGGCGGCGCGCCCGCCGCAGCCGCTCGCCCAGCACGAGCTCGGTGCGCGCCCGCTCGAAGGGCATCGCCACGCGGTCGTGCCAGCGCAGCGCGGCGGTGGCGTGCGCGACGGCCGCGTCGACGTCCTCGGCGAGCAGCGCGCGGGCGCGCTCGGCGACCGCGTTGGACCAGGCGCCGCCGGTGCGCCGCGCCCCCGCGGCGAGCCGCTCGAGCGCGCGCGCCGCGTCCTCCCGGCGCCCGGCGCGCACGAGCGCCTCGACGTGATCGGCGGCGAACATCGTCAGCGCCGGCTCCCCGTGGCCGAGCCGGCGGTCGGTCGCGTCGGCGCGGTCCAGCCAGGCGGCCGCCTCCTCCGCGCGGCCGGCGCTCAGCTCGACGAACCCGAGGGCGGCCAGCGAGTGCATGACCGTCGCGTCCCCGGCGGCGACCTCCGACAGCTCGACGCCCTCCTGCCCGTGGGCGCGCGCCGCGTCGAGGCGCCCGATCCCGCCCTCGCTGCGCGCCAGCATCGCCAGCGAGAGGGCGAGCGTGCCGACCTGGCCGGTCCCGCGCGCCAGCTCGACGCTCTCCTCCGCGTCGGCGTAGGCGGCCGCCCAGCGCCCGCGGCGCCAGTGCAGCTGCGAGCGGACCGCGAGCGGGTACGTCAGCCGCGCGACGGCGCCGGCGGCGCGCGTGACCGACACCATCCGCTGCACGATTCGCTCGACGCGCTCGAACCGCTCCACCCACAGCGAGGTCATCGCGCCCATCCCGACGACCTCCGAGATCTCCGACAGCGGATCGGCCGTGTAGAGCAGCGGCTCGGCCGCCGCCACCAGCGCGTCGCCCTCCTCCGAGCGGCCGAGGGCGAGCAGCGCCTCGCCGGTGACGAGCGCGGCGAGGGCGGCCAGATCGTCGGCGACGCCCTCGGCCCGCTCGCGCGCCCGCGTGGCGACCTCGACGAGCGCCTCCATGTCGCCCTCGAACATGTGGCCGAGCGAGGCCTCGAGCAGCAGCCGCGCGCTGAGCGCCCGGTCGCCGGCGGCGGCCGCCTCCGCGGCGAG
>DASTRJ010000139.1:0-3009 GCA_035761245.1 Capillimicrobium sp. | reverse complement strand
CCCACGGCCGCACCTCGCCGCCAAGCTCGAGATGATGCTCGACGAGCTGACGCGCTGGGGCCGTGCGCTGCGGGCGGCCCGCGAGGCGGTCGCCGCCTGATGGGCGCCGCGCCGATCCCCGCGGAGATCTGGCGGCTCGCGGTCGTGATCGCGTTCGGCGCGTTCATGAGCCAGCTCGACACGTCGGTCGTCAACGTCGGGCTCGACCGGATCGCCGGCGACCTCGACAGCGACCTCGGCGAGGTCCAATGGGTCGCCAACGCGTACCTCATCGCCCTCGGCGTGTCGCTGCCGTGCTGCGGCTGGCTGGCGCGCCGTCTCGGCGCCGGGCGCCTGTGGCTCTGGTCGCTGCTCGCGTTCACCGCCTCGTCCGCGCTCTGCGCCGCCGCGCCGAGCGTCGGCTGGCTCGTCGCGCTGCGCGTGGTCCAGGGCCTCGCCGCCGGCCTGCTCGTCCCGGCCGGCCAGACGGTCCTCGGCCGGCCCGTCGGCCCCGAGCGCCTCGGGCGCGTGATGGCCACGCTCGGCATCGCGGTCACCTTGGCGCCCGCGCTCGGGCCCGCGCTCGGCGGGCTGCTGCTCGAGGCCGGCTCGTGGCCGTGGCTGTTCGTCGTGAACGTGCCGCTGGGCGCGCTCGCCCTCGCGCTCGGCGCTCGGTTCGTCCCGCGCGGCGAGCCGGCCCCCGCCGGGCGGCTGGACGGCGGCGGGCTGGCGCTGGCGGCCATCGGCGTGCCGCTCGTCGTCTACGGCGCCACCGCGTGCGGCGACGCCGGGCGCCTGACCGCGGAGGCGGCGATCCCCGTCGCCGCCGGACTCATCGCGCTGGCGGCGTTCGTCGTGCGCTCGCGCCGCGTCGCGCACCCGATCCTCGACCTCGGCCTGTTCGCCGACCGGACCTTCGCCGCGGCCGGTGCAACGGCCGCATGCGCCGGAGCGGCGATGTTCGGCGGCGGCATCCTCCTGCCGCTGCTCTTCCAGATCGGCCGCGGGGAGGGGGTCGTCGCGACCGGCCTGCTGCTCGTCTCCCTCGGCGCGGGGACCGCGGCGGCGCTGCCGCTCGCCGGGCGGCTCGTCGACCGCTTCGGCGGCGGGGTCGTCTGCCTCGCGGGCGCGACCGGCACGGCGCTGACGACCGTCCCGTTCGCCCTGGTCGACCTCGACGCCGACGGCCTGCTGCTGCAGGCGCTGCTCGCCCTGCGCGGGGCGGCGATCGCGCTCGCCGTCATGCCGGCGACGACGGCCGCCTACAAGGCCGTCACGCCCGACGAGCTGCCCGACGCCACCACGCTCGTGAACATCCTGCTGCGGGTCGGCGGCGCGCTCGGCGGCGCGCTGTTCACCGTCGTGCTGGCGGCCCGGCTGCCGAGCGGCACGCAGGCGGCCTTCCACCACGCGTTCTGGTGGCTCACGGCGGCCAGCGCGCTCGGGCTGCTGAGCGCCCTCTGGCTCACGGCCGCCGAGCGGAGCGCTCGGCCGCGCGCGCCAGCACCGACCGCCGCATGAGCGCCAGGCTGCGCGCCGGCGCCTGCTCGTCGCCCAGCAGCTGCCGGGCCTGGTTGGCGGCGAGCGCGAACGCGAGGATCTCGTAGGCGAGGCCGGCCGGGTCGGTCCCCGGCTCGAGCTCGCCGGCGTCCACCGCCGCCCGCACCTCGCCGGCGAGCACGCCGAGCCAGCGCTCGAGCCCGTCGCGGACGGCGTCGCGCACGCGCCCCTCGCGACCGTCGAACTCGGCGGCGGCCGCGGTCAGGAAGCAGCCGCCGGGGAAGACGTCGCCGGCGAGGTAGCCGCACCAGTGCTCGCACACCGCCAGCAGCCGCTCGAGGCCCGCCGGCCGGGTCGCGGCCGGCACCCACACCGCCTGGACGAACAGGTCGAGCGCGTGCGCGAGCGCCTCGAGCTGCAGCTCCTCCTTCGTGGGGAAGTGCCGGGTGACGCCGGACTTGCTCAGGCCCGTCGCATCGGCGAGCCGCCCGATCGTCACGCCTTCGAGGCCCTCGACGCTGGCCATCGCGGTCGCCTCCCCGACGAGCCGCTCGCGCGTGCGCTGCGCCTCCGCCACGGAGCGCCGCGGGCTCATGCCGCCACGCGCTCGGCCACGTCGAACCACGCGCCGAGCTCGGGCACCTCGACGGGGACGTCGAGCTCGCCGGCCGCGGCGCGCAGCGTCTCCAGCGCCCGGCGATCCGGCGTGTAGATCGGCTCCCAGTCGTAGCCGTCGTAGTGGATCGGGACGACGCGCCCGGCGCGCAGCACGGCGGCGGCCGTGGCGGCCTCGCGCCCGTCCATCACGATCGGCCTCGCGATGGGCGGCTGCCGATGCGGGAACATGACCGTCGGCGCGTTGATCGGCAGGAACGCGACGTCGATCCGGCCGCCGGCGCGCCGGGCGATCCGCCACCACCAGTTGTGCGGCAGCGTGTCGCCCGCGTGCAGGACGGTCGCGCCGTCGCGCTGGACGAGCCACGACACCTGCGGGTCGCCGGTCCCGTCGGCGGCGGGCAGCGCGGTGATCCGCCAGCCGTCGACGTCCATCGACTCCCACCACGCGACCTCGCGCACGGCGAGCCCGCTCGCCTCGAGCTCGTCGCGGGCGTCGGCCACGGCGGAGTCCTCGACCTCGTCGCCGCCGAACTGGGCGGGGACGAGCACGACCGCCCCGGGTCGCAGCGCCTCGCGCAGCGCGTCGACGTCGGCGTGGTCGCGATGCAGATGGGTCAGCAGCCCGGCGGCGGCCGCGCCGGACGGCTCCGCCGCGACGACCGGCGGCAGCGGGACGTCGCGCGCCAGGTCGCCGGCCGGCGCCCAGACCGCCGCCGCGTCGCGCAGCGGGTCGATGACGATGCCGCTGCCGTCGGCGCGCAGCTGCACACCGGCCCATCCGAGGAGTCGTGCGTTCATGACGCGGCACCTTAGCGTACGACCGTTCGCTAAACAAGCGGCGCGCTACTTCGCCGCGCAGACGGGTAGGCCGCGCCCATGGCAGGCCCCCGCTCGCTGTGGAACGGCACGATC
>DASTRJ010000138.1:0-24590 GCA_035761245.1 Capillimicrobium sp. | reverse complement strand
CGAGGACCACCATCTTCGCGGCGCGGCGCGTCTTGCCGCCGGACTTGATCGTGCCCGCCCACGAGTCGGCGCCGCGCATGAACGAGACCGGGCCCGAGGCGGTGCCGCCCTTGCTCAGCGGCTCCATCGACCCGCGGATCTTCGAGAGGTTGATCCCCGACCCCGAGCCGCCGCGGAAGATCTTGCCCTCCTTGGTGTTCCACTCGAGGATCGACTCCATCGTGTCGTCGACGGAGAGGATGAAGCAGGCCGAGCACTGCGGCTGCTCCTCGAAGCCGACGTTGAACCAGACGGGGCTGTTGAAGGCCGCCATCTGGTGCAGGAGGATGTAGGTCAGCTCCGCCTCGAAGCTGTCGCCGTCCTCGGGCGTGGCGAAGTACCCGCGCGCGCGACCCCAGTCGGCGATCGTGCCGGCGACGCGCGAGACCATCTGCTTGACCGAGCGCTCCCGCGTCGGCGAGCCGAGCTGCCCGCGGAAGTACTTCTGGGCGACGATGTTCGTCGCGTTCTGCGACCACGTGGCCGGGAACTCGACGTCGCGCTGCTCGAACGCGATCTTGTCGCCGTGGCCGATCCGGGCGTCGCGGATCTCCCACTCGACCGTCTCGAACGGGTGGACGCCGGGGGTCGTGAAGAGACGACGAACGCGCAGGGCTTCACCGGCGTTGAAGTCGGTGGTGAGTGGGGTCTGTGCGCTCGCTTCCATCTCTCTTCTCCTTCCGCCGCCTCCGCTTTGGCGACCATCTCGTCCTGACGTACCGGGGTCGGAGATGGTTGCGCGGGCGTCGGACGACAACAAGGGCGGCGGCGGGTCGTCCGGCCCGGGATTTGGCTTGCTCAAGCCAAAGACGCGGCTTCACAAAGTATAGTGGGTTGCAACGTTTCTGCCGCAAAGAGCGGCAGAAACGTCGCCGCGGGAGCGCCGGTGCGCCGCCTCAGCGCCGCAGCCGCAGCCAGTCGCGGAACTCGGCCCAGCCGAGGCTCGTCCGGTAGCCGGCCTCGCCGAACGCGTGGCGCGCCGCGGGGAGCCAGCCGGGCTCCCACGCGAGCAGGCGCGCGAGGCCCCACGCGAGCAGCGTCAGGAGCGACAGCGCGACGAGCACGCCGACCCCGACGAGCCAGACGGGCGGGCCGTCGTCGTCATCGTCCGCCGCCGCGATCGAGGCCGGCGTGGTCGCCGTGGTGGTGGTCGCGGTCGTCGACGTCGTCGTCGCGGTCGTCGGCGTGGTCGGCGTGGTCGGCGTGGTCGGCGTGGTCGCGGGCGCGGACGTGGCCGGCGGGGTGGCGGTCGTCGCGGCAGGCGGCGTGGCCGACGCCGGCGCCTCGCTCTCGGCGGGCGCGGCCGCGCCGCCGGACTCGGCGGCCGTGGTCGGCGTCGTCTCCTGGGCGGTCGCCGGCAGCGCGAGCGCGCAGCACATCAGCGCGGCGGCGGCGAGGGACAGGGGCCAGCGCATCGGCACGAGGCTAGTGCCCGCGCCCGGCCAGCGGCCCCAGCGCCCGCAGCGCGTCCTCGACGAGCGCCTCCGGCGAGCGTGTCCCGTCGAGCACGACGAAGCGCTCGCGCTCGGCCGCGGCCAGCTCGTCGTAGGCCCGGGCGATCGCGGCGAAGAACGCGTCGCCCTCGGCCTCGAGCCGGTCGGGCGCCTCCCCGCGGCCGCCGGCCCGCGCGCGCGCCACGGCGGGGTCCAGGCGCACCAGGAGCGTGCGATCCGGCACGAGCCCGCCCGCGCCGAAGTCGTTGATCGCGCGGACCGCGTCGACGCCGAGCCCGCGGCCCACGCCCTGATAGGCGAGCGACGAGTCGATGAAGCGGTCCACCAGCACCGTCTCGCCGCGCTCGAGCGCCGGGCGCACCGCCTCCTCGACGAGCTGCGCCCGCGCGGCCGCGTACAGCAGCGCCTCGGCGCGCGCGCCGACCCGCAGCGACGGGTCCTTGACCACCTCGCGCACCCGCTCGGCCAGCGCGACGCCGCCCGGCTCGCGCAGCAGCACCGCGTGCGGCAGCCGCCCGGCGAGCGCGGCGGCGAGCGTCGACTTGCCCGCCCCGTCGATGCCCTCGATCGTGATCAGCGTCATCGGCGCGCAAGCCTACGATGACCGCCCATGCCCGCGACCCTCCCCGGCACCGAGGACCATCCCCACGCGCGCGCCGTCCTGACGCCCGCGCTGCCGCCGGAGGGCACGGCCAGCCACGCCTACCTCTTCCACGGGCCCGCGGGCAGCGGCAAGCGCGACGTCGCGCGCGAGCTCGCCGCGGTGCTGCTCGCCGACGGCGCCGACGACCCGGCGGACGCGGCGGCCCGCGTGCGGTCCGGCGCCCATCCCGACCTCACGTGGGTGGCGCCCAGCGGCGCCGCCGAGATGCTCGTCTCCGACATCGACGAGCCGGTCGTCGCCGCGGCCACGCGCACGCCGTTCGAGGCGCGCCGGCGCGTCTTCGTCATCGAGCGCGCCGACACGATGAACGACCAGGCGGCCAACCGGATGCTCAAGACGCTCGAGGAGCCGCCCGCCTTCGCGCACCTGATCCTCCTGACCGACCGGCTCGGCGAGGTGCTGCCGACGATCGCCAGCCGCTGCCAGCTCGTCCGCTTCGACCCGCTGCCGCCGGAGGCGATCGCCGAGCGGCTCGGCCGCCACGGCGTGCCGCCCGAGACGGCGGCCGCCTGCGCTCGGCTCGCCCTCGGCGACGGCGAGTGCGCGCTGGCGCTGGCGCTCGGCACCGGGCCGGCCCTGCGCGACGCCGCCGAGCGCTTCGCGCGCGCCGCGATGGCCGACGACCTCACGAGCAGGCCGTGGAGCGCGCTCATCGCGCAGGCCAAGGCGGCGGGCGACCAGGCCGCCGCGGAGGCTGAGGGCCGCACGGCCGCCGAGCTCGAGTACGCCTCCAAGCGCGACCGCAAGCGCGTCGAGCGCGAGGGCGCCGAGCGGGCCAAGCGCGCGCAGCGGCGCGCCGCCACCGCCGCGCTCGACCTCGGGCTCCAGCTCACCGGCCTGTGGCTGCGCGATCTCGCCGCGATCGCCGACGGCGCGCCGGAGGTCGTCCACAACGTCGACCGCCGCGACGCGCTCGCCACCGACGCCGAAGGTCGCGACCCGCATGCGCTGCGCGCCGGGGTCGACCTCGTCGACGACACGCGCTTCCGGCTGCAGCTCAACGTGACCGACGAGCTGGCGCTCGAGGCGCTGGCGTACCGGCTCGCCGAGCGGCTCTCCTGAGCGCCGCCGCGCGGGGCGGGGCGACCGCGCGCCCCGGCCACCGGGTCGAGTCAGCGGCCGGGGCGCGGGGCGGGTCCGCGGCCGCGCCGCCTGGAGGAGGAGAGGCTCCATGGCGCGGCGGGACACACCATAGCCCATTGTCCATTGAAATGGTAGACTTTCTGGACATGGCGGCTCGAGCGCTCCTCTCCCGGCTCTCCCCGTCGGCCGGGATGACCTGGGTCGACGGCGCCCGCGTCGACGGCTACTGGATCGATCGGGAGCCCGTGACGGTCGCCGAGTTCGCCCGCTTCGTGATCGACACCGGGTACCGCACCGTCGCGCAGCAGCGCGGCGACGACGCGTGCTGGCACCGTCCGGAGGGCCCGGGCAGCGACGTCCGCGGCCGCTCGCGCTACCCCGTCGTCCACGTCGCCTACGACGACGCGCTCGCCTACGCCGCGTGGGCCGGCAAGTCGCTGCCCACCGAGGCCGAGTGGAACGAGGCGGTGCGCGGCGGGCTGGCGATGATGACCGGCAGCCTCTGGGAGTGGACCGCGGACGCGCTGCGCGTCTCGCTCGCGGCCCCGCGCGGCCTGGTCGCCGACCCTCCGAGCGCCCGCATCGGCTTCCGCTGCGTGCTGCGGCCCGGCGATCACCCATAAAGCTGGGCTTGTGCCCGGCGCCCGGGCACGAGAGAGTCGGCCGCATCATGGATCCGATCACGCTCGCACCCTCGACGCGCGCCGGCCTGCCCGCGCTCGTCACCCCTCAGGACGAGGGCTACGACCAGGCGCGCGCCGCCTGGATGCTCACCGCCGACCAGCGCCCCGCCGCGGTCGCCACCGTCACGACCGTCGCCGAGGCCCAGGCCGTCGTCGCCTACGCCGCCGAGCAGCGCTGCACGATCGCGCCCCAGGCGACCGGCCATCTCGCCACCGCGCTGCCGTCGCTGGCGCGCTCGATCCTCGTCAAGACGAAGCTCGAGGGCGGCGTCGAGGTCGACGCGGCCGCCCGGCGGGCGCGCGTGCCGGCGGGCGCGCTCTCCGAGGAGCTGGTGAACGCCGCCGCGGCGCACGGGCTCACCTGCCTGCACGGCTCGTCCGTCGACGTCGGGGTCGTCGGCTACCTGCTCGGCGGCGGGCTGTCGTTCTACGGCCGGCGCCACGGCGTCGCGGCGAACCACGTCACCGCGATCGAGGTCGTCACCGCCGACGGCGAGCACCGCCGCGTCGACGCCGAGCGCGACCCCGACCTCTTCTGGGCGCTGCGCGGCGGTGGCGGCGGCTTCGGCCTCGTCACCGCGGTCGAGGTGGAGCTCTTCGAGGTCGCCACCGTCTACGCCGGCTCCCTGTTCTGGCCGGTCTCGGCGGCCCCCGCCGTCGTCCGCGCCTGGAACGCCTGGCAGGCGACCGCGCCCGACGCCATCACGACCTCGCTGCGCATCCTCTGCCTGCCGCCGTTCCCCGAGGTCCCCGAGCCCCTGCGGGCCACGCCGGTCGTCTGCATCGACGGCATCCTGCTCGGCGACGTCGCCGACGGCGCCGAGCTGCTCGCGCCGCTGCGCGGGGCCGCCGAGCCGATGATCGACACCTGGGCCGAGATGCCGGCGGCCGCGGCGCAGCGGGTCCACGGCGACCCGGAGCAGCCCGTCCCCGCCATCGGTGGCGCCCACGCGATCGTCGGCGCGCTCGACGACGCCGGCATCGACGCGTTCCTGTCGGTCACCGGCGAGGGCTCCGGGTCGCCGCTGCTCTTCGCCGAGTTGCGCCAGCTCGGCGGCGCGCTCGCCGAGGCGCCCGCCGGCGCGGGCGTGACGGGGTCGCTGCCGGGCGCCTTCGCCATGCACGCCGTCGGCATCCCGATGACGCCGGAGGTCGGCGAGGCGATCGTCGCCCGCATGGGGATGCTCGAGGAGGCGATGCAGCCGTACGACACCGGGCGGCGCTTCCTGAGCTTCGCCGACGGCGGCGGCGTCGACGCCGCGAGCTGCTACGCGCCGGAGGCCTACGCGCGGCTGGTGCAGGCGCGCCGGGTCTGGGACCCCGAGCGGCGCTTCGTCTCGACCCACGACATCAGCTGATCGCGCCGGTCGCGGCGAGGACGAGCACGAGGATGCCGAGCGGGATCCGGTACGCCACGAAGACGCGCAGGTCGTGCGTGGCGAGGTACCGCAGCAGCCAGGCGATCGCCGCGTAGCCGCTGACGAAGGCCAGGAGGGTGGCGACGACCGTCGCGCCGACGGGAGCGCCGCCCTCCTCGCCGATGTGGCGCAGCTCGAACAGGCCGCTGCCGACGACCGCCGGCACGGACAGCAGGAACGAGAAGCGGGCGGCGGCGGCGCGGTCGAAGCCGCGCAGGAGGCCGGCGGAGATCGTGGCGCCCGAGCGCGAGACACCGGGGATCAGCGCGAGCGCCTGGGCGAAGCCGATGAAGAGGCCGTCGCGCGCGTCGACGCGCTCGATGTGGCGGTCCTGGCGCGCGACCCGATCGGCGGCGAGCATCACGAACGAGAACGCGATCAGCATCGAGCCGGTGAGGTAGAGGTCGCGCGCGCCGGACTCGATCTGGTCGGCGAACAGCACGCCGAGGACGACGATCGGGATCGTGCCGACGGCGATGTACCAGCCGAGCTTGGCCTCGGGGGTGCGGCGGGCGTGCGGCACGCGCAGCTCGCGGACGAACGCGGTGGCGATGTTCCAGAGGTCGCGGCGGAAGTAGACGAGCACCGCGGCCATCGTCCCGAGCTGGATCACGGCCGTGAACGCGGCGCCCGGGTCCTCCCAGCCGAGGAACGCGGGGACGATCCGCAGGTGCCCGCTGGACGAGATCGGCAGGAACTCGGTGAGGCCCTGGACGATCCCGAGGACGATCGCCTCGAGCGTGCTCACTGGGCGATCGGCCCGAGGTTCGGCTCGCGCCCGCAGAGGTCGAAGGCGCGGAAGTGCTTGAAGTGCCGGTGCTCGGGGCCGTGGAAGTCGGCGGAGCCGGTGGTGAGCAGGCCGAGCTCGGCGGCGCGGTCGGCGAGCAGCAGGTTCTGCTCGGGCGCGTGCGTGGTGTAGAAGGCCTCGACGCCGTCGAGCCCGTAGGAGACGTAGCGGTCGAGCGTCTCGAGCACCTGATCGCGGTCCTTGATGTCCCAGAACGGGTGCGCCCAGACGGCGACGCCGCCGGCGGCGTGGATGACCTCGATCGCGTCCTCGACGGTCGGGATCGTGCGGCCCGCGAAGGCGGGCGCGCCCTCGATGAGGTACGCGACGAGCACGGCCGGCGGGTCGGTCAGGCCCTCCTCCTGCAGCCGCTCCTGGTTGGCGGGATGGGCGAAGACCGCGGCGGCGATGTGCGGGCGGCCGATCGGCTTGCCCTGGGCCTGGCGGTGCGCGATCGGGCGCTCGTCGAGCTCCCAGCCGAGCTCGCGCAGGTTGGCGATCATCCGATCGGCGCGGCCGTCGCGGTCGGCGCGGTACGCGGCCAGGCGCTCGAGCAGCGCCTCGTCGTGGTGGTCGATGCCGTAGCCGAGGACGTGGATGTCGGGGTGCGCGCCGTCGGGCGCGGAGATCTCGACCGCGGGCACCAGCTTGATGCCGTGCTTGCGCGCGGCGTCGAGCGCCTCGTCGACGCCCTCGACCGTGTCGTGGTCGGAGAGCGCGAGCAGCTCGACCCCCGCGGCGGCGGCGAGCGCGACGACGTGCGCGGGCGGCAGCAGGCCGTCGGAGTAGGTCGAGTGCGACTGGAGGTCGAAGGTCGGAGCGTCGGTGGCTACGTCGGTGGTCACCCGACCCAGGGTGCCAGGTCGCAGGTTCAGATGTCCTTCCGATCGGGCAAGATCCGCTGCGGGATGCGGAGGTCCGAACGGCACCAGGGATGGGTGGGCTACCAGGTCGACGACGTGGTCGGCTCGAAGATCGGCACGTGCGCCGAGGTGCTGGTCGACCCCGAGACCGACGTCGTGTGGCTCGTCGTCGAGATGGGCCGCTTCACGAAGCAGACGACGCTCGTGCCGGCGACCGAGGCGCTGGCCGGCGGCGAGCACATCCACCTGCCGTTGCAGCGGCGCTGGGTGCGCGAGGCGCCGCGCGCGCTCGAGCCCGAGGCGTGGCGGCGCGGCTCGTTCCGGTCGCTGCTGTACCGCCACTACGGCCTCGTCGGGCTGCCGCGCCGGCGGGGCGCCGGCGCGACAGCGGGCTGAGCCGGGCTTCGTCGCTGCGCGATCAGCGGCGGCCGGCGGCGAGCGCGGCGTCGTTGAACGCGTCGACCTTGATCGAGCCCCAGCCGGTGACGGGGTCGTAGCCCTTGCTGGCAGGGCAGCAGCCGGCGGGCGACCCGCCGTACGCGGCGGCGGGGATCATGGCGCCGAGGTCGTTGTTCCCTGACGTCACGTCGGTGTAGACGGGGCTCTTCGCCTGCCCGAGCCGGTAGATGAGCGGGTTGACGAGCCCGAGGTCGCCCTGGCCCTTGCGGCGGGCGGCCTCGTCCATGAGCGCGAACGCGGCGCCGGTGAGCGGTGCGGCGGCGCTCGTGCCGCCGACCGACGTCCAGCCGCCGGCGGGGGCGTCCTTGCTCGTGCAGGCGCCCGCGGCGGTGCAGTAGATCGCGTAGCCGGGGATGAGGTCGGCGAGAGCGGCCACGTCCGGGACGACGCGCGCGATGCCGGAGTTGGCGCCGGGGCGCAGGCCGTCGCCGCGCTGCCACCACGGGCGGTCGTTGACGAGGCTCAGGCCGCCGCCCGTCCCGGCGAAGATCGCGGGCGAGTCGTTCCACGTGATCTCGTCGACGATCCGGTTCTTCGCGTCGAGCGTCAGGTTGGTGCCGCCCACGCCGGTCACGTAGGGCGACGAGGCGGGGAAGTTGACGTTGACGACGGGGATGGCGGAGTTGCCGTGGTCGGCGGAGCAGGCGGTCGAGCCCTGGTCGCCGGCGGAGGCGACGGTGGTGATGCCGGAGCCGGCGGCGAGCGCGAGCAGCATGTTCATCGCCTTGGCCTGCTGGGTGGCGTCGAACATCGTCGCCTCGCACTGGCCCAGCGACATCGAGATGACGTCGGGCCGCGTCTTCGGGTCGGCGAGCGCGCCGCGGAGGGTCTGGAGGAGGTCGGCCGCCGACGCGCCGCCCTCGTAGACGTCGATCGCCTCGAGGCCCGGGGCGGCGGCGACGATGACCTCGAGGTCGAGCGTCGTCTCGTCGCCCGGGGGCAGGAGCTTCTTCATGCCGACGGCGTGGGCGTGGATCGGCGGGACGCGCTTGTCGAAGCAGGCGGCGAAGGTCGCGATGTCCTGCGGGTCGAAGCCGTCGATCTCGATGAGCGCCATGCGCACGCCCTTGCCGGTGAGGCCGCGGCGGTGCAGGTCGGCGTGGCCGTAGGCCTCGAGGTACTGGTTCGGCGTGAAGGCGGCGAAGGGCATGCCGGGGCTGGTGCCGGTGGCGGCGGCGCAGCCGGCGGGCGTGCCGGTGCGGGTGCGCAGCGAGCCGTGCTTCGTGGGCAGCTGGAGCTGCTCGGCCGGGGCCTGGCGCGTGGTGGCGGCGCCGCGGTAGACGGGCGCGGTGTCGAGGACCGTCGCGCCGGTGACGACGCCGTCGAGCGCGGCCGGCACGGCGGCCGCGCGGGTCGCGCCGGCGTCGGTGGTGACCTTGGCGCGGGCGCCGGCGGGCGCGGGGAAGAGCTCGGCCGCGGTGGCCGCGTCGGTGTGGACGGTGAGGAAGGTGCCGTCGACGCCGGTGCTGGCCTCGAGGCCCTGGCCGGCGAGCCAGCGGGTCGCGGCGCGGCGGTCGGCCTTCGAGGCGCCGTAGCGCGCGACGAGCTGCTCGATCGAGCGGTGCTGGCGGTAGCGCGGGGACGTCGGATCGGAGACCGCGCGGACGAAGCGGTGCAGGCCGCGCTCGTGGCGCAGCTCGAGGAGGACGTCGACGTTGGGGACGGCGGCGGCGGTGGCGGTGGCGGCGGCAGGCGCGACGGCGGCCGCGGCGGCGCCGGCGACCGTGGCGGTCAGCAGCGCGGCGAGGGGCTTGCGAGCGGTCAGGGGCACCGTCCCGTGATCGGCTGCGGCGCCGCGGATCTTCACCCCCCGATCGGGGCCTCGTGTGGCGTGCGCCCGGCGGCGACTTCCCCCCGTCTGGGTGGTCTTCGGGCCCCCGACGGCCGGTCCAGTGAAGATCGTGTGTTCTGTCGGGGTTTGCGGGCGTTTCGGTGGCTAGGTTGGAAGCATGGTCAAGACCGACGACATCATCCGCAAGATCACCCGCGTCTTCGCGTCGGACGCCCACGCCGACCAGGTCCACTTCCACCGTGGCCCCGCAGGCCGGACGTACGCGTGCGAGGACCCGCGCTGCACCTCTCCAGCGCTGGACCCGCGGGACATCGTCACCTAGCTACAGGTCGACGACCTCGAGGTCGTCGCGCCGCTTGCCGAGCTCGTCCGTGATGACGCGGCGATGGCAGCCGGCGGGTTCGGCCTCGAGGCAGAGCAGTGCGGTCGGAGGCGCTCCGTCGAGCTCGTTGGCGAGCTCGTCGAGCGCCTCCGGCGCGTTCTGGGTGACGTGCTCGGTGTAGGCGGCGGCGGCCTCGGCGAGCTTGCCCTGGTGGAAGAGCGGCCGGATGTCGGCGGGCGTGCCGAGCTCTCGGCGGTGCTCGTAGGCGATGCCGTGGGACTCGAGGAGCTCCTTGAGCCGGGTCTTCGACATGCCCGCGCGTCGCGATTGCGGCCGGAACCGGACGTCGATGACGCGCCTGACGCCCGCGTGCTGGAGCTCGGCGAGCAGCTCGGCGGGGAGGAGCTTCTCGTAGCCGATCGTGAAGAGCGTCGGCATCAGCCGTTCGGCTTGAGCAGGGGCCTCAGGTCGGTGAGCTTCTCGTAGGCCCACCAGAGGTAGTTCTCGGTGCCGTTCTCGCGGAGTGGGTGGAGGTCGTGGTGCTCGGGGTCTCGCTGGAACGCCTCGAACGCCTCGCGGTCCGGCCACTCGACGAGGACCATCGCCTGGCGCGGATGCGTGTCGCCGTCGATCGGGCTGGCGTCCGGCGCGAGCTTGCCGAGCGCGACGACCGTGCCGCCGTACTTCCCGACCGCCGCGACCGACCGCTTCGAGTAGGCCAGGTAGTCGTCGTTGCCGGCGAGATCGAAGAGGTTCAGGGCGTAGAGCGGCATGGTCGGGCGATCCTACGGGGCGAGCGGCCGGGCGCTAGGATGCGCTGCGCGCCGACATAGCTCAGCTGGTAGAGCACTTCACTCGTAATGAAGGGGTCCCCGGTTCGAGTCCGGGTGTCGGCTTCCCGTCGCAGAGCCAAGTTTCGACCTTCGTCGGACACGACACGCGCCGAGTGGGGGTGTTGTGGGGGCGTCCCGCCCCACGGCCCGGCAGCACTTCACGGCGACGCCCCCGCGTCTAGCGCGAGCAGGGCGGAGTCGTCGATCATGCGGCTTTCCTAGCTTCGCGGGCCTGGCGGATCTGCTCGTCGCCTGGGATCTTCGGCTCGCTGCGCAGCTCCGCGATGACGTGGGTGTAGGTGGCCATGAGGGTCTGGACGCTGTGGCCGATCTGCCCGGCGATCGCCGCTGGGTCAAGGCTCCCGTCCCGCATGAGGAGCGAGGCGAAGTCGTGCCGAAGGTCGTACGGTCGCATGCCGAGGGTCGCGGCGGGTGGTCCCGCAGCTCCCGCTTGGTGGCGGCGGTCTTTGCCACTCGCACGTCGCGGAGCGAGGGGCCGGTGATCTACAACATCCCGAGCCGCGAGCTCGATGTTCATGAGTTCGAGCGGGACTACGAGGGTGCGCTCGAGGCGTACACCGCTTCGAGGGTGATCACAGCGGCGACAAGTCGATCGTGGTCGTACTCGTCGGTGCGAACTCGATCGAGACGATCCACAAGACGCACTCGTACTACGTCGCTCAGAACGCGGACGACTTCTTCAACCAGTTCCTCGAGGCACGTCGAACTCGGTGACATCGGCTATCCGTACCAAGCGAACGACGCCTCGTCGTCGCGGGTCTAGCGGCTAGCTCCTTCGCCACGCCGAGCCAGCCGGGCGGTCGTGTGTCCGGGGCGCGCGCACGGCGCTCAGTGGTCGGCGCCAGGCGCCGAAGACGTCCGCGGGCCCGATTGCACCGAGGCCCACCTTGCTCGTGCGCCCCGGCCGATCACGACCGGGGCGCAGGTCGTTTCTAGTCGAGCGCCTCGGCGGCGAGCTTGGTGCGCGCTTCGACGATGTCGCGACGGGCGTCCGCCATCCGCGCGAGGTCCCCGCGCTCGGCGGCCTCGCGTGCCTGGGTCGCCGCGGAGAGGAGGAGGTTTCCGCCGATCGACGTCTCTCCGGTGCGGAACAGGCGTCGGTTGACCGCCTGAAGGATGCGCTCGCGCAGCCGGGCTATCGCGTTCGGCTCGCCGCTGTCGATCGCGAAGTCGAGGTCCATCGCGAGATCGTCCATCGCGAAGTAATAGCGACGTTCCGCTCGAATCGCTGCGTCTCGGCGTGCCCGCGCGCGACGCTCCCGTTCGCGCTCGCGGCGCTCTTGTCGCGCCTCCTGCCGGCGCTCCGCTCGTTCTTCTCGCCGGTCACGTCGAGCGTGTCGCTCGATGCGCGCCTGCGCGGCGCGATCATCCTCGATGAGCGGCGAGTCGGGGGTCGACGAGACGGCCTGTGTGCTGCTACTGGCGCCCGTACCGCACGCGGTGAGCACGAGCCCGGCGACGACGGTGACGGTGAGGCTCGTGAGGGCGCGCATCGCACGACCCTACCCGTTCCAGAGACGCGACCGTTCCCCATTCCGCTGCGTCCGGCCCGTCACGGATCGGAGGGCTTCTGTCAGTAGCAGTCGCCCGCCGCCGCGTACATGTCGAACGTGTAGCTCACGATCGACGAGTAGTGCGAGATGCTTCCCCGGCACGGCCAGTTGGCGAGAGCGGGGCGCAGGACGGAGTTGTGCAGGAGATTGAAGTCGCCTTGCCGGGCGAGGTAGCTCACCCGGTCAGGGAGTTCACCGACGAGTGTTGCCTTGAGTGTCCGGATCTCGTCGTCGGCGGCGGCGAGCCGACGTTCGAGTTCGAGCACCTGAGTCGACAGGCCGTCGCGCTCGTTCGAGGCGGTCGCGGCGGCGAGCGTCGCGAGGTCACGGGCGTCCCTCAGGTCTCCGTTCTGTGCGGCGAGGCGGCTGTGCTCGCGCCGCACGTCTCGCAGCTCCCGGCGGAGTTGTTCGTTGGCGTCTCTGAGCTGCCCGATGCGCTGTTTCAGCCGCCACGGATCTGGAGCGGCGGAGGCGGGGGCAGCGGCGGCGGGCACCGCTGCGACGACGAGAAAAGTGGCGAGGCTGGCGAGGCGGCGCATCGCGCGACCATATTCGTTTCAGAGACGCGTCCGTCTGCTGTTCACGTTGGGAGATGCCCCGGCCGAGAGGATGGGTCGCATTCTCCGCAGAAGCCGCCGCCATTCCCTCGGCGATGGTCTCGCAGATGCGGTTCTGCAGGTCGGCGGCACTGTTCCTGCTGCGGAAGTGCAGCACGTCATCGATCGCAGCCAAGCGCCGGTTCGTCTCGCGTTGCTGATCGTTGAGTTTGCGGAGAAAGAGGGCCGCAGCGACCGCGGCGGTGAGGGTGCGCATGCGCGCAACGACACTGAGCGCTCGGGTCTACGCCGTAGGTGGCGGCGCCTCGTACAGCTGGATGCTGAACCGCCCACCGATCGCGTCGGCGCCGTCGGCGATCCGCTGGACGCTCGCGTCCTGGATCCCGAGAATCCGGTCGCGCGTGCTGACGAGGAACTCGTAGATCTCGCGCCATCCCTCGTCATCGAGGGTCAGGTTGTCGGTGGTGAAGGCGTGGTCGTCGCGCTGGAGCGAGTCGGTCTCGATCGCGCGGCGGACGTCCTCGTAGACGGACCGCACGATCTGCTCGGTGTAGCGGTTGCGGTCGGCGCGCGGCGTCTTCGCGTACTCCGCTTGGGAGACGACGGGCTCGGGGACAGCGCGGTAGTAGGTCTCGGTCGCCCCTCCGCGGATCACCGTCTCGACTTCCTCGATCGCGCCGTGGCGCAGCATCACGCTGAGGTGGTAGGCGACGTTCTGCGTCGAGACACCGAGCTTGCGCCCAAGCTCGCTGGCGCTGGCCTTCCCATCGCGGAGGAGGTCGAGTGCGCGCACCCGCGTGGGATGGCTCATCACCTTGGCCATCCGGATCTGCCTCAGCCGCCGCGCTGCCTGCTCCATGAAGCGCTGACCATATCGGGAACTCTCGACTGACTGTCACGGCGATTGGGCATCCGGACGACGCGGAAAAAGCGGTCCCCGGCCTCCCGCGTGTCTGCGGCGGTGATGCCCGCCCACGGATGGAGAGGAGGGCAGATGCACGTCGAGATCGTGGCCGGCCCGCCGGCGCCGCTGCTGCGGTCCAGAAGCAGGGCTAACACGCAGCCGTCGTCGCGCTCCACGGGTGGCCGAACGCGATGGCGATCGCCTCGGATCGCGTGCGCTCAACCGTCCGCACCAGCGGCACGAAACGCGCGCACGCCGATGGTGCCGCTTGAGCCGGTTCCGCCGACAGGATGCTGCCGCGGACGCCGCGCTTTCGGCCGCGTCGAGACCACCACGCCGTGAGCCGCGGCGCAGCGTCGGCTCGGGTTCCCGCCTGGCCCCGCGGGAGGGCGCGTCGTTCCGTCGGACACGAGGCCACCTTTCTGGCGCTATGTGTCGTGTCGTCGTGTTCACTCCACGTCGTGGCTCGTCGCCCGTAGGGGCGACCGCCGCAACGGTGAGCGACGCGTAGAGGCGCCGGGGATGCGTGGGATGCGTGGGCTTGACCGTCGACGCGGTAGGCGGCCGGTCAGCGAGCGGCGTCGTGTGGGATCGGCAAGCGCATAGGCGCGCCCGGAACGCCCGGCAGCGGACGTGGCAGCCCGCGCCGCACTGCGGGCCGAGCGTCAGGTCGGCGGCGAGGAGTACGCGATAGCTCGTGGGGCGTCTGGGGCGTTTCGGGTGTCCGGCCGGGTCTTGGGCGGAGTCGACGTGCCCGGTGGGAGCTAGCGTTTCAGGATCCCGGTTGGACCCGGTTGGACGCGTTTCTTTCCTCGTAATGAAGGAGTCGCCCGGGTTCGAGTCCGGGGGTGTCGGCTCTTCCCCAGCCCGGCGGTGTCCGGGCTTCTTCGTCGCATCTCAGTCTGGCGAGACGACGTGGAGCGCCGGGAAGTACGTCCGGTACCGCGCCGCATCTCGTGTGAGGAGCGCGTGCCCCTCGATCGCCGCGTGTGCTCCGATGTAGAAGTCCGGCAGCGGTGAGCGCCGGATGCCGCCCGCGCGCCGGTATCGCTCGTAGCAGCGAGCCGCGAGGAAGCCCGCCTCGTATGGGAGCTGGAGCCTGACGAAGGGCTCGAGCACGTGGTCGAGCTCCTCGATCGTGTCGTAGCCGAGGGACACCTCGGCGTAGATGATCGGGTTGATGGCCAGTGGGCCGGCGGCCGCTGCGGCCTGGATCGCATGGCTCGACCAGCCGAACCAGTGAGGGTCCTCCTCGATGACGTCGAGCAGGACGTTCGCATCGACGAGGGTCGTCACTCGCCGCGCGTCAGCGCCATGATCTCGTCGGTGCTCATCCGGCCGTGCCCGGTTCCCCGCAGCCTGTCGACGATCGCGCGACCGCGGGGGCTGTCGGCGGTCTTGACGATCCGGATCGCGTCCCCGTCGACCTCGAAGCTGACCTCGGTGCCCGGTTGGATACCGAGCTGCTCGCGAATCGCCTGAGGGATGGTGACCTGGCCCTTCGACGTCACGCGCACTGGCGCCTCCGTTCTTACTCGTACGGGTAAGAATCTTACTCAGCCGGAGTTGCTGGACGACCGGTGTGGCGAGTAGGCCTCGCAGTCGGTGACGTCGTCGGGCTTCGGCATGGCCGGCATCCTCCGGCGCGCCGGTGTCACGGGACAAGACGTGCCCGTGACGATGCCGGCGCGCCGGTGTGCCGGTTTCGCTACTCCGGCTGGGGCACGGGCGTCTTCGGGTCGCCGTCGACCGCCGCGGCGAACATCTCCTCGGACTCGTCCACCAGCCACGGCAGGCTGAGCGCGCTCGCGAAGCCCAGCGCGCCGGAGAACTGGTCGGTGAGGTCGAGGTAGATGACGCGGTCCTCCTTGACGGCGTCGAGCCGGCTGAACGCCGGGTCCTTCAGGACGTCCTCCTTGGCGCCGTACATCACGACGACGTCCTGGTCCATGAGCCGGAACTGCTCCTGGCTGAACGCCGTGTAGAAGCTCTCGCCGGCGAGGCCGTCGACCTTCTTCGGCGTCACGAAGCCGAGCTCGCTCAGGAACCGCGACCGGGTGTCCTCCGTCGCGTACGCGCCGTACCCGTCCGGGCCGCCGTAGGCGAGGATCGCGGTCTTGCCCTCGAACTCGGGGTGCTCCTCGCGCACCTCGGCGAACCGGGCCCTCACGTCCTCCACGACCCGCTCGGCCTCCTCCGAGCGGCCGAGCGCGCGGCCGACGAGCAGCGTCTGCTCGTCCCACGGCATCCCGAAGTCGATGTACTCGCCCGACTGGGCGACCGTCGGCGCGATCTTCGACAGCCGGTCGTAGTCGCCCTCCTTGAGGCCCGCGTTGATCGCGATGATCAGATCCGGCCGCTGCGCGGCCACCGCCTCGAAGTTGATCTCCTGCCCGGCCACGACCTCCGGCTGGGCCCCGCCGAGCGCCTCCTGCGCCCACGGTCGCGCCCGCCAGTCGTAGCCGCCGAGGAAGTCTCCGACGCCCACCGGCACGACGCCGAGCGCGAGCACCGGATCCTGGTCGGTGTAGCCCAGCGCGACCACCCGCTTCGGCTCCTCCTCGATCGTCGTCGAGCCGAACTTGTGCTCGACGGTGACCGGGAACGCGCCGGTCGCCGCGCTCGACGACGCGGCCGTCGCCTCGCCGCCGCCGTCGTCTCCACCGCACGCGGCCAGCGCCGCCGCGGCCGCCGTCGTCGCCAGCAGCGCGGCGAGCCTCCTCATCGTCAGCATCGAGTGGTCGTCCTCCTGGACGTGGTTGTCGGTAGGCAGAGCGGCGTTCCGGTGACGGGGTCCTCGATGACCTCGGCCTCCAACCCGAACACGTCGCGGATGAACGCGGCGTCGACGACGTCCGCGGGCGGTCCGGCCGCATGGATGCGACCGCCGCACATCGCCACCAGGTGGTCCGCGTAGCGGCACGCCTGGTTGATGTCGTGCAGCACCATCACGACGGTCCGGCCGCGCTCGGCCACCAGGCCGTCGAGCAGCTCGAGCACGTCGATCTGGTGTGCCAGATCCAAGAAGGTCGTCGGCTCGTCGAGCAGCAGCAGCTCGGTCTCCTGCGCGAGCGTCATCGCGATCCACACGCGCTGGCGCTGCCCGCCCGACAGCTCGTCGATCGGCCGCGCCCGCAGCTCGGTCGTCTCGGTCGCCGCCAGCGCGGCCTCGACCGCCGCCTCGTCGCGCTCGGACCACTGGCGGAACAGCCCCTGATGCGGGTAGCGCCCGCGCGCCACGAGGTCCTCCACCGTCATCCCGTCCGGCGCCGACGGCGACTGCGGCAGCAGGCCCAATCGCTTGGCCACCTCCTTCGACGGCAGCCGGTCGATCTCGCGCCCGTCGAGCAGCACCGCGCCCGCCCGTGGCTTCAACAGCCGCGCGAGCGCCCGCAGCAGCGTCGACTTGCCGCACCCGTTCGCGCCCACCACGACCGTGATCAGGCCCCGCGGGATCTCGAGCGACAGGCCGTCGACGACGACACGGCCGTCGTAGCCCACCGTCAGCTCGCGCGCCTGCAGCGGCGACGCGCTCATCCCGCCACCCCGACCCGCGACGCGCGCCGCAGCAGCACGAGGAAGTACGGCGCCGCCAGCACCGACGTCACGATCCCCACCGGCAGCTCCGTCGGCGCGAACGCGAGGCGCCCGGCGAGGTCGCTGATCACGACGAGCAGCGCGCCGCAGCCGGCCGCCAGCGGCAGCAGCCCCTGCGCCGACACCCCCGGCCGCATCCGCCGCGCGAGGTGCGGCGCGACGAACGCCACGAAGCCGATCGGCCCGGTCGCCGCCACCGCCACCGCGGTCAGCACGACCGCCGTCGCGAGCAGCAGCAGCCGCGAGCGCTCGACCGCCACGCCGAGGCTCCGCGCCAGGTCGTCGCCCAGGGCGAGGGCGTCGAGCCGCCGGCCCGTGGCCACGATCGCCGGCGCGAGCACGGCGAGCGTCGCCGCGAGCGGCCAGACGTGCTCCCAGCCGCGCCCGTTGACGGAGCCGATCAGCCACAGGTACGCCTCGGCGACCTCGAAGATCCGCCCCTGCGTCATGACGTACCAGACGCCCGCCTGGGCGAGCGCCGCGACGCCGATCCCGACGAGCACGAGCCGCAGCCCGTCGACGCCGCCGCGCCACGCCAGCGCGTAGAGCCCCGCGCCCGCCGCGATCGCGCCCGCCAGCGCCGCCAGCGGCACGGCCACCGCGCTCGCGGTCGAGCTGAAGACGATGACGGCGACCGCGGCCACGGCGGCGCCGCCGGACACGCCGATCACGTCGGGCGACACGAGCGGGTTGCGCGTCGCCGCCTGGAAGATCGCCCCGGCGAGCCCGAGCGCGGCGCCGGAGAGCACGGCCACGAGCGCCCGCGGGAGCCGCAGGTCGAGCACGATGAACTCGGTCGCCTGATCGCCGGCGCCGGCGAGCGTCGCGACCACGTCGCCGATCGGGATGCCGAACTCGCCGACCGACACGCTCGCGACGAGCGCGGCCAGCACGCCCGCCGACACCGCGGCGAGCGCCAGCGCGACCCGCAGATCGACCCGCAGCGACACCGGCCCGCGCCGGACGACGACCCGCCCGCCGGTCACAGCGCCACCATCCGCCCGCGCCGGACCAGCCAGATGAAGAACGGCGCCCCGAGCAGCGCGGTGACGATCCCGACCTGCAGCTCCGCCGGCTGCATCACCAGCCGCCCGAGGACGTCGCCGGCGAGCAGCAGGATCGCGCCGAGGAACATGCTGTACGGGACGATCCAGCGGTAGTCGGCTCCGACGAGCGCGCGGGCGACGTGGGGGACGGCGAGGCCGACGAACGCGATCGGCCCGGCCGCGGCGACCGCGCCGCCGGCGAGCAGGACGAAGCCGACGCTGACGAGCAGCCGCGTGCGCGCCACGCGCTGCCCGAGCGACACGGCCACCTCGTCGCCGAGCGCCAGGGCGTTCAGCCGGCGTCCCGCGGCGAGCGCGATGACGAGGCCGGCGGCGATCACCGGCAGCACCGCCGCCATCGACGTGGTGCCGCGGCCGGCGATCGAGCCGACGATCCAGAAGCGGAACTCGTCGAGCGTCTGGGCGTCGAAGACGAGCACCGCGCTGGTCAGCGAGACCAGCAGCGCGGCGAGCACCGCGCCGGCGAGCGCGAGCCGGACGGGCGTCGAGCTGCCGCGGCCGGTGCCGGCGAGCACGAACATCAGCGCCGCGGTCACCGCCGTGCCGAGCAGCGCGAACGCGGTGTAGCCCGACGCCGACGACACCCCGAGCGCGGAGATCGACAGCACGACGGCGAAGGCGGCGCCCGCGTTGATGCCGAGGATCCCGGGCTCGGCAAGGGGGTTGCGCGTCACGCCCTGCATGAGCGCCCCCGCCGCGCCCAGCGCCGCGCCGACGAGCAGCCCGAGCTCGGTGCGCGGCAGTCGCAGCTCGCGGACGATGGCGTGCGCGTCGCTGTCGTCGGGCGCGGTGAACGCGCGGACGACGTCGGCGAGCGGCACCGACTTCGACCCGAGCGCGATCGAGGCGGCGACGCACGCGATGAGCGCGACCGCGCATGCGAGCAGTCCCAGGGCGCGGCGCGACAGCGATGTATTAGGGGTGCCTAACACGGCGGCGGCACCCTAGCACGGAGTTAGGGTCGCCTAACGTGCGGCAGTGCGGCCCGCGCTCCCTAGGCGGCGGACTCGGCGTCGACCAGCCGGCCGACCACCGCCTGACGCGCGGTGTCGAGCGCGACCGCCACGGCGCCCGTACCCACCGCACGCGCCCCGAGCTCCGCGCGCTCCACCCGCGGCGGCAGCGGGAGGAGCTCGCCGAGCGCCACCCGCACGTCGGGCAGCAGGAGGTCGTCGTTGTCGCCGATGCCGCCGCCGAGCAGCACCAGCTCGAGATCGACCACCGCGCTCAGCCCCGCCACGCAGATCGCCACCGCCCGCGCCGCGGCGCCCACGACCGCGCGGCCCAGCGGATCGCCATGCCGTGCGGCATCGAAGAGCTGGTCCACCTCGAACGGCGGCTCGAGCTCGGTCGCGCAACCTGCGTCCGCGAGCCGTTCGGCCTCCGCCACGAGTCCGGCGCTCGACAGGCGCCGCTCCATCGCGCCGGTCTCCGTCTCGCGCGTGCCGGTGAACGGGTCGTCGCCGATCGGCAGGAAGCCGACCTCGCCGGCGGCGCCGCGGGCGCCGCGGTGCAGGCGGCCGCCGAGGACGATCCCGGCGCCGAGGCCGGAGCCGATCGACAGGTACGCGAAGTTCTCCACGCCACGGCCGCCGCCGTGGGCCTGCTCGCCGAGCGCGGCGAGGTTCACGTCGTTCTCGATGCGAACCGGCAGCTCGAGCGCGCGCGAGACGACGCTCTCGGCCAGCACGCCCTCCCACGCCTCGATGTTCGGCGCGGTGCCGATCCGCCCGGTGGCGGGATCGACGACGCCCGGCGTGCCGACCACCGCGAGCTCGACGCGCTCGATCGCCGCGCCGGCCCGCGTGCGCACCTCGGCGAGCGCCGCCACGACGTCGTCGGCGTGCGGCCGCGCGAGCCGCACGCGCAGCTCCTCGGCCGGCCGGCCGTCGAGGTCGGCGAGCACGGCCCGGACGTAGCGCGCGCCGATGTCGACCCCGAGGACGAGCACGGCGTCGGACACCCGCTGGTACAGCGATGCGCTCGGTCCGCGGCGGCCCGTCGTGCGGCCGAACTCGCGCACCAGCCCGGCGTCCTCGAAGGTCCGCAGCGCCCCGCCGACCGTCGGCTTCGAGAGCTGCGTGCGCGCGGCGAGCTCCGCCCGCGAGAGCGCGCGGCCGTCGCCGAGCGCGTCGAGCACGAGCTGGAGGTTGTGCTCGCGGATCGCTCGGCTCGAGGGCTGGGCGGGCGCCATCGCGGCCCAACAATAGAGAACGGTCTTGTCGTCAGACCTCCCCGTCGACCACCGCGACGGTTCCCGCTTGACATCCCGATCACGCCGCCCATACGATCTGAAATAAGAAATGGGCTTTCCTGTTTCTAGTCCCTCCACCACCACGGGCCCCGGTCACGTCGTCGGCATCGACCTCGGCGGCTCGTACACCCGGGCGCTGCTGTGCGACGGCGACGGCCGCGAGCTGGCCGCCGTCGCACGCGCCACCCCGTCCGGCAGCGCCGCCGACGTCCTCGACGTCATCGCCGCGGCCTGCCGCGACGCCGCCCGCGACGGCGGCGTCGGCTGGGACCGGATCGCCTCGGTCGCCATCGGCGTCCCGGGGGTGGCCGAGCCCGCCACCGGCGCGCTGCACCTCGCGCCCAACCTGCCGTCGTTCGACGGCGTGGACCTTCCCGGCGCCCTGGCCGCCGACCTCGGCCGTCCCGTCGCCGCCGACAACGACGTCAACCTGGCCACGCTCGCCGAGCACCGCCACGGCCGCGCCGCCGGCGCCGACGACTTCGTCTTCATCGCCGTCGGCACCGGCATCGGCATGGGCATCGTGGCAGGCGGGCGTCTCCAGCACGGCGCCACGGGCGCGGCGGGCGAGATCGCCACGCTCCCGCTCGGCGGCGACCCCTACGACCCGGCCAACCAGGTCCGCGGCACGCTCGAGGAGGCCGCAGCCGGTGTCGGCGTCGCGCGCCGCTACGCCGAGCGCGCCGGCGCGGTGGCCGGAAGCTCCGACCCGCTCGACCTCTTCGCCGCGGCGGCGGCCGGCGACGTCCACGCGCAGGCCGCGATCGACCACCAGATGAGCTCGCTCGCGCTCGCCGTGGTCGCCGTCCACAGCGTCCTCGACCCCGCGCTCGTCGTCTTCGGCGGCGGGTTGGGCGTGCGCGACGACCTCCTCGCCGGCGTCCGCGACCACGTCGCGCGGCTCAGCCGGCGGCCGATCCGCATCGAGGCGAGCCTGCTCGGCGAGCGCGCCGGGCTCGTCGGCGCCGCCGAGCTCGCCCGAGACGAGGCGCTCGCGCGCACGACCGGAGGCCCGCGATGACGATCTCGGCCGACCTGCGCGACGCCCTGCTGGCGAACCTGGACGAGGACCACGCCGTCGGCCTGCTCCGGCGCGCCGTCCAGACGCCGAGCATCACCGGCGACGAGCTCGCCTTCGCGCGCCTGCTCGCCGCGGAGCTCGAGGCCGCGGGCGCCGACGAGGTCCACGTCGAGGAGATCGAGCCGGGGCGCCCGATCGTCTGGAGCGTCACGCGCGGCACGGGCCCCGGCACCGGCGCCGGCACCGCGAAGAGCCTCCTGCTCGCCGGCCACCTCGACACCGTCCGCGTCGAGGGCTGGGCCGAGCGCTGGCAGGGCACCGAGCGCGAGGACCCCTTCGGCGCCGCGATCGTCGACGGCGCGGTCTGGGGCCGCGGCGCCGCCGACCTCAAGGGCGGCATCGCCGCCGCGATCGCTGCGATCCGCACCGTCCACCGCAGCGGAGCACGGCTCCAGGGCGACCTCGTCACCGCCTGGATCTGCGACGAGGAGAGCGGCGAGCCCGGGCTCGGCCGCAGCATCGGCATGCGGGCGGTCGCCGAGAGGATCGCCGCCGGGACCATCCCGAAGACCGACTTCGCCATCTACGTCGAGCCCACCACGCTCGACGTCTATCCCGCCCAGATCGGCTTCCTCATCGCCGACGTCGCGCTGACCGGCCGCAGCGCCTACTTCGGCCGCCCCGAGGAGGGCGTCGACGCGCTGCGCGCCGCTCACCGCGTCCTCGCCGAGCTGTGGGCGCACGCCGACGAGGTCCGAGCCCGCGACGCGCATCCGCTCCTCGGCCGCCCCGCGCTGCTCGTCACCGAGCTGAGCGCCGGCGGCTACATCGCCGTCCCCGGCGACGCGAACCTCAGCCTGATCCGCACGCTCACGCCCTCCGAGGACCTCGGCCGGGCCGCCGCCGACATCGCATCCGCGGTCGAGCGCGGCGTCGAGGGCACCGGCGTCAGCGCCGAGGTCACCTTCCCCGCCGGCCGCGACCACGCCGTCGGCGGCCTGCCCAGCGAGATGCCCGCCGACGCCGAGCCGATCGAGCGCCTGCGCGCGTGCATCCACGCCGTCGCGCCCGGCCGCGGCAACGTCGCCGGGGCGCCCTTCTGGTCCGAGGCGTCGTTCCTCGCCGCCCAGGACATCCCGTGCGCGTACTTCGCGCCGGGCGACATCGCGAACTGCCACACCCCCGAGGAGCACGTCGTGCTCCGGGAGTTCCTCGACGCCGCCAAGGCGTTGTCGCTGTTCATCGCCGGCCACTGCGGTGCCGGCCGCATCGAAGGAGCCCAACCATGAAGGCACATCGCGTCATCGCGATGCTCGCCGCCCTCCTCGCCGTCGCGGTGCTCGCCGCCTGCGGCAGCGACGACGGCGGCTCCACCAGCACCACGAGCGGTGGTACGGAGACCACCGCGGCGGCCGGGCAGCCGTCGCCCGCCGTCGCGAAGACGGTCGGCCCGGCCGGCGAGAAGGCGACGCCGACCGACGCGCTGCAGCTCTCGCAGGACGAGATCGACAAGGTCAAGTCCGGCAACTACACGGCCGCGATGGTCTGGCACCAGTCGTCGGACTTCGTCAACGCCGTCAGCCGTGGCGCGAAGGACCAGTTCGCGGAGCTCGGCATCGACGTGGTCGCCGAGACGCAGGCGAACTTCGACGCGGGCAAGCAGAAGAGCGACATCGAGACCGTCATGGCCAAGAAGCCCGACGCGCTCCTGTCGCTGCCGGTCGACCCGACCGCGACCGCCTCGGCCTACAAGGGCGCCGTCCAGGCGGGTGCCAAGCTCGTGCTGCTGTCCAACGTCCCGACCGGCTTCAAGCAGGGCCAGGACTACGTGACCGTGGTCACCGACGACCTCGCCGAGATGGGTCACCAGGCGGCCGACGCGCTCGCCGGCGCGATCGGCGGCGAGGGCAAGATCGCCTACTTCTTCCACGACGCCGAGTACTACGTCACCAACCAGCGCGACCAGGCGTTCAAGAAGACGATCGAGGAGAACTACCCGGACATCGAGATCGTCGCCGAGCAGGGCATCGCCGACCCGGCGAAGGCGGAGGAGCAGGCCAACGGCGTCCTGCTGAAGAACCCCGACCTCGACGGGATCTACGTGACGTTCTCGCAGCCGCCGGCCGAGGGCGTGCTGACCTCGATCCGCACGCAGGGCAGCCAGGCCAAGCTCGTCTCGCTCGACCTCGACGAGCCGCTGGCCATCGACATGGCCAAGGGCGGGCCGACCGCGGCGCTCGTCGCCGACAAGGCCTACGAGCTGGGCCAGGCGATGGCGAAGGCGGCGGCCTACGGGATCCTCGGCAAGAAGGCCCCGGCCTTCCTCGTCGCCCCGGTCGTGACCGTCACCAAGGACAACCTCGAGGAGGGCTACCAGGAGTCGCTGCACGAGGACCCGCCGCAGGCGGTCCTCGACGCCCTCGGGTAGTCGTCACCAGACCGCCATGGCATCCGAACAGGACACCACGGCTCGCGCCGCGCGCGCGGGGAACGGCCCGCTCGGGTCGCTCCTCGCGCGCCTGCGCGCGCTCGACCCGCGGACCTACGTCGTCTACGTCGCCTTCCTGCTGATCCTGGTCTTCTTCGCGATCACGCTGCAGGACGACGGCTTCCTGACGTCGCAGAACCTGCTGAACATCGCCCGCCAGACCGCGCCGATCACGGTGATGGCGGTCGGGATCGTGTTCGTGCTGAGCGCGGGGGAGATCGACCTCTCGATCGGGTCGATCGTCGCCCTGTCGGCCATGGTGGCCGCGATCGTCCTGCGCGACGTCGGCCTGGTGGCCGGCGTCGCCGCGGGGCTCGGCGTCGGCATCGGCGTCGGGCTCGTCAACGGCCTCTTCGTCACCCGGCTGCGGCTCCCGTCGTTCCTGGTGACGCTGGCGACGATGGGCCTCGTCGCCGGCCTGGCCCGCTGGACGACGGACCTCAAGGCGGTCGCGGTCGTCGACACCACCTTCACCGACGTCTTCGGCTCGGGCGACGTCGGCCCGATCCCGGGCCTCGTCGTCTGGACGCTCGCGATCGTCGCGCTCGGCCACTTCGTGTACCGCCACCGCCGCTTCGGCGCGCACGTGCTGGCGATCGGCGACAACCCGGGCGCCGCGCGCGTCACCGGCATCCACGTCGACCGCGTGCGCCTCGCCGTGCTCGTCCTCAGCGGCGCCGCGGCCGCGCTGGCGGGCCTGCTCTACGCCGGGCGCATCCAGGGCGCCAGCT
>DASTRJ010000137.1:0-10341 GCA_035761245.1 Capillimicrobium sp. | reverse complement strand
GCGCGAGGCCACCCTGCTCGCCGACGTCGCCGCCGCCAACGAGGCCCTCGCGGCCGCCCGCGCCGGCGACCGCGGCTGGGACCGGGACACCATCGACGCCGCCGCCCGCGCCGCCCATCTCGCGCGCCGGCCGGCGGCCCGCATCGCGGCCGTCCATCTCGTCCAGGTCGTCGACCGCCCCGGCACCGACGAGGACCTGGCGCGGCTGCACATCGCCGACGACGCCGGCGACCACGAGATCGTCCTCGGTCGCCGCGACGGCGAATGGGTCGCGCTGTAGACCCGTCCTGTCCGCACGCGAACATCGCAATGCTCAAGTCGGTTTGCCCGTGGCCGATGACCAGGGCGTGGAACGGCTGGGGTACGACACGGCGCGCTGCGCCGCCATGCTCATCGGCGGGCTCGCGGGACTGCTCGCGTGGCTGCCGGCGCCCGACGCCGACCGGATCTGCCCGCCGCCCGGCGAGGGGCGCGCGCAGTGCGTCCTCAACGAGGTCTGGATCGCGGGGCTGCTGCACGTGCTGCTCGGCGCCGCCGTCGTCGGCCTCGCGCTCGCGCTGATCCGCATGGCTCCGCGGTTCGCGCGGCGCCAGCGCGCGTGGGCCCGCGCCCAGGCTCGCCCGGTGCCGCTCGACCCCGAGCTGCTCGCCGCCCGCTGGGACCGCATGGAGCGCTGGGCGCGCGAGGCGCAGGAGGCGCCGCCGCTGCCGGTCGGCGACGACGGCCGCCTCGACGCCGACGAGCTGCGCGACTGGCTGGCCGCTACAGCGCCGGCAGCCGCTGGGCGACGCTGAGCGCCGGCGCGAACAGGTCGCCGCGCTCGGCGACGCGTGCCAGCACCTGCTCGGTGTCGAACGTCAACACGCCCGGGTCGCCGGCCTCGCGGCAGGCGGCCACCTCGTCCCAGTCGACCGGCGTCGAGACCGTCGGCCGCTCGCGCGCGCGGACCGAGTACACGTTCACGGTCGTCTTGTGCTCGTCGTTCTGGCTCCAGTCGACGAGCACCTTGCCCTCGCGCAGCGTCTTGGTCTGGCGTGAGACGACGAGCTCGGGCATCTGCTGCTCGAGCAGCTCGGCGATCGCCTTCGAGAACGGCTTCGTGTCGTCGTAGGTGACGTCGGGCCGGTTGAGCGGCACGTAGACCTGCAGGCCCTTCGACCCCGACGTCTTGGCGACCGTGGTCAGCCCGAGGCCGTCGAAGAGGCCGCGCAGCACGAGGCCGATCTCGCAGCACTGCACGAGGTCGGTGCCGGGGCCCGGGTCGAGGTCGAACACCATCATCGTCGGGCGCTCGATCGCCTCGGCGCGCGACAGCGACGTGTGCAGCTCGATGTCGGCGAGGTTCGCGAGCCAGGCCAGGGTCGCGGTGTCCTCGACGAGCGTGAAGTCGATCGTCTTGCGGCCGGTGGAGATCGGCGCCGTCCGGACCCAGGCCGGGCGGTGCTTCGGCGAGTTCTTCTCGTAGAAGAACTGGCCGTCGACGCCGTTCGGGTAGCGCTTGAGCGTCAGCGGGCGGCCCTCGAGGTGCGGCAGGAGCGTCGGCGCCATGCGGACGTAGAACTCCACGAGGTCGCCCTTCGTGAAGCCGGTCCTCGGCCACAGCACCTTCGACCAGTTGCTGACCTTGACCGGACGGCCGTCGACCGTCAGCTCGCGCGCGTCGCCGCCGAGGTCGCGCGCCTGCGCGATCGGCGCGACCGCCTCCGGGGCCGCGCCGGCGCCGCCCGCGTCCGAGTCCTCGGGCACGACGTCGTCGGCGGGCTTGTCGTCGCGCAGGCCCTTGAACGACGGGTGGCGGAGCATGCCGTCGCTCGTCCACTCGGTGAACTCGACCTCGGCGAGCAGCTCCGGTCGCACCCAGATCGCCTTGCGAGGGCCCGAGCGGCCGAACGGGCGCTCGTCGGTGCGCAGCGGCTCGAGCCGAGCGCGCAGCTCGTCGAGCATCGCCTCGGTGAAGCCCGTGCCGACCTTGCCCGCGTAGCGCAGCGGCCCGCCGGGCTCGTCGTGCACGCCGACGACGAGCGCGCCGATCCGGTTCTCGCGCCGCCCCTCGCCGGGCTCCCAGCCGGCGATGACGACCTCCTGGCGGTTGACGTTCTTGACCTTGATCCAGCAGGTGGTGCGGCGGCCGGGCTCGTAGACGGAGTCGCGGCGCTTGGCGATGAGGCCCTCCAGCCCCTGGGCGGCGGTCGCCTGCAGGAGCGCCGCCCCGTCGCCGTGGTGGGCGGCCGGCGTCTGCCAGGCCGGGCCGGTGAGCTCGAGCGCCTCGAGCCAGGCGCGGCGCTCGTCGTAGGGCAGCCCCATGAGCGAGTGGCCGTCGAGCCACAGCAGGTCGAAGAGCACGAGCACGACCGGGTGGTCCTTGGCCAGCCGGCGCACCTGGCTCTCGCCGCGGACGTGCATGCGCTGCTGGAGGCGGCCGAAGCTCGGCCGGCCGTCCGCGTCGAACGCGACGATCTCGCCGTCGAGGATGGCGCTGTGGTGGCTGAGCGCCCGGTTCAGCGGCCGCAGCTCCGGATAGCCGCCGGTGACGTCGCGGCCGTTGCGCGACAGCAGGCGGATGCGGCCGGGCTCGCTGAAGACCAGCGCGCGCACCCCGTCCCACTTGATCTCGAACGCCCAGCGGTCCGCCTCGCTCGCCGGCGGCAGGTGGCCGGCCTTCGCGAGCATCGGCACGAGCGTCTCGGGCATCGGCTCGGCCTCCGGATCGACCGGCGGATCCATGCGGTGGATGAGCCAGTCCTTCGGGTCGCCGTCGCGGCCGGTGCGGATCAGGGCGTAGCGGCCCTGGAGCCGCTCGCCGTGGAAGACGGCGATGACCTCGTCGTCGCGCCACTTCTCGACGTCGTAGGTGCCGCGATCCCAGATCGTCATCGTCCCGGCGCCGTAGTTGCCCTTCGGGATGACGCCGTGGAAGTCGAGGTACTCCAGCGGGTGGTCCTCTGTGCGGACCGCCTTGCGGTTGCGCTTCGGGTCGTCGGGGATGCCGTTCGGCACCGCCCAGGACGCGAGGGTGCCCTCGTGCTCGAGGCGCAGGTCCCAGTGCAGCCGGGTCGCGTGGTGCTCCTGCACGACGAAGCGGCGCCGGCCGGGCTCCGCGGCGCCGTCGCGCGCCCCCTCCGGCTCCGGCGTCCGGGCGGGGTCGCGCTTGGCGCGGTAGGCGGAGAGCTTGTCGTCGGCCAGCGCGGGCCTCGTCAGCGGTCGTGCGCGGCGTGCGGGTCGGGACCCTGGTCGTCGCGCCGGTCGGCGTTGGGATCGCGCGTGACCTCGGTCACGTCGATCTCGTCGGCCTCGCCGTAGACGGCGGGATCCGGCTCCTCGGTCTCGCGGTCGACCTCCTCGCGCACGCGGACCTGGGCCTCGGGCTTCGCCGGCCCGTGCTGGGCGTGCTCGATGAGCTCGGCCTCGGCCAGCTCGAAGCCCTCCTCCTCGCCGCCGCCGGCCTCGTAGACGGGGCGCATCGCCTCGTCGTGGTCGACGTCGGCCTCGAGGTCGCGCGTCGGACGACCGCCGATCGCCCCGGCCTCCGCGGCAGCCGCGCGGGCCTCCTCGTCGGCGAGAGGGTCAGGTCGATCCGTCATGGCGTTGGCTCCTGGGTCGGGTTCATCGTCCCCTGACCTACCCGACGGCCGGGCCGCCGAACGCGACCCGGCCGTCGGCGAGCGTCATGCGATCAGCAGAAGACCGCGAAGTGGAACGGCAACGCGGCGTTCGCGCCCGTCAGGTCACGCGTGACGAACGTGATCTGCTGCGCGGCGACCGGGTTGTCGTTGCCGCCGGGCTGCAGCGACACGGTGCCGCCGTTGCTGCCCGACTGCGTGTTGCCGCCGAGCTGGAAGCCGCCGATCGTGGCGACGGCGGGGCACTGGCTGACGTTCTGGTTGAACGACACGGTGTAGACGCCCGGGCCGTTGACGGCGACCGCGGTGACGCCGCGGCCGTAGATCAGCGAGCCGCCGGTGCTCACGACGCCGCTCAGCGCGGAGGCCCCGGGAGGGCCGGCCGGGCCCTGCGGACCCTGCGGGCCGGCGGGGCCCTGCGGGCCCTGCGGCAGCTCGCCCTGGGCGAAGTCGGACGCCTGCAGCGAGCCGTTGCGGATGTCGCGGCTGCGGATCGTGTTGTTGCGGATCTTGCCGCTGGTGACCGCCTGGCTGTCGATGCGCGACGTCGTGATCGCGCCCCTCTGGATGTCGCTGGTGCCGATGGTGGCGGCGGCGATGGCGGTGCCGCCGGAGACCGCGAGGAAGAGCGCCAGCGACGACGCGACGTTCGCGTACGTCAGGCGGGAGCGGAGCTTGGACAAGAGAGAAACCTCCGGAATAGCAGGGAGAGACGCGCGGCGGCGAGCATACCCGCGCAGGCGGCGCCTGAACGCGGCCGGTCGTCGGTCAGCGGACGGCGCTGCCGTCGGCGAGCCGGTCGACGAGCGCCTCGACGGCGGCGAGCCCGCGGGGCAGCGGGCCGAGCTCGACGTGCTCGTCGAGGCGGTGGGCGTGCGCGCCGCGGGTGAGCGAGACGGAGACGGCCGCGATCCCGCGCCCGAGCGCGGCGTTGGCGTCCGTCGACGACGCGTTCTCCTCCGCGGGCGGCAGACCCGCGCTACGGCGGGCGTCGCGCGCGGCGCGCAGAAGCGGATGGTCGGCCGGCGTGGCGCCGCCGGGGCGCCGCCCCACGCGCTCGACCGCGACGCCGTGGCGCTCGAGCGCGGCGCGGACCGCGCCGGCGCGCTCGTCGAGGGTCGCGTCGTCGGGGTCGCGGAGGTCCAGCTCGGCCTCGGCGTGTGCGGCGATCGAGTTGATCGAGGTGCCGCCCCGGATCACGCCGACGTTGCAGTGCCCGCCGCGGGCCGCCTCGAGCGCGGCGTGCAGGCCGCCGACGAGCGCGTGGACGGCGCTCGGCGTGTCGCGGTCGCCCCACGAGTGGCCGCCCGGGCTCGTGGCGCGGGCGATCAGCCGGGTGGAGGCGATGCCGGCGGTCTGGATCGTGTCGAGGCCGTGGCCCTCGAGCGCGACGAACGCGTCGCACGGGCACGCGTCCAGCAGCGCGTGGGCGCCGCGCAGGTCGCCGAGGCCCTCCTCGCCGACGGTGGCCGCCAGGACGACCGGGTGGTCGGGAGGTCGGGCGGCGAGGCGGCGGGCGAGGTGCACCAGGGCGGCCAGCGCGAGCGAGTCGTCGCCGATGCCGGGGCCGCGGAGGACGTCGCCGTCGCGGACCGGATGCAGCGGGGTGTCGGCCGCGAAGACGGTGTCGAGATGGGCGGTGACGATCGCCGCCGGACCGTCGCCGGGGCCGAAGCGGGCGACGACGTTGCCGGCGACGTCGGCGTGCGGCTGCGCACCCGCCGCGGCGAGCTTCTCGGACATCAGCGCCGCCCGCGCGCCCTCCGCGAAGGTGGGCGACGGGACGGCGCAGATCTCGAGCGCGTCCGCGACGAGGGCGTCGAAGCTCAGCCGCGGACCTTCTTGAGGTCGGCGACGAAGATCAGCGTCGCGTTCGGCGGGATGGCGGGCGGCGCGCCCTGCTCCCCGTAGGCCAGGTCGGGCGGGATGACGAGCAGCCGCCGGCCGCCGACCTTCATGCCCTCGATGCCCTGGTCCCAGCCTGGGATGACCTGGCCGACGCCGAGCTGGAACTCGATCGGCTCGCCGCGATCCCACGACGCGTCGAACTGCTGGCCGTCGTCATAGAGGACGCCGACGTAGTCGACGCTGACGACGTCGCCCTTCTTCGCGGTGGGGCCGGTGCCCTCGACGATGTCCTTCGTCTGGAGCCTCGTCGGGGCGGCGCCGGTGATCTCGCCGATCTCCGGCTTGGCCTTCAGGTCGTCGCCGACGTCGGGGAACGCGAACTCGGCGCCCGCGGCGCTCTGCTCGGTCGTCGCGGCCTGGGTGCCCGTCGTCGCGCTCTCGTCGCTCGAGTCGTCCGATCCACAGCCGGCGCCGACGAGCGCCAGCGCGGCGAGGGACAGCAGCATGATCCGTCGCATAGGCCCCGGCAGGCTAGGGGATGGCGCGGTGGCGCCGCGCCGGACGAAGCCGGGAAGGGGACTCGAACCCCTGGCCTACCGCTTACAAGGCGGTTGCTCTACCAGCTGAGCTACCCCGGCGCTGACCGCCGAGTCTACGCCCGCGCCGCGCGCGCGCCGTGCCCCGGATCGGTCGAGATCGAGATCTCCGCCACTGTGGCGCAGACGTCGACAGGCGGCGGGCGGGCTACCCCGCGAACGCGTGCTCGATCGAGCCGTGCCCGTTCGAGCTCACGACGTGCTCGTAGCTGGGGACGTCGGCCTCGTCCGGGGCGTTCAGCCGGCGCTCGAGCTCACCGAGCACGATGCCGAAGAGGAGGTGGCGCCAGGTGGCCTGCGCGAGCGCGCGCGGGTTCCCGGAGAGCGCGGGCAGGTCGTCGCGCGCGGGATGCAGGCGATCGGAGACCGCCGTGAGCGGCCAGGTCGCGGCGTGCTCGGCGAGCCCGGCGGCGGGGCCGCGCGCCCAGGACGGCAGCGGGATCCGCGGCGCGAGGTTCGCGTAGACCGCGCCGAAGAGGGCGCCGTTGGCGAGGTGCATCGCCGTGCCGACGACGCGCGCCGGCCGGCGGCGGCGCGTGAGCAGGCGCCCGAGGATGTCCGTGTCGTCGTAGTCGACGCCGAACACGCGCTTGTCGATCGGCTGCTGAGCGGCCCACACCCCGGCCGCGAGGGCGCCGGCGAGGGCGCCGCGCAGGGTCTGTCCGGTGTCGATCGGCATCCGCGCTCCAACTGTAACGAGCGGCCGCGGCTCGGGTACGACCGAGCATGGAACGCGCCGCCTACCTCGATCGCGCCCGCAACCGGGGCGTCAACCCGCTCGTCTACTGGGTGGTGCGCGCGCTGTTCCAGCCGTTCTTCCACCTGTACTTCCGGATGAGTCGCGTCGGCCGCGAGCACGTGCCGCAGGACGGGCCGATGATCATCGCGGCCAACCACCGCTCCTTCCTCGATCCGTTCGTGATCGGCACGCTCGTGCGGCGCCCGATCTACTTCGTCGCCAAGAAGGAGCTGTTCCGCAAGCCACTGGTGGCCTGGTTCCTCAACTCGCTGGGCGCCTTCCCGATCGACCGCGGCAACGCCGACGGCGACGCGATGGCGACCGCCCGCGAGATCCTCGAGCGCGGCGACGTCGTCGTGATCTTCCCGGAGGGCACGCGCGTGCGCCCGGGCGCGCTCGGCCGGCCGAAGCGCGGCGTCGGCCGCCTCGCGCTGGAGACCGGGGCGCCGGTGCTGCCCGTCGCGGTCATCGGCACCGAGGCGATCCGCCGCGGCTGGCGGATCCGCCCGCACAAGGTCCGCATCCGCTGCGGCAGCCCGCTCACCTTCCCGAAGGTGGAGAACCCGTCGCCCGAGCTCGCCCGCGCGGTCACCGACCGCATCTGGCCGTGCGTCGCGCTGCAGTGGGAGTGGCTCGGCGGCCTCGCGCCGGTGCGCCGCGCCGCGGTCGTCGGCGACGACCCGTGGGGTGCCGCGCTCGCCGTCTCGCTCGAGCGCGCCGGCGTCGACGTGAGCCGCGTCGCACCGACCGCCGAGGCGGAGCTGGGAGCCCAGGACCTCGTCTGCCTCGCCGTGCCCGGGCGCGACCTGCCCGCGGCGATGGCGGTCCACGGGCACCGGATCCCGCAGCGCGCCGGGGTGCTCGTCGTCTCGCGCGGCCTCGTGCCCGACACGCAGACGCTGCCGGCGGCCTACGTGCGCGAGCACTGCCGCGCCCGCGCCGTCGCCACGCTCGCCAGCCCGGCCGGGGCGGCGCGCGCGCTCGACGCCGGCGCCTCGCTCGTCGTGGCGTCCGAGGACCGCGGGTTCGCCCGCCAGGTCGCCGACCTGCTGCGCACCGCCGGCCTCGACCTCGCCCAGACGACGGACGTCGCGGGCGTCGACCTGGCCGGCGCCGCCTTCGCCGCGCAGCGCTCGCAGCCGGCATCCGCCGAGACGCTCGCGCGCATCGCCGCGCTCGCCGCCGAGCTGCGCGCCGGCGGGGCGGACGCGCCCGCGACCGCCGCGCTCGACGAGGTCGTCCACGGGCGGCTCGAGCCCGAGCACTGGGTCGAGCGCGTGTCGAGCGCCGCGCCGTCGAGGAGCAGGGTCGCGTAGGTAGCCTCCCATGCGTGGAGGAGCCCGAGTCCGAGTCCGCCGGCAAGGCAGCGCTCGACGCGCAGTTCGCCGAGCTGTACCGGACGCATCTGCGCGACGTCTACTCCTACGCGTACTACCGGGTCGGCGACCACCACGACGCCGAGGACCTCACCACCCAGACGTTCCTGCAGGCCTACCGGCACTTCGAGCGCGCGCTCGACGAGTCGGACGGCCGGCCGCTGCGCCCGTGGCTCATCCGCATCGCGCACAACCTCGCCGCCAACCTCTACCGCGACCGCTCGCGCAAGCCGCAGACGCACATCGACGAGACCACGATCATCTCGGCGCCCCACACGACGGAGGACCTCGTCGAGGGGCGCGACGAGCTGAAGCGGATCCTCGAGGGCGTGCAGCAGCTGCCCGACGACCGGCGCGAGGCGCTGATCATGCGCTTCGCCCTGGGCATGGACAACCGCGAGATCGCGCGGGCGCTGGGCCGCAGCGACGGCGCCACGAAGGTGCTGATCCATCGCGCCATCAAGCAGCTCGAGGGAATCGTCGGCGCGCCGTCGAAGGAGGGCGCTAGGTGAGCGAGGCCGCGACCACCGAGTTCGAGGCGCTCCTGCGCCGCGCGCTGACGCCCGTCGATCCGCCGGACGAGCTGGCGGCGCGCCTCGAGGACACGCTCACCTCGATCACCGAGCTCGCCGCCGACGAGCTCGAGGCGTGGGAGCTCAGCGCGATGCGCGACCCGCGCAACTGGGTCCGCCCGGCGGCCGCGATCGTCGCCGGCACCACCGCCGGGGTCGCGCTCGTCGTCCTGCGCACCAAGCAGCGCTCCAAGCAGCGCCGCTCGACCTCCCGCAACGTCATCGAGCTCGCCGAGCGCACGTTCGAGGACGCCATGCAGGAGGCCCGCCGCATCTGGCGGTGATCGGCGGGTCTTGAGCGGGGCCGAAGGTGGCGCCGCTAATGTCCCGCGGCCGATGGCCACCTGCTACCGCCACCCGGACCGCGAGACCGGCGTCTCCTGCTCCAACTGCGGGAACCCGATCTGCACCGACTGCATGACGCCGACGCCGGTCGGCATGCGCTGCCCGGAGTGCGCGCGTCAGCGCACGAAGGTGCGGACCGCCGCGGCGGTGCGCACGGGCTCGACGGCGGCGCCGGTGACGAAGGCGCTCATCGCGGTGAACGTGGCGGCGTACCTCGGCGAGCTCGCGACCGGCACCGGCGGGCTCAACGGCGTCGGCGGCTCGTTCGTCAACGAGGGCGCGCTCCTGGGCCACGGCATCGTCGACGGTCACCCGGCCGGCGTCGAGGCGGGCGAGTACTGGCGACTGATCACGGGCGGCTTCCTGCACGCCTCGATCATCCACATCGCGTTCAACATGTACATCCTCTGGTTCCTCGGGAACCTGCTGGAGCCCGCGATCGGGTCGGTGCGGTTGGCGCTGCTGTACTTCACGGCGCTGCTCGCGGGTTCGTTCGGCGCCCTGCTGCTGGAGCCCAACGGCTTCACCGTCGGCGCGTCCGGTGCGGTCTTCGGCCTCATGGGCGCGGCGTTCTTCGAGTCGCGAACGCGTGGGGTGGAGGCCCTGCAGAGCCAGATCGGGCTGCTGATCGTGTTCAACCTCGTGCTGTCGTTCGTGCTGAACAACATCTCGGTCGGCGGCCACATCGGCGGTCTCATCGGCGGCTCGCTCGCGGCGCTGGCGCTGCAGTACGGCGACCGGCTGCGTCAGCCGTGGCTGGGCGCGGCGGGGTGCGTCCTGATCGCGGCGGTGTCGGTTGTCGCCGCGATTGCGGTCGCCGATCGCGTCGTTACGTAGCGAGCGGCGCCTGGAGCCGGGGGGCGGGTGTGGCGGCTGAGGCTCTGCCCGGGGGCTGTCTTCGGCGCGGTCGAGGCGGCTGCGTGTGGCGGGCTGGGCGCGGTGCGCTCCGTGCTGCCTGTGGTGGAGGGGGCAGGCGGGGTTTGGGGGCGACGAAGGAGGCTGGGGCCGTGGCCGCGTGGCGCTCGGCGCTCGCCGCCCGGCGCGGCGGTTGTCGAGTTGTGCTCCGTATGCGTCGCGAATTCGACAGGCGTCGGCGGTTGGCGAGGGGTGTGGCGCTTTGCGCCCGCTGGGTGGGCGGAAAGCGCCACACGTGAGGCCGCGGGGATGGCGCTTCGCCCGCGGACTGTCTTCGTCGAGATCGAGGCGGCTGCGTGTGGCGGGCGGAGACCGGGCTGGGCGCGTTGC
>DASTRJ010000136.1:0-6653 GCA_035761245.1 Capillimicrobium sp. | reverse complement strand
TCGCCCTCGAATTCGACCTTCTCTTCCTTGGCCATGCCCCCAGGACTGTAGCCGTCTCGGCGCTCAGCCGTCCGGCGAGACGCCGCCGGTGCCGCCGGTCGACGGCGTCTGGGTGTCCGGCGCCGCCTGCGGCGGGGACTCGTAGAGGTCCGGGTCGTAGCCGCCGTCGTCGGTCCCGGTGTCCGTGCCGGTGTCGGTCCCGGTGCCGGTCGAGGGCGTCGACGTGTCGGTGCCCGTGTCGGTCCCGGTGTCCGTGCTCGGCGTGCTGCCATAGGTCCCGTAGGTGCTGCTGCTCGAGTCCGTCGAGGAGTACGGCACGCCGGTCGTCGCGTACTTGCCGTAGAACGGCGTCGCCTGGAACGGCTCCTTCGGCGGCGGGAAGTCGCCGCAGAAGTCGCCCTTGGCGGTCGACATGTACTGGCCCCAGATCTGGGCCGGGAAGGTGCCGCCAGCGACCGAGATGCCGTGGACGCTGTACATCTCGATCTGCTCGTTGGGGTAGCCGACCCAGACCGCGGTCGCGAGCTGCGGGGTGAAGCCGACGAACCAGGCGTCGCGGAAGTTGTCGGTCGTGCCGGTCTTGCCGGCCGCCGGGCAGCCGATCTGCGCGGCCGTGCCGGTGCCGGCCTGGATGTTCTGCTCGAGGATCTGCGTCGCCTCGTACGTGACGCCGTCCGAGAACGCCTTCTTGCGCTTGGGCTTGCCGAGGTCCTCCACGTGGCCGTCGGGGAACTCGACCTTCGTCACGGCGATCGGCTTGTTGCGGTAGCCGCCCGACGCGATCGTGGCGTAGGCGTTGGCCATCTCCAGCGGCGAGACGCCGAGCGTCAGGCCGCCGAGGCCCTCCGACGGGTAGCCGTCGAGCTTCGTCGTGATGCCCATGTCCTCGGCGGTCTTCTTGACCTCCTCGGGGCCGAGGTCGAGGTCGAGCTGCATGTAGACCGTGTTGTCCGAGGCGAGCGTCGCGCGGGTGATCGACGTCGTGCCCATGTAGCTGTCGGAGTACGTCGAGACGTCGATCGGGCCCCACGTCGGGTCCGTGAAGTTCAGCGGCCGCGAGACGTAGGTCGTCGAGTCCGGGTCCACGCCGCGGCGCAGCGCCGTCATGAGGACCATCGTCTTGAACGTCGAGCCGGGCTGGCGGTGGCCCTGGGCGGCGAGGTTGAACTTCGAGTTCTTGTAGCTCGACGAGGACGCCATCGCGCGGATGTAGCCGTTGCGCGGGTCGATCGACACGATCGCCGACGCCGGGTCGTCCGGGTAGTAGAGGTGGTCGGCCATCGCCTGGCGCGCCGCCTTCTGCAGGTCGAGGTCGAGCGTCGTGTAGATCTTCAGGCCGCCCTTGCGGACCTCGTCGACGCCGTAGCGGTCGATGAGCTCCTGGCGGACGAAGTCGAAGAAGAACTGCTCGCGGCGGGTCGTGTAGTAGCCGGACTGCTCGACGCCGAGCGGCTTGGCGATCGCCTCGTTCGCGCGCTCCTCGCTGATCATGCCCTGGGCCGCCATGGCGCGCAGCACCTGGTTGCGGCGGTTGGTCGCGGCGGCCTTGTCGAGGAACGGGTTGTACTCCGACGGCGCCTGGGGGAGGCCGGCGAGGAGCGCCGCCTCGCGCAGCGTCAGGCGCTTGGCCGGCTTGTCGAAGAAGACGCGCGCGGCGGCCTGGATCCCGACCGCCTCCTGGCCGCCGACCGTCCCGTACGGGATCGAGTTGAGGTACTTGTTGAGGATCCACTGCTTCGAGTGCTCGTTCTCGAGCTCCTCGGCCAGCTTGGCCTCGCGGATCTTGCGCTTGACGCCCGCCAGGCCCGACCGCTGGCGGTCCTCGGTGTAGAGGTTGCGCACGAGCTGCATGCTCAGCGTCGAGCCGCCCTGCACGGTCTCGCCGGTGGTGATGTTCTTGACGCCCGCGCGGACGATGCCCTCGAAGTCGACGCCGCCGTGCTCGAAGAAGCGCCGGTCCTCGATCGCGACCGTCGCGTCCTTGACGACGTCGGGGATCTCGTCGCCCGGGATCTCGGTGCGGAGGATGTCGGACTGGATGAAGCCGAGCCGCGTGCCGTCGGCGGCGTAGACGACCGACGAGGCGCCCGGGTTGATCGGCTTCAGCTCGTCGATCGAGGGCGCCGACGCGGCCACGCCGACCACCCAGCCGACGACCGCGAGCCCGGCGAGGCCGGCCGTGACCGCGAGCACGCTGAGGGCGAGAAGGAGGGGACGGGCGCTGCCGGTGTGGTGCCGGCGGCGACGCCGCTGGCGTTCGCGACGGGACATTGCTGCAGACTCGTGCGCGCGGGAACCGGACGCGCAGCAGTCTCATTCTAGGGGAGGGCCTCCATCCCTCCGGGCGGACCGGCTCTGGCACCATCCGCGCGATGGCGGATGCCTGGCGCGCGCTGTGGACCTCCAGGCTGCTCGTCTGGGCCAGCGGCGTCGGCGCCGTCCTCGTCTGGGGCGAGAGCGCGCGGGCGCCCGGCTTCGACCCGGCCGGCCTCACCGGCGGGCTGCTCGCCGCCCCCGCCGCGCGCTGGGACGCCGTCTGGTACCTCGACGTGGCGCGCCATGGCTACGAGACCGGGCCGTCGGCGGCGTTCTGGCCGCTGTACCCGCTCCTCGTCCGGGGGTTCGGCGGCTCGCTGGTGGTGGCGATCGCGATCTCGACGGCCTGCTTCTTCGCGGCGCTCGTCGCGCTGCGCGCGCTGACCGAGCTCGAGCTGGGCGCCGAGGCGGCGCGCTGGACGGTGCTCGCGCTGGCGTTCTCGCCGATGGCGTTCTTCTTCTCGGCCGTCTACGGCGAGTCGCTGTTCCTGGCGCTGACGGTCGGCGCGGTGCTGGCGGCGCGGCGCGACCGCTGGGCGTGGGCGGGCGTCCTCGGCGCCCTCGCCGCGATGACGCGCTCCACCGGCGCGCTGCTGCTCATCGCCCTGGTCATGCTCGGCTGGGGCCGCGCGACGCCGCGCCAGCTCGCCTGGCTCGCGCTGATCCCGCTCGGGCTCGCCGCCTTCCCGGCCGGGCTGGCGCTCGACGGCCTCGACTGGCGGGCGCCGTTCGACGCCCAGGAGGTGTGGCTGCGCGAGTGGGGCGGGCCCTTCGGCGGCGTGTGGGACGGCGCGGTCGCGGCGTGGGCGGGGCTGCGCCAGCTGCTGTCGGGCTCGGATACGCGCATCTACTTCCCGATCGCGGCGGGCGACCCGTTCGCGATCGCGCGGATCAACCTCGCGCTGTTCGCGTGGGTGCCACTCGCGCTCGTCGCCCTCGCCGGCGCGGCGCGGCGGCTGCCGCTCGGCTACGCGGCCTATGCGCTCGCCGCGCTCGCCGTCCCGCTCTCCTATCCGGTGGCGCCGCAGCCGCTGATGTCGCTGCCGCGCTTCGTGCTCGTGCTGTTCCCGCTGTGGATGTGGCTCGGCTGGCTGCTCGCGCGCCACCCGCGCGCGCGGGTGCCCGTCCTCGCGGCCTTCGCGGTCGCGCTCGCCGCGAGCACGGCGCAGTTCGCCACGTGGCACTTCGTGGCATAGATACGGCCATCGCCTCCGCCCACCCCGTCCTGCTCGACGCGCTCGGCACGCTCGTCACCTTCGCCCCGCCGGCGCCGCGGCTGCGCGACCTGCTCGCCGAGCGGCACGCCGTGGCGGTGACCGAGGCCGAGGCGGCCGCCGCGATGCGCGCCGAGATCGCGTTCTACCGCCGCGAGCACGACCGGGCGCGCGACCGCCCGGCCCTGGCGGCGCTGCGCCGCGACTGCGCCGCGGTCCTGCGGGACGCCCTGCCCGCGGCGGCGCACGCCATCGACGTCGACGCGCTCACGCCGACGCTGCTCGACGCGATCCGGTTCGAGCCGTTCCCCGAGGTGCCCGCCGTGCTCGACGAGCTGCGGGCGCGCGGGCACCCGCTCGCCGTGGTGTCGAACTGGGACGTGTCGCTCCACGACGTCCTGGACCTCACCGGGCTCGCCGACCGGGTCGACGTCGTGGTGACGTCGGCCGAGCTCGGCGCCGCCAAGCCGAGCGCGGCGCCGTTCCGGGCCGCGCTCGAGGCGCTCGGGGCCGCGCCCGCCGGCGCGCTGCACGCCGGCGACACCGTCGCCGAGGACGTCGACGGGGCCCGCGCGGCGGGGATCACGCCGGTGCTCGTCGACCGCGACGGGGCCGGCGAGGCGCCCGCCGGGGTCGCGGTCGTCGCGGACCTGAAGGGCCTCTTGAGGATCGCGGCCTAAGCTGAGCGACGTGTCGACGAACCCCGTAGGCGGCGACCCGGAGCGGCCCGCGTTCGCTCCGCCGGTCGCGCCCGAGCCACGGCTCCGGCAGCCCGTGCCGGCCGCGCCGCCGCCCGAGCCCGGGGCCGCGCCCGACCGGCCGTGGCCGTGGTGGAGCGGCTTCGCGGCGCTGGTGGCCGGCTGGCTCAGCGGCCAGGTGCTCGCCGGCATCGCGATCACCGTCGGCGATCCCGGCGGCGGCTCGTCCAGCGACACGCCGATCGGCGTGCTCGTCATCGCCCAGCTGCTGTTCAGCCTGTGCCTCGTCGGCGGCGCGCTGCTGTTCGCCAACGCGTTCGGGCGGCTGACGCCGGAGCGCTTCGGGCTGCGCGGCGTCGCGCCCGGGCGGGCCGTGCTGTGGGTGGTCGGCGGCCTGCTGGCGTCGTGGATCGTCGCGTCGGTGTGGCTGACCGTCGTCGGCGCCGACTCCGAGCGCGACGAGCTGACCAAGCGGCTGACCGACGACCCGTCGGTGGCGACGGTCGTCGGCCTCGGGGTGCTGACCGTCGTCGTCGCGCCCGTCGTCGAGGAGGTCGTCTTCCGGGGGTTCCTCTTCAACGCGCTGCGGTCGGCGATCAACGTGCCCCTGGCGGCGATCGTCAGCGGCCTCGTCTTCGGCGTCGTCCACGCGGCCGGCTCCCCGTGGCAGTTCCTGCTCCCGCTCGCCGCCTTCGGGACGATCCTCGCGCTCGTCTACTGGCGGACCGGCTCGCTCTACACGTGCATCGCCATGCACGCGATCTGGAACTGCGTGTCCTTCGGCGCCGCGCGCGACTGGACGTGGGAGATCCTGCCGCTGCTGGCCGGCTCGGGCGCCGCCATCGCGGCGATCCTCCTGTTTGCGGTGCGGATCGGCGATCGGCGGCCGAAGGCCGCCTGAACCGCGGGCGCGGCCACTAGAGTGGCCGCCATCATGCGCCCCGCCCGCCCCGCTCTCGCCGTGCTCGCCGCCCTGCTCGCGCTGCCGGCCGCCGCCGTCGCCCAGACGCCGGCTCCGTCGACGACGCCCACCACGACGACGCCGACGACCACGACTCCGGCGACCCAGACCCCGACGACGCCGTCGAAGCCGTCGAAGCCGACGCCCGCGCCCGAGCCCGAGCCCGAGCCGGCCGCCGGGAAGCTGAAGCTCGGCGCTCCGCAGCTCGTCTTCGCCGGCGACCGGGTGAAGGTCAAGGGCCGCCTGTCGCCGCACATCGCGGGGCAGCGCGTCGTCGTGCGGATCCTGCGCGACGGCAAGGTCCTCAAGGAGCGCACCGTGAAGGCGGGCGGCGACGGCCGCTTCTCGCACACCTTCGGCGGCGTCGACGCCGGGGCGGCGCGGATCGTGGCGGTCCACGACGCCAGCCGCGCGGTCAAGCGCACGCGCTCGACGCCGCGGCCGATCTCGATCATCGAGCCGTCGGCGCCGTACGGCTCGCGCGGGCCCTCCGTCGAGTGGCTGCAGCGCAAGCTCGCGAGGCTGCACTACGCCGTGCCGCGCAGCGGCGTCATGGACGCCGGCACCGCGCGCGCGGTGATCGCGTTCCGCAAGCTCACCGGCATGGCGCGCACCGCCACGGCCGACCGCGCCGTGTTCGACGCGCTGGCCGCCGGCAAGGGGGCGTTCAAGGTCAAGTACCCCGGGCACGGCCGCCACGTCGAGGGCGACCTGACGCACCAGGTCCTCGCGCTCATCAACCCGGGCGGCAAGGTCTACCGGATCTACCACACGTCCTCGGGCGCGCCGGCGACGCCGACGATCCTCGGCACGTACCGCGTCTACCGCAAGGACTACGGGACGAACTCGCTCGGCATGGTGCACTCGAGCTACTTCATCCGCGGCTACGCGATCCACGGCTACCACTCGGTGCCGACCTACAACGCCAGCCACGGCTGCTTCCGCGTGCCGATCCCCAACGCGCTCTTCATCTACAACTGGGTGCGGATGGGGACGATCGTCGACTCGTACTACCGGTGAGCGATCCGCGCGCCACGCTCGTCGCCGAGCTGCGCGAGCACGCGCTCGTCATCGGCGACGTCGTCCTGACGAGCGGCGCGACCGCCTCGTACTACGTCGACGCCAAGCGGGCGATCCTGCGCCCGGCGGGCTTCCTCGCCCTGGGCGCGCTCGTCGCCGAGCAGGCGCGGGCGTGGGGCGCGACCGCGGTCGGCGGCATCACGATGGGCGCCGACCCCGTGGCGTGCGCCGCGCTCGCCGGCGGCGCGGACGTCAAGGCGTTCTTCGTCCGCAAGGAGGCCAAGGCCCATGGGCTGCAGCGGCGGGTCGAGGGCCCGCTGCTCGACGACGGCGATCGCTGCGTCGTGGTGGAGGACGTCGTCACGACCGGCGGCTCGACGCTCCAGGCGATCGAGGCGGTCCGCGAGGCGGGCCACGAGATCGTCGGCGTGATCTCGGTCCTCG
>DASTRJ010000135.1:0-5063 GCA_035761245.1 Capillimicrobium sp. | reverse complement strand
AGACACCCGCCGTTTTCGGCCTGCACATCGCAGGGAAACGGGGACGTGAGGCCGGCGCGCCGACGCGCCGCGCCCCACCGATCCGAGGGAGGAACCGATGGCCGACCGCTTCGAACGCACCCCGCGCAGGACGGGTGCCGTCTCGACCGAGGACGCGCGCACCGACGCGATGCACGACGACACCGTGCAGGACGACACGGTGCGCGACCGTCCCACCACCGAGCGCCGGACCGGCGAGCGCATGCTGCCGCGCCGCGACCGCGCCACGCTGGGCCGCCACGACGTCGCCGCCGAGCGCGCCGAGTTCGGCGGGTTCTCGTGGGGCGCGGACTTCTTCGGCTGGCTCTCGGCCGCCGGCCTGGCGGCGATCCTGGCCGGGATCCTCGGCGCCACCGGCGCGGCGCTGGCGCTCAACGAGGTCGGCAACTCGGTGTCCGGCTCGGAGGCCGAGACGATCGGCCTCGCGGGCGGGATCGGGCTGCTCGTCGTGCTCGCGATCGCCTACTTCTGCGGCGGCTACGTCGCGGGCCGCATGGCGCGCTTCGACGGCGCTCGTCAGGGCGTCGGCGTCTGGCTGTGGGGCATCATCGCCGCGCTCGCGGTCGCTGCCCTGGCGCTCATCGGCGGCTCCGAGTACAACGTCCTGGACGCGCTGAACCTGCCGCGCATCCCGGTCGACTCGGGGACGATGACCACGGGCGGCGTCATCGCGCTCGTCGCGTCGCTGGTCGTCACGCTCGTCGCGGCCGTGCTCGGCGGCAAGGTCGGCGAGCGGTTCCACCGCAAGGTCGACCGGGTCAGCCTGCGCGACGCGTGAGTTGAACGTCTGCGTTCCGTTTAGACTCCCGGGCGGTCATCCGTCCGGGAGGGAGCGCCCATGGTCGTAGGGAAGCGCAGGTTGCTGTCGATCGCCGCCGTGGCGGCCGCCGCGGCGAGCGCGGCCCTGGCGCCGGCGGCCGCCACGGCCAAGCCCGCCAAGCTGCGCGACGTCCTCGTCGTCAGCAACAACTGGGCCGGCACCGCCGACCTCGTCGACCCGCACACCTTCAAGCGGTTCAAGCGCCTGAACGTGGTGCCCGACCGCGAGCGCCGCGTCGCCGAGATCTCCGCCGACCCGACGCGCAAGGCGTTCTACGACGGCATCCGGACGCTGATCGGCGAGGGCCACGACCAGTACGTCGACGACGGCTTCCCGTCCCGCGACGGCCGGCTCGTCTACTTCTCGCGCCCCAGCTTCGCCGACGTCGTGGCGATCGACGTCCGCACCGGCAAGATCCGCTGGCGCGTGCCCGTCGAGGGCTACCGCGCCGACCACATGGCGCTCTCCGACGACGGCCGCCGGCTGCTCGTCTCCGCCTCGACCGCCAGCAAGGTGCACGTCATCGACACGCGCCGCGGCCGCATCGTCGGGTCCTTCCCCTCCGGCGACGCGCCGCACGAGAGCAACTTCTCGCGTGACGGCTCGAAGATCTTCCACGCGAGCATCGGCACCGTCTACACCGACACCGACGCGCCGGAGGAGGACGCCACCAAGGGTCGCCGCGTCTTCGAGATCGTCGACACCAAGACCCTGCGGGTGCTCGAGAGCGTCGACATGGGCCAGAAGATGGCCGAGTTCGGGCGCCCCTGGAACGGCGCGGTGCGGCCGATGGCGATCACGCCCGACGAGCGCTACGCCTACCTCCAGTTGTCGTTCCTGCACGGCTTCGTCGAGTACGACCTCGCCGAGCGCCGCATCACCCGCATCGCCGACCTGCCGGTGCCGCCCGAGGTCGCCGCGCTGCCGCGCCAGGCCTACCTGCTCGACTCCGCGCACCACGGCCTGGCGATGAACCCGGCCGGCACGAAGCTGTGCGCCGCCGGCACGATGTCCGACTACGCCGCGATCGTCGACCGCGCCTCGCTGCAGGTGCAGGCGACCATCCCCGTCGGCGACACGCCCTACTGGGCGCAGGCCAGCGAGGACGGCAGGTACTGCTTCGTGTCGGTGGCCGGCGACGACCGCGTGGCGGTCATCTCCTTCGACGACGCGGCGCTGGTCAGGCGCATCAAGGTCGGCGACCATCCGCAGCGCATGCGCGTCGGGGCGCTGCGGGCGTCGGCGCTGCGGCGCGGCTAGGGATCGGCGTCGAGGCGGCCGGCGCCGGCCGCCTCGACGCCGCCTCGCGCCCGGCCCGTCAGCTCGCCACGACCCAGACCGCGCGCGCTCGCACGATCTCGCGGCGCGCGACGGTCAGCGAGCAGTCCGCGAACGACAGCGTGGAGCCGACGCGCTCGACCCGGGTGCGCGACTCGATCCAGTCGCCCGGCATCGCCGGCTTGAGGTAGTCGACCGTGAGGCTCACCGTCGCGCGATCCTTGCCGTCGTCGGCGTCGGCCTCGATCGCGCGCCCCAGCGCGAAGTCGGCGAACGTCGACAGCAGCCCGCCCTGGACCGTGCCGCGGTGGTTCGTGTGGCGCTCCTCGGCCCGCAGGCCGAGGATCAGCTGGCCGTCAGCAGCCTGGTTCGTGTGGATCGGTCCGATGTACTCGAGGTACGGGCCCTGCCCCTCGAAGGGGACGAACCCGTCCGGGATGTCCATGCTCATGACCCGTGGGCGTACCCCGAACGAGCGCCCCGATCATCACTAGGCTCGCTGGCATGCCGATCGTCGAGGGCCTCTCCTTCAGCTACGCGCTCCACGAGCTGCCGCCGGGGCGCCTGCCGTTCCGGCGCTGGCGCTGGGAGCTGTGGCACGGGACGCGGCTGGAGGCCGCCGGCTGGCGGCTGACCGAGCGCGACGCCACGCGGGCGCTGCGGCTGCACGCCTCGCGCGTCGGCCACCGGCTCTTCGGGCTGCGCCCGCCTGCGGAGGACGCGGCGGACGTCGCGCCGATCCGGCCGGGCGCCGCCGTCCGCGTGCGTCACGGGGCGATCGCCTTCGCGCTCGTCCCGGTCGGGCTCGACGCCGCCGAGCCGCTCGTCCTCGCGCCCTAGCGCTCAAGCGGGAACCGGCGCCGGCGCGAAGTTGCGCCACAGCGACAGGTCGAGCTCCGGGACGAGCTCCTGCAGCTCGCGGACCTCGGGCTCGAGCTCCTCGCGCAGCGAGGCGACGATGTCGGGCCACAGCTCGACGCGCTCGCGCTCGGGCCGCTCGGCCGGCGGCCGGTCGCGCCTGGCGATGCGATGCAGGCGCAGCGTGCGGGCGATCGGCGCGTACCAGTGCTCGGCCTGGCCGCCGGCGATGAGCACCGGCTTGGGCACCGACGCCTCGTCGAGGCCGAGGAACCGCAGCGTGCGGCGGTACTCGCCGACGGGATCGCGGCGGCAGCGCTCGTGCTGCAGGACGAGGATCCGCTCCGCCGGGAAGAACGCCCGCAGGTGCTTGAGCTGCGTCGCGTAGCGCCCGCGCTCGACCGCGTCGGTCATGAACACCTGCTCGCTGACGTCCTCGCCGCGCTCCTCCTGCAGCCGCAGCCGGTAGCGCTCGATCGGGTCGCCGACCATCGCGATCAGCTTCGCGTCGGGCGCGGCGCGCTGCAGCAGCACCGGCGTCCACGGGTCGTACATGTAGCGCGGGGTCCACTCCCCCGTCAGCTCGCCCGGGCGGCGCGGGAAGCGCGCGTGGTACTCGGCGACGTCCTCGTCGGTCATCTCGCGCGTGCAGAGGCGATCGAAGAAGTGCAGCTCGCGGCGGCCGTCCGGCTTGCGGATCGCCGGATGCTGGAGCAGCAGGCGATGCCACCACTGGGTCGCGGTGCCCTGCGAGCCGACGCCCACGAAGTCGGGCGGGCCGGTCCGCTCGGGACCGCGGGAGCGCCGGCTCAGGACGCCCATGTCACCCGCTCCACGTCGGCGAAGTTCGGCCACAGCGACAGGTCGATGTCGGGCACGAGCTCCGGCAGCCGCGCGACCTCGGGGTCGAGCGCGGCGCGCAGCGCCACGCGCATGTCCTCCCACAGCTCCTTCTTGCCGGCCGCCGTCGTCGTGCCGCGCGGGCGCTCGGCGCGCGGGACGAAGTCGGGGTCGACACCGAGGAACTCGAGCGTGCGCCGGTATTCGCCCGCCGGGTCCTGCCGGCAGCGCTCGTACTGCAACACGAGGACGCGGTCGCGGTCGAAGTGGCGGTAGAGCCGCTCGATCTGGGTCGCGTAGCGGCCGCGCTCGATCGCGTCGGCGCAGATCGTCTCCGGACGGCGGTGCGGCGCGCGCGTCTCGCGATGGACGATCCCGGACCGGTAGCGCTCGATCGGGTCGCGGAGCATGACGAGGATCTTCGCGTCGGGCGCCGCCCGCTTGAGCAGCCGCGCGGTCCACACGTTCGCCATGTAGCGCGGCGTCCACTCGCCGGCGATCTGCCCGTCCTTGCGCGGGAACATCCCGTAGTAGCGGTCGAGGTCGGCCTGCGTCATCTCCCGCGCGCAGAACTCGTCGAAGAAGTGGACCTCCTTCTTGCGGTGGTAGTCGCCGTCGCGCGCCGCCTTGACCTGCGGATGCTCGAGCAGGATGCGGAACCACCACGTGGTGCCGCTGCGCTGGGCGCCGACGCCGATGAAGTCAGGGGGTCCGGTGCGAAGGTGGGAATCGGGCACGGGCGCGCCGCAGCCTATCCGCCGGATGCGCCGGACCGCCCGGCGCGGCATCCTGTGCCTGTGCCCGCCACGCCGGAGCTCCACCTCTCCGAGCACGCCGACGCGTACCTCCGGGCGCTGCTGGCGCGCGACGGGCGCGCGGCGCGCGGCGCGGTCGAGTCGGCGCTCGGCTCGGGAGCGAGCATCCCGGACGTCTACCTGGGCGTGCTCCAGCCCGCGCTCCACGCGGTCGGCGACTGCTGGGCGCGCGAGGACATCACCGTCGCCGACGAGCACTTCGCGTCGGCGGTCACGGAGTCGATCATCGGCGCCCTCGGCCCACGCGTCCGTGGCGAGCCGTCCGACGGCCGCCTCGCGGTCCTGACGTGCACGCCCGAGGAGCGCCACTGCATCGGGCTGCGGATGCTCAGCGATCTGCTCCAGTCCGAGGGCTGGGAGGTGCTCGACCTGGGCGCCTCGCTGCCGGCCGGCGACCTCGCCGCGCTCGTCGA
>DASTRJ010000134.1:0-3758 GCA_035761245.1 Capillimicrobium sp. | reverse complement strand
GACGAGGTCCGCCGGGCCGTGCGGCCGATGGGCAGCCACGGCTTCGACCCCGAGGTCGTCGAGTCGATCAACGCGCCGCTCGAGGGCTCGGTCCTCATGCGCCGCGCGCGCGACCAGGACCGGGTGATCGTCCTCACGGGCCCGTTCAGCGAGGAGGAGCTGCCGGGCGAGTACGTGCGCGCGTTCGACCTGCGGACCGTCGCCTGCACGCCGCTGAGCGCGGCCGGGCGCTGGCGCGGCGTGATCTTCTCGGACCGCAACGGCGAGCCGTTCCACCTGACCTCCGCGGAGCGCGACCGCCTCTGGAGCCTCGGCAAGACCGCGGCGCTGGCGGCCACCGCCCGCGTCGCCACGCGCCAGCAGCTCCTCGCCCAGCAGCTCAGCGAGCGCCTCGACCTCGCGCGCGAGCTGCACGACTCGGTCATCCAGCGGCTGTTCGGCATCACCGCGCTGCTGCGCTCCGGCGAGCCGATCGACGACGGCCAGCGCGAGCGGTGCGCCGAGGAGGCCGAGCGGGCGATGGACGAGCTGCGCGACCTCATCGAGCGCCCGCTGGCGCACCTCCACGACGAGCCGGCGACCACGCTCGCCGAGGAGCTCGAGCGCATCCGCCGGATGCCCGGCCAGACGCCGCTCGAGGTCGACTGGCAGCCCGGCTGCGAGATCCCGGCGCCGTTCGAGCCGCTCGTCCAGACCGTCCTGCGCGAGGCGCTGCGCAACGCCGACAAGCACGCGCTCGCGACCCGCGTGGACGTCACGGTCGCCTGCGGCGAGGACGCGCTGTACCTCACGATCGTCAACGACGGCGTCCTGCGCGGCGACGGGCGCGGCCGCGGCGCCGGCGTCGGGCTGCGGCTGTGCGCGCTGGAGGCGCTGCGCCACGGCGGGCTCGTCGAGTTCGGCGCCAGCGACGCGGACCACTGGCGCGTGCGCCTCGTCCTTCCCCTCGACGCATGAGACGCCACAACGAGAAGCTCCGCGTGCTCATCGTCGACGACCACGAGGTCGTCCACTGGGGGCTGCGCGCGCTGCTGTCGGGCCAGGACTGGGTCGAGCGCTGCGTCGTCGCCTCCAGCGCCGAGGAGGCGCTCGAGCTGACCGAGCGCTACGAGCCGCACGTGGCGCTGATCGACCTCTTCCTCGGATCCACGTCCGGCGCCGAGCTGTGCCGCGAGCTGCGCGCGCGCTCGCCGATGACGAACGTGCTCCTGTTCTCCGGCTCGGGGCGGATGTCCGCGGCGGCGGCGCGCGCGGCCGGCGCGGCCGGCTTCGTCTCCAAGGGCCTGGGCGCGCGCGACGTGATGTCGGCGATCCGGGTCATCGGCCTGGGCGGCCGCGTGTTCGGCGACACGCCGCCGGCGGCCGACGAGCTGACCGAGCGCGAGCGCGAGGTGCTGGCGCTCGTCGCGACCGGCGCCACGAACCGCGAGATCGCCGAGCAGCTGCACCTCAGCCACCACACGGTCAAGGACTACACGCGCAACGTGTTCCGCAAGCTCGAGGTGCGCAACCGTGCCGAGGCCGTCCAGCGCGCGCAGCGGCTCGGGCTGCTGGCGTAGCGAGGCCGGCGTGACCGGCGTGACCGGCGTGACCGGCGTGACCGGCGTCGCGCGCGGCGGCGCTTCGTACCCTCAGCCGATGCGCGTCCTCGCCCTGCTGTGCTCCCTGCTGGCGGCCTTCGGCATCTCCGCCTGCGGCGCCTCCGACGACGCCGAGGCCCGCGGCGTCCGGCTGTCGAAGGTCGGCACCTTCGACAGCCCGCTGCTGGTGACCGCGTCGCCGGGCGACCGGCGGCGGATCTACGTCGTCGAGCAGGGCGGGACGATCCGGGTCGTGCGGGCGGGCAGGACGCTGGGACGGCCGTTCCTCGACATCCGCGGCAAGGTGCAGGCGGGCGGCGAGCAGGGCCTGCTCGGGCTCGCGTTCGCGCCGGACTTCGCCCGCTCGAAGCGCTTCTACGTCCACTACACGGCGGCCGGCGGCGGCGACACGCGCGTCGTGGAGTACCGGGCCGCCACGCCGGACCGGGCGGATCCCCGCAGCGCGCGCGTCGTGCTGCGCCAGGACCAGCCCGAGTCCAACCACAACGGCGGCGAGATCGTCTTCGGGCCGGACGGGCTGCTCTACATCGGCCTCGGCGACGGCGGCGGCGCCGACGACCAGCACGGCCGCCGCGGCAACGCCCAGGACCTCGGGACGCTGCTGGGCAAGATCCTGCGCATCGATCCGCGGCCGCAGGGCGGCCGGCCGTACGGCATCCCGCGCGACAACCCGTTCGTCGGCCGGGCGGGCGCGCGCGGCGAGATCTACGCGTACGGGCTGCGCAACCCGTGGCGGTTCTCGTTCGATCGCCGGACCGGCGCGATGGCGATCGCCGACGTCGGCCAGAACGACGTCGAGGAGGTCGACTTCACCGCGCGTGGCGGCGCCCGCGGCGCGAACTTCGGCTGGCGGCCGTGGGAGGGGACGCGCAGGAACTTCGACGAGCCGGCCCCCGGGGCGGTGGACCCGGTGCTCGAGAAGTCCCACGGCGACGGCTGGTGCTCGATCACGGGCGGCTTCGTCGTGCGCGACCGAGCGCTGAGCCGGCTCTACGGCCGCTACGTCTACGGCGACTTCTGCAAGGGCCAGATCCGGTCGGCGCGGCTGACGCCGCAGGGCGCGAAGGGCGACAGCGCCGTCGGCGGGCTCGACCCGGTGCCCGATCTGTCGTCGTTCGGCGAGGACGCGCGCGGCCGCATCTACGTCGTCTCGCTCTCCGGGCCGGTCTACCGCCTGGCCCCGGCCCGGTGATCGCCGGCGTCGACGTCGCGCTGGTCCGGGCCGCCAACCCCGGCCCGCTCACGCTCACGGGCACCAACACCTGGCTCTTCGGCCGCGATCCGTGCTGGATCGTCGATCCCGGGCCGGCGCTCGACGAGCACCTCGACGCCGTCGCGGCCGAGGCCGCGGCGCGCGGCGGGGCGGGCGGCATCGCGATCACCCACGACCATCCCGACCACGTCGAGGGCCTGGCGCCGCTGCGGGCGCGGCTCGGCGGCGACGCGCTGCCGGTGGCGAGCGACGGCGAGCTGGGCCCGCTGCGCGCGCTGGCGACGCCGGGCCACTCGCCCGACTCGGTGACGTGGCTGGCGGGCCGTGCGGCGTTCACCGGCGACGCCGTCCTGGGCTCGGGCAGCGTCTTCGTCTTCGCGCAGCTCGGCGAGTACCTCGCGGCGCTGGAGCAGCTGCGCGCCCTCGACCTCGACCTGCTGCTCCCCGGCCACGGCGACCCGGTGCTCGACCCGGCGGCGCGGATCGGCGAGCTCATCGAGCACCGCCTGGACCGCGAGCGGCGCCTCCTGGCCGCCCTCGACCGCGGCGCCCGCACCGTCGACGAGCTGCTCGACGACGCCTGGAGCGATGCGCCGCCGGCGCTGCGGCTCCCGGCGACCGTCACGCTCGGCGCGCATCTCGACAAGCTCGCGGCCGAGGGGCGCCTGCCGGCGGGGGTGGAGCGGCCGCGGTTCTAGCGCCGTGCGGCGGGACTCCGCCGCGTGGGCCTACGCGGCGGTGCGCCGCCGCCGCGCGGCCTCCTCCAGCCGCGCCTGCGCGAGCGCGTGCGCGGCGTCGAGCGGGCTGACGCCCGCGGCCTCGGCGTCGTCGAAGACCTGGCGCAGCGTGTCGCCGATCCCGCGCACGCGGACGCGGGCGCGCTTCGGGTCGTAGCCCTCGGGCTCCAGCTCGACGGAGATGTTGATGATGCCGCCGGCGTTGGC
>DASTRJ010000133.1:0-8386 GCA_035761245.1 Capillimicrobium sp. | reverse complement strand
GAACGCGCCGGTGTTCTGCGAGCCGAAGCCGCCGCCGCCCGCGCCGCCGTTGTTCGTCGTGCCGGGCCCGCCGCCGGAGCCGGGCGCCCCGTTGCCGTCGGCGCCGGGCTCGTCGGCGCCGCCGCCAGCGCCACCGGCGGCCGACCCGTCGGCGCCGCCGCCGCCGCCCGCGACGATCAGCCGCGTCTGCAGCGAGCCGACGCCGTTCGGACAGCTCGAGGCGTTGACCGAGCAGGTGCGGATGTCGGTGGCGCCGCCGCCGCCCGCGCCGCCGAGCGAGCGGCCGTTCTGGCCGTCGCCGCCGACCTCGATGAAGAGCGTCTCGCCGGGTGTCACCGCGAGCGTGGCGCTGATCGAGCGGCCCTGGCCGCCGGTCTGCAGGATCGACCCACTGGAGGACACGAGGTTGCCGCCGCTGCCGCCGATCGCCTGGATCTGCAGCGTCGTCACGCCGGCCGGGACCGTGAACGGCGTCTCGCCGACGCGGGTGATCGTCTGCTGCGCCGCGTCGGCGGTGCCGGCGGCGGCGAGGAGGATGGCGCCGGCCGTTCCGGCGGTGGCCGCGAGGCGGCGCGGGGACCGGGTCGACCCGGCGAGCTTGGGCATCGCGCGAGTATGCCAGCGGCTCAGGCGGCCGCGCATCGATTGCAGCCGAATGATCGAGCGGTCGGCGTCAGGCGAGCGTCTTGCCGGCAAGCCGCGCGTGCGCGGCGACCTGCTCGGCGAACGCGGGGAAGTCGCGCGCGTAGAGCGCCTGCGGGCCGTCGCAGAGCGCGACCTCCGGGTCCTCGTGGACTCCTTGAGCACGTAGTCGGCGGCCATCAGCAGCTCCTCCAGCGAGCTCGACAGGCCGCGCTTGAGCAGCACGGGCTTGCCGAGCTTGCCGGCGACCTCGAGCAGCGCGTAGTTCTGCATGTTGCGCGCCCCGATCTGGACCACGTCGGCATAGGCGGCGATCGCGTCGGCGTGCTGCGTGTCGAGGAACTCGGTGACGATCGGCAGGCCGGTCTCGGCGCGCACCTCGGCGAGGATCTCGAGGCCGGCCACGCCCAGGCCCTTGAACGCGAACGGCGAGGTGCGCGGCTTGAACGCGCCGCCGCGCAGCATCGACGCGCCGGCGTCCTTGACCGCCCGCGCGACCGCGAGCGTGCCGTCGAGCGACTCGACGGTGCACGGGCCGGCGATGAGGCAGAACGTCGAGCCCCCACCGACGCGGCGCCCGTCGACGGCGAAGGTCGTCGGCTCGTGATGGGCCAGCTCCGACGAGGCGAGCTTGTAGGGGCGCGAGATGGGCACGACGCGGTCGACGCCGGCCATCCCCTCGAGGCCGAGCTCACGGACGCCCTCGGGATCGCCGATGGCGCCGATGGCGGTCGTCAGCTCGCCGGGCATCGTGAGGACGTGGACGCCCGTCGTCTCGAGGCGGGCGACGACCGCCGCGATCTCGGCGTCGGTGGCCCCCGGCTGCATGACGACCATCATGGTTTTCGAAATATGACAGCGACTTTCGCGCGATGCACGTGTTTCGAGGACTGGTGTGGGTGATGACGGGGCGGCTTCCAGGTTGACGCGCGCCGCCCCGTCGTCCCCTGCCGTCCTCCTCGCGCTGCTGGTCGCGGCGCTGCTGGCGTCCACCTCGGGGCGCGCCGTGGCGGCGCCGTTCCACGGCGTCGGCGTCACCACGCTCTTCGCGAGCGACGGCACCCTCGTGCCGGGCGGGGCCGGCCATCTCGACGAGGTCGCCGCCGCGGGCATCCCGCTCGCGCGGATGGACGCGGCCTGGCCGGCCGTGCAGCCCTTCGGCCCGGGCGACTGGCGCTGGGTCACGACCGACCGGATCGCGGGCGCGCTCGCCGCGCGCGGCATCCGCTGGCTGCCGGTCCTCGGCTACGCGACGTCGTGGAGCACCACGGTGGGCGGCACCGACAAGGCGGCGCCGGCCGATCCGGCGGCGTTCGCGGCCTACGCCGCCGCGGTCGCGCAGCGCTACGGGCCGGGCGGCGCGTTCTGGGCGGCCCACCCCGAGCTGCCCGCGCTCCCCGTCGACGCGGTCGAGATCTGGAACGAGCCGAACATCCCCGCCTACTGGCGCCCGTCGCCCGACCCGGCCGCCTACGCGACGCTCTACCGCGCGGCGCGCGACGCCGTCCACGCCGCCGCGCCGGGCGTGGCGGCGCTCGTCGGCGGGCTCAGCCCGTACGGCGACCCGACCGGCTTCCTGCGGGCGATGCACGCCGCGCGGCCCGACCTCGCCGGGCGGCTCGACGGCGTCGCGCTGCATCCGTACTCGCCGACGCCGGCCGGCGTCGTGGCGATCGTCGCCGACGTGCGCGCGACGCTGACGGAGCTGGGAGCCGGGTCGGTGCCCATCTCCGTCACCGAGCTCGGGTGGCCGCGGCCCAACCAGAGCCCGACGGCGAGCTTCGCGCTGCCGGACGACACGCGGGCCGGCTCGATCGCCTTCGTCGCCGACGCGCTCGCGGCGTCGGACTGCGACGTCGACCGGCTGGCGCTGTTCACCTGGGCCACGCCGATGCGCGACCCGGTCGAGCAGGAGGACTGGTTCGGGTTGACCGGCTTCGACGGGACGCGCACGCCGGCGGCGCAGGCGCTCAGCGACGCCGCGGCCGGGGCGCCGCCGCGCGGCCCGCTGCCGATCTGCGGCCCCGGCCGGGCGGCCCCGGCGCCGCCGCTCCCGCTCGGCCTCACCGCGTGGCTCGCCGGGGGCGCCGGCCCGGAGCCGGGCGGCGATCGCTGCGTCGCCGCGCGGGTCACGTACCGCGACCTGCCGGTCCGCGGGATCGAGGTGCGCTTCCAGCGGCCGGGCGACACGGCGGTCTCCCGGCTCACCGACGACCGCGGCGAGGCGGTGCGCTGCCTGGCGCCCGCCCGCGAGCCCGTCCGGGTGTGGGCGAGCGCCGGCGGGGGCGCGTGGGCGTCCTCGACGCTGACGGCCGTGGCGGTGCGCTGACGGCGGCGTCGCCCCTACCGGCGCGCGCGGCGCATCCGCCGCTTCAGCGCGAGCGGCATCCCGAGCGTGAACGCGGCGCCGAGGGCGAGCGCCGTGGCGGTCGACCGCCGGGTCATCCGCCCCGAGCGCGCCAGCCACGCCGCACCCGCGGCCGCGTGCGTGCCCATGAGCAGCGGGCCGGTGACGGCGCCGGGGTTGTAGCGGCGCTCGCGGACCGCCATCCCGCCGTGCATGAGCGCGTTGCCGGCCTCGATCGCCAGCACGCCCGCGGCGAGCGCGGGCGTGCGCTCCCACAGCAGCGCGCCGCCGATCGCCGTCCCCCAGCCGAGCGGCACGTTGACGACGAAGCCGACGCGCTCGGTGAGCGGCCACGCCGGCTCGCGGGCGCCCAGCAGCCGCTGGTTGGCGAACGGCAGGAAGCCGCCGGGGCGCACCCACTCCTCGGTCTGGTGCGCGACGAGGATCGGCAGCGCGAGCCACGCGACCCAGTGCCCGTCCTCGCCGAGCCACCGCCGGGCGCGCAGCGCGCCGCCCCACGTGGGCGCGACGAGCGCGGCGGAGGCCCATGGCCAGCGTCCGTGCGTGTCGACCGCCATGGCGCGGGAACCTACGTCATCGGCGTCGTCGACCATGCCGGCGGCATCGCCAGCGCGCGCACGATCGCCGCGAAGGCGATCGCGTGCCCGCGCGCGTTGGCGTGGATGCGGTCGCTCGCGTAGATCGCCGGATCGGCGGCGCGCGGGTGGTGGTGCGTGTCGACGTGCAGCCCGCCCACCGACCGCGCGACCTCGGCGGTGATCGCGTCGAGCGCGTCGAAGCGCTCGGTCATCACGCCGGCGAGCCGCTCGGGCAGGAGGCCGGAGCGCGGGAGGTCGAACAGCCCGATCGTGACGACGAACGCGCCCCGGTCGGCGAGCGGATGGACGAGCGCCTCCAGCCCCGCGCGCACCGCGCCCGGGTCGAACGCCCGGCCGAGCGCGTCGTTGCCCCCGCCGATCACGATCGCGACGTCGGGCGCGAACGCCAGCGCCGGCCCGAGCTGCCGCTCCCGGATCTCGGCCAGCTTCAGGTCCCGGACGCCGAGGTTGCGGTAGGCGAAGCCCGGCCGGGTCCGTGCCAGCGCCTCGCCGACGCGATCGCTGAAGCCGACGTCGCGGTAGCCGTCCAGCGGCTCGCGGATCCCCGCGGCGACGCTGTCGCCGACGACCACCATGCGCTGCCACGGCGCGTCGCGGAGCAGCTCGGCGGCGTCGGCGTCGGCCAGGCAGTCCGGGTCGAGCGCCTCCAGCCAGGCGCCGGTGGTGTCGATCGCGGTCATCGCGCCGTCCCTCCCGCCGCTGCCGGAGCCGCCGCCACGGCGGCCGCGGCCGGCGGTGCGAGCACGAGCCGCATCCCGGCGACGGCCACCCCCGCGCACGCGACGACGGTCATGAGGTAGACCGAGCGGAACGGCTCGATCCCGTCGCCCGGGACGTGGCCGGCGAGCAGCACGGCGAGGATCGCCACCCCGACCGCTCCTCCGACCTGGCGCGCCGCGATGTTGAGCCCGGTCGCCGCGGCGAAGCGCTCGGGCGCCACCGACAGAGCGGCCGCGCTCGACACGCCGACGCTCACGGCGCCGATCCCCAGGCCGCAGGCCGTGCCCGTGGGCAGCCAGAGGGTCAGGAACGCCGGCTGCTCCGGCAGCCACAGCCAGATCGCCAGCCCGCAGAGACCGAGCACGATCGCGCCGACGACGACCAGCGCGCGCGGCGACGGCCGGCGCGCGACGCGGCTGATCGCGATGCCCACGCCGGCGGACACGACCGCGCCCGGCGTCATCGCGAGGCCCGCCTCGAGCTCGGTGTAGCCCCACGCGTCGGTGAGGAAGAGCACGCCGACGAGCAGCCATGCGTAGAGCGCCGCGCCGAACAGCAGCGAGACGGCGTTCGCGGTGGCGTAGGTCGGGTTGCGCCACAGGTCGATCTGCAGCGCGGGCGCGGGATGGCGGGCCGAGCGGGCGACCGCCCACGTCCCCGCGGCGGCCGCTCCAGCGAACGACAGCAGCGTCGGCGCGGCGCCCCAGCCCCAGCCGTCGCCCTGCGTCAGCGCGAGGACGAGCAGGCCGACGGCCGCGGTCGCCAGCGCGGCGCCCACGACGTCGGGCAGCCGTGCCGCCTCCGAGCGCGCCGGCGTGCCGAGCCGCCGTGCCTGCACGAGCAGCCACAGGCCGAGCGGGAGGTTGATGAGGAACAGCGCCCGCCAGCCGAAGGCGTCGACGAGCACGCCGCCGATCGCGGGGCCCGCGGCGGCGGCGACCGACGCCGACGCCGCCCACAGCCCGATCGCGGCCGGCCGCTTGGCGGGCGGGGTGTCGGCCAGCACGAGCGCGAGCGAGGCGGGCAGCAGCATCGCCGCGCCGACGCCCTGCACGGCGCGAGCGCCGAGCAGCAGCCCGAGATCAGGCGCGGCGGCCGCGAGCGCGGAGCCGACCGTGAACGTCGCGATCCCGGCGGCGAACAGCCGCGTGCGCCCCAGCACGTCGGCGAGCCGCCCGGCGGGCGCGAGCAGCGCGGCGAAGAGCAGCGTGTAGAGGGTCACCACCCACGACAGCGAGGTGACGTCCTGGTCGAGGTCGCGGACGAGGTCGGGCACCGCGAGGTTCGTGATCGTCACGTCGAGGAACGCGAGCAGCGAGCCGCCGCAGGCGATGAGCAGCGGAAGCCGCGAGGAGGGCGTCGTGGCCATGGCGCTCACACCGCCTCGAACAGGGTCGCGTTGGCCAGGCCGCCCGCCTCGCACATCGTCTGCAAGCCGTAGCGGGCGCCGCGCTGAGCCATCGCGTTGACGAGCGTGGTGGCGATCCGCGCGCCGCTGGCCCCGAGCGGGTGGCCGATCGCGATCGCGCCGCCGTTGACGTTCACCTTGTCGAGCGGCACCTCGGTCTCGCGCTGCCAGGCGAGCACGACCGACGCGAACGCCTCGTTGACCTCGAACAGGTCGATGTCGCCGAGGTCGACGCCGGCTCGGTCGAGGAGCTTGCGCGTGGCCGGGATGATCCCGGTGAGCATGAGCAGCGGGTCGTCGCCGGCGACCGCGAAGGAGTGGACGCGGACCTTCGGCTCGAGCCCCAGCTCCCGGGCGACCTCGGGCGTCGTCACCAGCAGCGCCGCGCTGCCGTCGTTCGTCGGGCTCGAGTTCCCGGCGGTGACGCGCCAGTCGATCTGCGGGAAGCGCTCGGCCATCGCCGGGTCCTCGAACGCCGGCGGCAGTCCCGCGAGCGCCTCGAGCGTCGTCGTGGGCCGGATCGACTCGTCGACCTGCACGCCGTCGATCGGCACGACCTCGTCGGCGAAGCGCCCCTCGTCGGTGGCCTCCGCCGCCCGGCGGTGGCTCTCGAGCGCGAACCGGTCGAGCTCGGCGCGCGGCAGCTCCCACTTCGCCGCGATCAGCTCCGCGCTGATGCCCTGAGGGACGAGCCCGTCGGGGTAGCGCGCCGCCACCGTGGGGCCGAACGGGTCGGCGCCGGGCGGGACGTTCGACCACATCGGCACGCGGCTCATCGACTCGACGCCGCAGGCGATGACCGCGTCGTAGGCGCCCGCCATGACGCCCTGGGCGGCGAAGTGCAGCGCCTGCTGCGAGGAGCCGCACTGGCGGTCGACGGTCGTCGCGGGGACCGACTCCGGCAGGCCGGCCGCGAGCACCGCGTAGCGGGTGGTGTTCATCGCCTGCTCGCCGACCTGGTCGACGCAGCCGCCGATGACGTCGTCGATGCGCTCCGGGTCGATCCCGGTGCGGTCGACGAGCGCGCGGAGGCTGTGGGCCAGCAGGTCGACGGGGTGGATCGGGTTGAGGGCGCCCTTGCCCGCTTTCCCGCGGCCGACCGGTGTCCGGACCGCGTCGACGATGACCGCCTCTCGCATCGTTGCCTCCTTCGTGCGTGCTTGCCGTGGTGTGTCGGTTTGATTTCCCAACCGAACTCGGCGGGCACCCTACCGCAGACGGTTTGAAATGCAAACCGACCTCGCGCTAGGCTGCATCGCAATGAGCCCCGCCGCCACGCAGCCACGCGCGTGCGCCATCGCCGACACGCTCGGGATCGTCGGCGAGCGCTGGGCGCTCCTCGTGGTCCGCGAGCTGTTCTGGGGCGTCCACCGGTTCAGCGACATCCAGCGCAACACCGGCGCGCCGCGCGACGTGCTCAGCGCCCGCCTGCGCTCCCTCGTCGAGGCGGGGATCGCCGAGCAGCGCCCGTACAGCGAGCGCCCGCCCCGCTCCGGCTACCACCTCACGCGCGCCGGCCGCGACCTCGCCCCCGTCCTCATGGCGCTCTACGAGTGGGGCGACCGGCACCTGCCCAGCGACGACGAGCGCGACCAGTTCCCGCACGGCGACCACCGGCTCGAGCCCGTGATCGAGGTCCGCTGCCGCGAGTGCGGCGACGTCGTCTGGCGCGACGGCCGCCCGCACCGCCACGCCTGAGCGCCGCCCGGCCTCCCGCCTGATCGGCTGGGCTACAGCCCGAGGCCCTGCACGCCCATCTCGTCGAACCCGACGTGATGGGCCAGCTCGTGGCGCACCGTGCGCACCACCTGCTCGCGCAGCAGCTCCGGGTCGTGCCCGAAGTCGCGGCGCAGCGTGTCGCGGAAGATGACGATGCGGTCCGGCACCTCGTCGCGCGTGGCGCCGTCGCCCTCGTAGAGCCCGTAGGCGCCCGCGCGGCGACCGCCGTCCGAGATGACGACGGCCACGTGACGCAGCGCGTTGCGCAGCAGGTCCGGCAGGTCGTCGAGCGCGTCGCGGACGAGCTCCTCGAAGTCCGGGTCGCTGTACGGGTCGAGCGCCATGAAGTCCGTCTCGTCGGGCTCGGCGGCCACGCCGTCGCGGGCGAGGCGCTCCGAGCGGCGGACGACCTGCTCGAACTCCTGCTCGCTGACCGGATCGCGCCAGTCCGCGAGCCGTCCCATGACCAGGGTGGCGATCGCCCCGAGCACGACCACGGCGACGACGGCGATGGCCACGCCCTCGAGCAGGCGGACCGGGAAGCTCGGGCTCAGCCCCTGCAGCGCCGCCACCGTGCACAGCCCCACGCTCATCGCGACGAGCGCGGCGAAGCCGATCCGGCGGCCGGACGGCATCAGCGCATGCCCCGGGGCGTCTGCATCGGCCTCATCCTAGACGGGTAGAGCAAGGCCCATGGGCATCGGAACCTCCATCTTCCTCATCGCCGTCGGCGCGATCCTGAAGTTCGCCGTGACGGCCTCGGTCTCCGGGATCGAGCTCGCCACCGTCGGCGTGATCCTGATGGTCGTCGGCGTGATCGGCCTGCTGATCTCGCTGTTCTACCTCTCGCGCGCGACCGAGCGGCGCGACACCGTCGTCCGCGAGCGGCCGGTCGACCCGCGCTACTGATCGCCGCCGCGGCGGAGGGCT
>DASTRJ010000132.1:0-12675 GCA_035761245.1 Capillimicrobium sp. | reverse complement strand
CGTCGTCGGCTCGCTCGTCGCGGCCTTCAACGGGTGGCGCGGCTCGTTCTACCGGCTCGCCGTCCACCCGGACCACCGGCGCCGGGGGCTGGCCACCGCGCTGCTGCGGCGCGGCGAGGAGCGCCTCGCCGCGCTCGGCGGGCGCCGGCTCGACGCGATCGTCGTCTCGACCGAGGAGGCGGCGCTGGCGTTCTGGGCGGCCGCCGGCTACGAGCGGCAGGTCGAGCGCGAGCGCTTCGTGCGGACGCTGCGCCGGCCGGCCTGATTGGCTGTGGCGATGGCCACCGAGCCCGACGTCGAGGCGCTGGTCGCCGAGAGCGCGCAGGTCCAGCCGCTCTGGGCGGCGCTGCGGCTGCCCGACCGCGCTCGGTACCTGCGCCGCGCCGCGCAGGCGGTCATCGACGAGCTCGACGAGCTCGCGACGGTCCTCGGCGAGGAGGGCGAGCGGGAGCCGGCCGAGGCGATCGCGCTCGAGCTGCTGCCGGCGGTCGACGGGCTGCAGTGGCTCGCCGACCGCGGCGTGCGCGCGCTGGCGGAGCGGCGGCTGCCGGTGCCGCGCTCGACGAGCCCGATCACGCGCGCCCGCAAGACGTACGAGCCGCTCGGCGTCGTCGCCATCGTCGGCGCGGGCGACGCGCCGTTCGCGCAGCCGCTGTGGCAGGTCGGCGCGGCGCTGCTGGCCGGCAACGGGGTCGTCCTGAAGCCGTCGCCGCGCGCGCCCGTCGCCGGGGCGCGGATCGCGCGGCTGTTCGTGCGCGCCGGGCTGCCGGAGGGGCTGCTGGCGCTCGCGCCGGGCGGCGACGACGTCGGCCGGGCGCTGGTCGCCGCGCCGGGGGTGGCGAAGGTCGCCTTCACGGGAACGGCGGCGGCGGGGCGCGAGGTCGCGCGCGGCTGCGCTGAGGCCGGCGTGCCGGTCTCGCTCGAGGTCGCGGGCGTCGGGTCGGCGCTCGTGCTGGCGGACGCCGGCGTGGCGCGGGCGGCGCGCGGGACGGCGGCGGCCGCGTTCGCCGCCGGGGGGCGGACGCGCGGCGCGCTGCGCAGGGTGTTCGTCGCCGACGCGGTGCACGACGCGTACGTGGCGGCGGTCGTCGGCGCGGCCGGCGACCATCGCTCGGTGCCGGATCCCGGAGGCGCCGCCGGCGAGCTCGTCCGCGAGGCGGTCGCCGAGGGCGCGCGCCTGGTGGCGGGCGGGCCGCGGCCGGACGGCAGCTTCGCGCCGGCCGTGCTGGACGGCGTCACCGACGCCATGCGGGCGGGGACCGAGCCGGCCGACGCGCCGCTGCTGGCGATCACGCGCGTCGCCTCCACCGACGCCGCGATGGGGGCGGTCGGTGCGCTGCCGCCCGGGCCCGGCATCTCGGTGTGGACGGCGAACCGCTACGAGGGCGCCCGGATCGCCCGCGCGCTGCGCGTCGGCGCCGCGTGGCTGAACGACCATCGCGTCGTCCCGGCGATCCCGGCGGCGCCGTGGGGCGGCAGCGCCGGCGGCGAGGACGCGCTGCGCGCCTTCAGCGCGCCGCGCGCGATGACGTGGGATCCGCCCGCCGGCGGCGCGCCCTGGTGGGGGCCGTACGACGCGACGCTCGAGCGCGCCGGGCGCGCGGTCGCGCAGCTGCGCTCCGTCCGCGACCGCGATCGCGAGCGGGCGCTGCGGTCCGGCCCCGTGCCGCTGGCGCGTGTCCTGCGCCGGACGCTTCGCGGCAGGTGACACGAAGGGGTCGCGGGTTTCCCTACAGTGGGCCCGTGATCGAGGAACGGGTCTGTCTGCCAATCGCGGCGGTGGTCGCCGCCCTCGCGCTGCCGGCGAGCGCGCTCGGGGGTACTCCGCCGACCGCGGTGATCAGCGCGCCGACAGACGGCGAGGTGTTCTGGCAAGGCGAGACCGTCGAAACCGAGTTCGCCTGCGACGACCCCGACGGGGACGCCGCGGTGGTGAGCTGCGTCGATGACGAAGGCCACACCAGTGACGTCGCGACGCTCGACACGACGACCGTCGGCAACGCCCAGACGTACACCGTGAAGGCCACGGACTCCGACGGAGTCGAGTCCCCTGTCGCAAGCATCTCGTACGACGTCGTCCCGGAGCCCGTGTGCGCCGACGACGCCCCCACGATCCCGTACGGCACCGCGGACACGCCGCTCGCGTTCGCCTGCGACAGCACGTGGGAGACGATGGTCATCGACCCGCCGGCCCACGGCACCCTGGCGCTGACCGATCCGAGCGATCCCGAGGCCACCGTCGACTCCGGCACCGGGGCGATCACGCTGACGCCCGCGGCGACGACCGGGATCACGTACACGCCGACCCCCGGTCACACCGGCGGCGACGTCATCCACTACCGCGCCACCAAGGGCGCGCTGAGCTCGTCCGACGGCACGATCGCCATCTTCGTGACCGCGCCGGCCGGCGGGGGCGGCGACGCGGGCGGCGGCGGTGACGGGGGCGGCGGCGCCCCGCCGCCGAACTTCGGCATCGACGAGCCCGACGCGCCCGGCATCGGCCTGCCGCCGATCCCGAGCCTCCCGTCGCTCGGGGGCGGCAGCGGCGGCTCGACGTCCGGCAACATCCCCACCGCGTTCGGCACGAGCACGGGCGTGACGCTGAAGCCCACGTCGATCCGCGTGACGCCGCGCGGCACGTTCACGCTCCCGCTGCGCAACGCGAACCCCTTCGCCGTCACCGGGACGCTCACGGTCACCGGCGCCTTCCGCACGAACCGGAAGGGCCGGCGCGTGCCGCAGCTGCGCACGCGCGACCCGGAGATCCTGCTCGAGGGCCGCGAGACGACCAAGCTGACGCTGTCGCTCGACGACGACGCCATGCGCCTGCTCGAGGCGCGGCGCAAGCTCAAGGTGATCGCCGAGCTGCGCATCCAGGACGTCGAGCGGACCACGCGCAAGGTCCGCGACCGCTTCGTGCTGCGCGCGCCGAAGCGGCCCTAGCCGCCGACGGCGCGCAGGTGGCCGGCGATCTGCTCGTCGAGCCGCTGCGCGAACGGCGTCACGTCGACCGGCCGCGCCCCGACGCTCGCGACCCGCGCGACGATGCGGCCACGGGTGAACAGGATCAGGCCGGGCGGGTCGTCGACCCCGCAGAAGCACACGTCGCCGATCTCGAGCCCGCGCTCGGCGCAGCTCGGCAGGACGGCCATCGTCGTCGCGAGCAGGTCGACGAGGCCCTCGTGAGCGTCCTCCACCGTCGCCCGCTCGTCGACCAGCGCGGAGAGCTGCACCTCCTCCCCGGCCGCCGCGTAGACGTCGGTGTAGGCGCGGGCGCCCGCGTGCCCGGTCCGCCGGGCGAAGCGCAGGCCGAGGGACGCGCCGAGGTCGGGCGCCGTGAGGAACGGCCGGCGGCGCATCAGCGCCTGGGCCGGCGCGGCATCCTCCTCCGGTCGCGCCCAGTCGGCGAAGCCGTAGGTCTCCTTGACGCCGCGCCGCATCTCGTCGCGCTCCATCACAGCACCTTCCTGCGTCCGCCGTTGGTCCCCGAGAACGCCCCGGTCGGCGTGCACGAGCCGATGCCGGCGTTCGAGTTCTGCGCGAGGCGCTCGCGGTAGACGTTCGCCGTCAGCGGCACCGGCAGCGGCGGCGACTTCGGGAGCGGGTAGTTCGTGAACGGCACCTTCGTCGGCAGTCCCGGCGTGTGCGAGGTCCCGGGCGACCAGTCCCAGGGGTTCGTGCTCGTGTCGTACTGCAGGCAGGCGTCGTAGAGCGGGTCGAGCAGGCCGCCCGCGCCCGTCCAGGCCACCTCGTGGTACCGGAAGCGCCCGCTGCCGAACGGGTACTGCCACGTCGGCCAGCCGATCGGCTGGATCTGGTTGCAGAGGAAGCCGCCGAAGGCGGGGCCGTCGGTCATCGTCGCCCCGAACAGGTCGCCGCCGAGGATGTTCGCGAAGGTGGTCACGATCGTCGCGCAGTCGGTGCAGTTGACCTGGACGCCGAGACCGCCCGTCCCGTTGACCTGCGCAATGAACGCGCCGCAGTGGAAGTAGCTGGTGCCCAGCGGGTCCGTGTACGTGTAGAACGAGGCCCCGCCCGAGGTGTCGTACTTGAGCCCCAGGCTTCCGTTGACCGCGGCGGTGATCGCCCGCTGCACGCCGTCGGCCGTGGTCTGGCCCTGCGCCCACCGGCACGCGAGCTCGAGGGCCTCGGTCCACGGCACCTGCGTCTGGTCGACGTACGGCGGCTGCCCCCACGGGGCGTTGGGGGCGCTGAGCGTGACGTAGATCCGGTGCTGGGTCGTGGCGAGCGGCTGCGCCGGCCCTCCCGCCTGCTGGACGGTCCACGTCCACGTGGCGTCGGCGGCGCGCACGCCGCCGGCCGGGATCGTGTGGTGGTTGAGCGGGATCGTCACGTACTCGGGCACCGACACGCCGTTGGCGAAGTTGACGACGATCGGGTCGATCGCCCCCAGCGGTCCACCGCCGGTCGCCTGGATCGTCGCCTGCTGCGCCGTCGTGTCGGCGATGACGAACTTCGCCTGGATCTGGGGCGTCTTGCCCGCCACGCTCGAGATCGCGTACGCGGCGGCCGAGCCGGCCGGGTTCGTGCGGACCCACTCCGGCGCCGAGAGCGCGACGAGGTAGTCACGCCGGATCGAGAGCGCGTCGACCGACGACGACGTCGGATCCCAGTTGAACTTGATCGCCGCGAGCTGGACCGCCGCCGGCGGGTTGCAGCTCGACGGCCGCCGGAGCCAGACCTCGATGACGGCGTAGACGGCGAGCGCCGCGACGGCGATGACCTCCGCCACGCCGAAGCCCGTCGCCCATCCGAGCACCCGCGCCACGATTCGCAGGACGGCCCAGACGCCGACGCCGACCAGCAGCGCCCACAGCAGGTCGCCGAGGCCGCCGGCCGCGTACAGCGTCCCGAGCATGGCCATGAGGGACGCCGCCGTGAGCTTGCCGGCCGTCGAGAGCGCCGCCGCGACGCGCGGGTTCCGCAGCATCTGCCTGGCGACGCCGATGGCGCGCGGCGAGAGCGTCGCCCGGATCGCGAACACCACGCTGAGCAGCCCGGCCACGATGGTGAAGAGCAGCTCGATCCGCCACATCGTGCAGTCGTCGATGTCGGCGACCGCGCCGCGGTACGCGAGGTGGACGCCGTCGACGTCGTGCAGCAGCAGGATCCGCTCGTCGCCGACGACGTGGTGCGTGACCATGAACGGCTCGTCGCCACGGTCCACCTCGGCGAGCAGCCGCTCGAGCACGTGGTCCTCCAGCGGCGCGTACCCCGCGAAGCCGTGGTCGACGACGGCCTCGCGGACGGCCCCGGCCATGACCTGCGGCATCAGCACGGCGCCGTCGACGAGGCCGACCGGATGGCTGTCGACCGCGTCGCGAACCGGCCCCCTCGAGAAGTCGTAGGACGCCTCGAGGTGGTCGCTCGTCGGATCCGGCGGCGCGCCGGCCGCCGACCCGATCTCCTCCGTCGTGAGCGCACGGGACCAGACGTCGAGCCGCGCGATCCACCCCTGCGCGGTCCAGTCGGCGAGCGGCTCGTCGGGCGTGTGGGAGCCGCCGATCATCGGATCTCCGTCGAGCTGGACCAGCGGGATCGGCGCCGCCGCCATGGTGCCCGCCGGACGGCCGTCGATGAACAGCGAGAGCGTCGTCCCGTCGAACGTGGTCGCGACGTTCGTCCAGCGCCGCGCCGGGATCATCGTGGTCGAGACGAGCGCCTCGTCGTCGGTGGCGGAGCCGCGGGTCGACCACAGCCGCATCGTGCCCGGGACGTCGTCGTCGGCCACCGCGATGAGCGCCATCCCGGTGCCGGTCAGCAGGTCGCTGTTGGTGAAGATGACCTGCACGGGAGCGTCCTGCGGATCGAGGTGGACCCACGCCTGGACCGTGTACGGGTCGGTGCGCGCCCCGCCGGGGTTGACGCCCTGCTCGACCATCGGGTGCACGTACGCCGTGTCGCGCAGGTGCACGCCGGGCGTGCGGGTGACGATCCGCGCGCCGCCCTGGAGCGAGACCGGCAGCGGGGCGGGGCCGGTGTCGACCGGCGGGCTCTGCGTGAAGTCGAACGCGTTGGCGACCGTGCCGACGGGCGGGGCGCCGAACAGGTTCGCCCGCACCTGCTGGGCGTCGAGCGCGGCGTCGAACACGCGGACGGTCCGGACCAGCCCCTGCAGGCCGCTGCCCATCCGCCAGGGGCCGCCGACGGGAGCGGTGGCGCCGCCGGCGCCGACCGCGCTGTCGAACTCGCCGTCGACGTAGAGGCGCACCTGCCCGCCGTCGTAGGTGGCGCAGATGTGGTGCCAGTCGCGCTCGCCGAGCGGATGGGCCGGCGTCGACGTCACGGGCGCCCAGCCCGGCACCTGCAGCAGCACCTGCGTTCCCGAGGCCCCGAACGCGAAGCCGCCCTCCTGGTCGAGCGCCCCGGCGAACGTCGAGAGGCCGTCGAGCTTGATCCAGGCGTCGACGGAGAACGGGACGCTCCCGTCGAGCGGCACGCCGAGCGGCCCGGCGGTCTGCGCCCAGCCCCACGTGGGCACCTCGAGCGCGGTGTAGCGGGCGACGCTCACGACGCCGCGAGCTGTGTGGTGACGGTGCCGAGGAGGACGAGCACGCCGTCCTCGACGCCGTCGACGTCGCCCGGGCCCACCGGCAGCTCGTCCCACGGCGTCGCGTAGATCGCCACCGGGTCGTCGGCGTCGCGCCCGACGTAGACCTTCGTGCCGATCGTCGTCCCGCGCGGCCAGACGGCGCCGCTGGGCAGCGTGGCCCACGTGACGGCCGTGCCGCTCCACGTCTTCGGGCACATGCTCGACGCGGTCTGGCTCGGGCTCGACGGGTTCCAGGTCCAGCTCGCCTGCACGCCGATCGGGTTGCACGTGATCCCGAAGGTCGTGCCGCTCGGCAGGCCCTGCGGACCGTTGACCGTGACCATGAAGAGCACCGGCACGGCGTTCTCCTCCGGGTTGGAGAAGGTGTCCCAGCGCTCGAAGGCGCGCGCCGGGAAGCTGCTGAGCACCGAGAGGTTGCGCCCGCAGACGTTCTGGTTGTTGCGCACCCAGGCGATGTAGTCGCTGTAGCTGGCGAAGTCCGGCGGCAGGACGGGATTCGGCGTGCTGGTGACCATCCCGACGAGGCAGTAGAGGCCCTGACCGACCGTCCCGTCGATGAGGAAGGGCTCCGGCCCGACGCCGATCGCGCCCGGAGCCATCTCGGGCAGCGCGACGCTGCCCGCGCCGCTCTGGGTGGCGAGCCGGTTCGGAGCCCAGCGGCTCGGGGTGAGGAACAGCGACGTGTTGGCGCGGTAGACCGAGATGTACTGCCCGGTCTTCGTCGTCGTGGCGAGGTTCTTGCCGCGGACGTACAGCGGGTTCATCCGGCTGCCGAGCTGGATCGGCTTGTTGACGTCGCTGTCGTAGTTGCTCGAGAAGAACGCCTGGACCTGGCTCGGAGCGACGGGGTCATAGCCGATGAGGTCGGGCGAGGAGTACGGGTAGCCGGGCGACGGCACGACGCCCGTGTCGCCGAGGGTGTCCCGCATGAGCACTCCGTCGTAGGTCGGCATGGCGGCCCTCCTGGCCGGGTTCGCGCGGGCTTCGGACGCGGCGACCGCTGGAGCGAGATGTATAGCTCCAGCAACCTCTAACGGTCAAATCAGGATCAGATTCCGACCGCTCGCACCCCCGCCGCGACGGCCGCCGCGACGACGAGCACGACGAGCAGCGGCGCGCGCAGCAGCAGCGCGACGGCCGCGGCGCCGAGGCCGGCGGCGCGCGCGTCGACCACGATCTCCCGATCGCCGGCGAACGCCTGCGTGACGATCAGCGCCGCGAGGACCGCCGGGCCGAGGAGCGCGAGGACGCCGCGTGCCCGCGCCGGCACCTCCCGGCCTCCCAGCAGCAGCGGGCCGGCGCTCTTCAGCGCGATCGTCCCCGCGCCGACCGCGATCACGAGCACCCACGCGTCGCTCATCGCCGCAGCCCCAGCAGGCAGGCGGCGCTGGCCGCGATGATCGGCACGCCCGCCGGCACGAACGGGATGAGCACGACCGCGAGCGCGGACCCCAGGAGCGCCACCACCGCGCCGCGGCGATCGCGGACCTGGCCGACGAGCAGCGCCAGGAACAGCGCCGGGAAGGCCGCGTCGAGGCCGAGGTCCTCGGGGTCGCCGAGCACCGAGCCGCCGGCGGCCCCGATCGCGGTTCCCACGACCCACGCGGCGTAGAGGACCAGCCCGGCGCCGACGAGGACGCGGCCGTCGTAGCGCCCCGCGCCGCGGTGCGAGATCGCCCACGACTCGTCGACGGACAGCTGCGCGGCGAGCAGGCGGGCCGTCAGCCGCCGCGGCAGCGAGCGCGCGACGGAGATGCCGATCGGGAGGTAGCGGGTGTTGAGCAGCAGCGCCGCGACGATCGCGGCCGCGAGGGCGCCGCCGTCGGCGAGGATCGAGACGGATGCCATCTGCGCCGAGCCGGCGAACGTCGTGGCCGAGAACACGAGCGCAGGCAGCACGCCCACGGCGTCGCGGGCGAGCACGCCGAACGGGATGCCGAAGAGGCCGACCGCGACCGCCAGCGGGGCGACGGCGCGCATGCCCTCGGCGATCGTGCCGGGCGGGTGATCGGTGGAGACAGCCATCAGCCGGGAGGGTTCATGGTGGCGCATCGTCGACGTCACTGGACGTTCCTAGAACATGTGTCGCCGTCCTTGACACGGACAGGGGTCGGTGTAAAGCTCGCTGCCATGTCGACCGCCGCGTCTGTCCCCGCGGAGGCCCTCACGCCGGCCACGTGGCGCGATGGCAAGCGCTACGCCTGGCTGCTCGGCCTCCTGGTCCCCACCCTCCCGTTCCTCGCGTGGGGCCTCGTCGAGCTCACCGGGCTCGGCGCCTTCTGGTTCTTCGGGCCGGTGCTCGTCTTCGGCATCTTCCCGGCGCTCGACCTGCTCGTCGGGACGGACGCCGAGAACCCGCCCGACAGCGTCATCAAGTGGCTCGAGCAGGACCGCTACTACCGCTGGTGCACGTACCTCTACCTCCCGATCCAGTACGCGGGCCTGATCTTCGCCTGCTGGACGTGGGCGAGCGGCGACCTCTCGGTCGTCGAGTCGGTTGGGCTGGCGCTGACGATGGGGATGGTCAGCGGCATCGCGATCAACACCGCCCACGAGCTCGGGCACAAGCGCGCGAGCCTCGAGCGCTGGCTGAGCAAGGTCGCGCTCGCGCAGAGCGGCTACGGCCACTTCTTCATCGAGCACAACCGCGGCCATCACGTCCGCGTCGCCACCCCGGAGGACCCCGCGAGCTCGCGCCTCGGCGAGAGCTTCTGGGCCTTCCTGCCGCGGACCGTCAAGGGCAGCCTGACGTCGGCCTGGGAGCTCGAGGCGGCGCGGCTCGACCGCCTCGGCGCGTCGCACTGGAGCCTGCGCAACGACATCCTCAACGCCTGGCTGATGAGCGTCGTGCTCTACGCCGCGCTCGCGATCGCCTTCGGCCCGGTGGTGCTGCCCTACCTGCTCATCCAGGCGGTGCTCGGCTTCTCGCTGCTGGAGGTCGTCAACTACCTCGAGCACTACGGCCTGCTGCGCCAGAAGCGCGAGGACGGCCGCTACGAGCGCACCCGCCCCGAGCACAGCTGGAACAGCAACAACGTCGCCTCCAACGTGCTGCTGTACCACCTGCAGCGCCACAGCGACCACCACGCCAACCCGACGCGCCGCTACCAGGCGCTGCGCCACGTCGACGAGGCGCCGCAGCTGCCGACGGGCTACGCCGGGATGATCGTGCTCGCGGCGATCCCGCCGCTGTGGCGGCGGGTCATGGACCACCGCCTGCTCGAGCACTACGGCGGCGACGTGACGCGCTGCAACATCCAGCCGCGCAAGCGCCAGAAGGTGCTCGCCCGCTACGGAGCCGCGGCATGAGCCGCTACCGCTGCCCCGGCTGCGGCTACGTCTACGACGAGCAGCAGGGCCACCCGCGCGAGGGCTTCCCGGCCGGCACGCCGTGGAGCGACGTGCCCGACGACTGGGCCTGCCCCGACTGCGGCGTGCGCGACAAGGTCGACTTCGAGCCGGCCGAGGACTAGAGGGCCCACCCGAGGGGTCGGTCACAATGGGTGCGATGGCCACCCCGTACTCCGTCGCCGCGCGCGACCTGCTCCGCAACACGCTGCTCGACGCGGCGCGCGACCTGCTGGGCAGCCGCAGCTGGGCCGACGTGACGATGGCCGAGGTCGCCCGCGCCGCGGGCGTCAGCCGCCAGACGCTCTACAACGAGTTCGGCTCGCGCGACGAGTTCGCGATCGCGCTCGTCATGCGCGAGGGCGACCGCTTCCTCACCGACGTCGAGGCGGCGATCCTCGAGCGCATCGAGGATCCGCCGGCCGCGCTCGAGGCGGCCTTCGAGCTGTTCCTCACCACCGCCGCGGAGGATCCGCTCGTGCGCGCGATCGCGCTCGGCGACGAGGCCGACAGCCTGCTGCCGCTCGTCACCACGCAGGGCCAGCCGGTCGTCGAGCGGGCGGTCGAGCGGCTCACCGAGACGATCGCGACGGGCTGGCCGCAGGCCGCTCGCGCCGACGCCGAGCTGCTCGCCGAGCACCTCGTGCGGCTCGGGATCAGCTACGCCGCGCTCCCCCACGGCAGCGCACACGAGACGGCCGTCGCGACGGCACGGCTGCTGACGCCGTTCGTCGAGCGCGCGCTCGGCGGCTGAGCCGCTACGCCGCCCGCGCGGAGCGCACCAGCCGGACGCGCTCCGGCAGCACCGGGACGACCGCGCGCTTGACGTACTCGGCGCCCGTCCGCACCGCCAGGCCGCGGACCGGGTCCCAGCGCAGGCCGTACATCCGCCGCACGCGCCGGGGCAGCAGGCCGACGGTGATCTGGTTGACCAGCTCGACGACCGGCCGCAGCTTCAGCGGCACCGGCGGGCGCAGCACGATCTCGATCGCCAGCTCGCGCGCCTCCTCGCCGACGTGCAGGACGTCGCCGGTGAGCATGTCGTGCCAGTAGGCGTCGAAGTCGGCGATCGTCGGCGGCATGTGCTCGTCGGCGAGCCCGAACAGCGAGCCGACGACGCGCTGGTCCTGCCAGTACGCCTCCCGCTCGTCGCGACTCAGCGTGCCGACGTAGCGGTCGTAGACCACGAGCGCCGAGTTCACCAGGCAGGCGAGGATCCACAGCAGCAGCGCCGGGTCGTCGGCGCGGTACGGCGTCCCGGCGGGGAAGCGGCCGGCGGGCTCGTCGAGGACGCCGTGGACGCGGTGGTGCATCGCGCGCACGATCCGCGTGGCGCGCTCGGCGGCCGCGGCCTCGCCGAAGGCGATCGTGTCCATGACCTGCGCGGTGCGCTCGAGCCGCTGGTAGGGCTCGTCGAGCGCGCCGGTGTGGGAGAAGAAGCCGGCGAACGCCACCGGATGCGTCGCCTGGAGCAGCAGGGTCCGCGGGCCGGCCAGCGCGACCGCCGACTCGCGGTGCACCCGGCGCAGCATCGAGCGGTCGTCGAACAGGCTCGGCATCTCGGAGAAGGTACGTGCCTACTACCCTCAGAGACCATGCCTGCCGCCGCCTACGCCGGGAAGCCGTGCGTCTGCCAGTTCCGTCGCGGCACGTGCGACCAGACGTGCGTGCGCGACATGCTCGACACGCCGTTCTACATCGCCTGCCTGAAGCTGCGCGGGCGGCGCGGCGTGGTCATCGGCGGCGGCGAGATCGGCCTCGAGAAGGTCGAGGGCCTGCTCGCGTGCGACGGCGACGTGACGCTGATCGCGCCCGAGGCCGTGCCGGAGCTGCAGGAGCTCGCCGACGAGGGGTCGATCCGCTGGGAGCGGCGCGAGTACGCCGGTCCGCAGGACCTCGAGGGCGTCTTCATGGTCATCGCGGCGACCGACGACACCGACACGAACATCCGCATCTACGAGGACGCCGAGGCGCGCGCGATGCTCGTCAACGTCGTCGACGTCCCGCCGCTGTGCAACTTCATCCTGCCGGCGATCGTGCGCACCGGCCCGCTGGCGATCGCGATCTCGACCGCCGGCGCCTCGCCCGCGCTGGCCAAGCGCATCAAGCGCCAGATCGCCGAGCAGTACGGCGAGCCGTACGCGCGCCTCGCGGTGCTGCTCAACGAGGCCCGCGGCTGGGCCAAGGGCACGCTGCCGACCTACCAGGACCGCAAGGAGTTCTTCGAGGGCATCGTCAACGGCGAGCCCGACCCGATCGAGCTGCTGCGCGCCGGCGACGAGCAGGCCGTGCGCGACCTCATCGAGGCCGCCAAGCTCGCCGCGGTGTGAGCGACTCCGGCCTGACCCACCTCGACGAGCACGGCCGCGCGCGGATGGTCGACGTCGGCGGCAAGGCCGTCACCAAGCGCGTCGCGACCGCGCAGGCCCTCGTCCGGATGAGCCCGCCGACCGCGGCGGCGATCGAGGCCGGGGACGCGCCCAAGGGCGACGTGCTGGGCACCGCGCGGCTCGCCGGCATCCAGGGCGCCAAGCGCACCAGCGAGCTGATCCCGCTCTGCCACCCGCTGCCGCTCGACACCGTCGAGGTCGACGCCTCGGTCGACGCCGGCGCGGGCGTGGTCACCATCACCGCCACCGCGAAGGCCACCGCGCGCACCGGGGTCGAGATGGAGGCGCTCACCGCCGTCGCGGTCGCCGCCCTGAACGTCTACGACCTGGTGAAGGGCATCGACCGGGGGGTCGTCATCGAGT
>DASTRJ010000131.1:0-13725 GCA_035761245.1 Capillimicrobium sp. | reverse complement strand
ACCCGCCGCCGCTGCGGTAGCGCACGACGGGCGTGCCGTCGCCGGGATCGAGCACCGGATCGCCGGCGTTGAGCTGGAACGAGCGCTCGCCGACGCCCCACGCGAGCGGGTCGCGGACGTCGACCTCGACCGCGAACGTCGCGCCCGGCACGCGGAACGTGCCGGGGACGGTGCGCTCGCGCACGGTCGTGATGCCCGCCAGCCGGGCGACGTCGAGCCCGAGCGAGCGGACGCCGACGAACGTGCCGCCGCCGGCGACGAACCGCTCGATCGGCTCGAGCGCCTCGCCCGGCAGCGCGCCCGGGGGGACGCGGCCGTCGGCGACGACCAGCGCGGTGAAGCCGCCGTCGGCGAGCGCGCCGGCCGCGATCTCCGCCGGCGTCAGGACGGTGGTGTCGACGCCGAGGCGCTGCTCGAGCACGAAGCGCGTCCAGGCGTGGCTCTCGTGCGCGGCGCTGTTCTCCACGCCGGGCGGGCCGGTCACCACGGGCTCGACGTCGGCGAGCAGGGCGACGCGCGGCCGGCGGAGCGCGACGGCGACGGGCGGGACGGCGGCCTCGGGCTCGAGCGCGACCCGATGCGCCGCGGCGCGCGCGGCGAGCGCCGATCGCGGCACGCCGGCGACGTGGACGCGGCCGCTGCCCGGCTCGCGTGCCGGCTGCGCCCCCGCGTCGAGCAGCTCCAGCGCGAGCGCCAGCCCCGCGGCGCTGTCGCCCGCGAACGCGTACGCGGGCGCGTCGGCGGCCGGCGCCGGCGGCGTGGTGGCGGGGTCGCGCAGGTCGATCGCGTCGGGCGGCACCGGGCGCTCGCTCCAGCCGCCCTCGAGCCCCATGAGCAGCGGGTTCGACCAGGAGGAGACGTCGTAGAAGTAGGGGAACGGCACGTACGCGTCCTGGCCGAGCAGCGCCTCGATCCAGTGCTTCTGCGTCTGGGCCATCGGGACCACCCAGGTCCCGGCCGGCAGCCGCGCGGGCTGCGGCCCCGACGAGCCGTACGGGCGGAAGCGCCGGAGCGTCGTGTCGGCGCGCAGCCGGCCGACCCGAACGCCGGCCGAGCGCAGCCGCTCGACGAGCGCCGCGGCGTCCGCCCCGTGCGCGTCCGCACGCAGGAGGTAGGCGTGCACCGGACGGCGGGGCACCTGGAAGCGGACGCGGTGGCCGGTCTCCGTGACCGCGTTGGGCTGCAGCCGGCCGCGCGCGCCCTCACGCAGCGCCTGCCGCCACGTGCCGGCCCACCGGCGCACGAGCGCGTCGCGCCGGCGGGCGACCGCGCCGAGCAGCGCGCGCGCCGCGATCGCGTGCTGGGCGACGCGGGCGCGATACGGCGAGTCGCTGCCCTTCTCGAACGTCATGCCGGCGGCGCCGAGCAGCAGCGTCGTGGCGCTGTCGCCGTAGCCGGGGAAGAAGAGGTCGTAGGGCGCGTACGAGCTGTGCTGCAGGCCGGCGCGGTCGAAGGCGGCCCGGAGCGCCGGCGCGACGGCGCGGTCGATGGTGCGCAGCGCCGGGCGGGCGATCTCGTGGTGGATCGGGTCGGCGTACGGCGGGAAGAAGAAGCCGCTGCCGTTCTGCTCGTGCAGGTCGGCGAAGGCGACGGGCGGCAGACGCGTCAGCAGCCCGAGCTTCGCCCGCGTCTCGGGCTGCGTGCTCGCGAACCAGTCGCGGTTGAGGTCGAAGCCGTTGGCGTTCGTGCGCGTGCCGGCGACCAGGCCGTCTGGGTTCTGCATCGGCACGACGACGACGAGCAGCCGGCGCAGCGCCGCGCAGTGGCGTCCGGCGGCGAGCTCGCTGAGGATCTCGAGGTCGGCGTCGACGCCGCTGCGCTCGTTGGCGTGCACGCCGGCGGCCAGCCAGACGACCGCGCGGGTGTGCGGCGCCAGGCGGCGGGCGCGGCCCTCGCGCACCGCGCGCAGCCGGCCCGACAGCGCCGCGACGGCGGGCGGCGCGACCGCGCGCGGGCCGGCGACGAGGGCGTAGGGCAGCGGCCGGCCCTGCGCGGAGCGGCCCAGCGTGCCCGTGCGGACGCGGTCGCTGGCGCGGTCGACGCGGTGCAGGTACGCGCTCACCGCGTCCACGCTGGCCGGGGCGGGCGGCGGTGCCGGGACGTCGCGGCGGGCGCAGCGGTCGGCCGCCGCGGCGGGCGCGGCCGCGGCGAGGGCGGCGATCGCCGTCAGGGCGAGCCACGCGCCGGCGCGGCTCATGCGAGCGCGCGGCGGGCGCGCTGCGACCACCAGGCGATCTCGTCGCGCGCCCAGCGCCGCTCGGCCGGGTCGGGATGGATGCACGCGCTGTGGCCGAGCAGCCAGCCGTAGGTGACGAGCCCCGTGAAGAGGCCGAGCTCGAGCGCCGCGGGCTCGTGCAGCTCGCCCTCGGCGACGGCGAAGTCGTCGATGAGCGCCTCGCGCGGCGCGTCGATCCGCCAGGCGTCGTGGAGCAGGAACCAGGCCAGCTCGACGGCCGGCGGCGCCCAGCCGGCCAGGCCCCAGTCGATGAGGACGGCGCCCGCGGGCGTGAGCGCGACGTTGTCGTCGCGCAGGTCGCCGTGGATGAGCGTGGACGGACCGGCGGCGCGGAGGCGCTCGGCGAGCGGCGCCGGGTCCTCGACGGCGGCGAGCACCGCCGCGGCCACGTCGGGCGGGGCGGTCTCCGCGAAGCCCTCCCAGCCGGCGGCGAGCTGCTTGGGCACGAGGTCGCTGTTGCCCAGCTCCGCCCGCGCGGTCCCTTCGCCGTGCAGCGCGAGCCGGTCCTCGAGCGTGCACGCGACGGCGACCGGCGGCTCGGTCGCGAACGCGGCATGGAGCGCCGCGCCGGCCGCGAGCATGCGCCGCGCGTCCTCGCGGTCGATCGCGCCGGTCGACGGCACGAGCTCGGCGCCGAGGTCGCGGCAGATCACCCACCAGCCGCCGTCGGGATCGGGCTCGACGGCGACCACCGCCGCGGGCAGCCGCTCGTACGGCAGCAGCGCCTCGCGGCCCGGGTCGTGGGTCGCGCGGGCGATCCAGTCGCCGCCGACCACGACGCGCTTGGCGACGAGCGACGCGCCGTCGCGCGTGACGACGCGATCCAGGCCGGCTCCCGAGTTGCCGCCGTGCACGAGCGGCTCCCGGTGGCCGCCCGGCGCGACGCGCTCGAGCACGTCCGGCGGCACCCCCGTCGGCGTGGCGGCGGCGCCCGGGCGCGGCCGTGCCGAGTACGCCCAGATCCCGGTGATCAGCCCCTCGGCCCAGCGCAGGTACAGGCGCAGGCGCGTGATGTGGCCGCCCTCGCCGAGGCGCTCGAGCGTGACCGCCGCGCCGGGCTCCCAGGCCTCCTCGCGCCAGTCGACGAGCGTGCCCTCGCCGGGCCACCAGCCGACCAGCTCGGCGAGCACGGCCGCCCGGCCGCGCACCCGCACGCGCGGCTCGTCGGCGCGGCTGGCGTCGAGCGTCACCTCGGGCGCCAGCGCGCGCGCCAGCTCCGCGCCGCCGCACATCGCGGCCGCCTTCAGCAGCGCGAGGGCCTCGACGCGTCGAGTGACCGCCATCGCGTCAGGTTAGTGGCGACCGCAACGACCGGGTTTCACGTGAGGCGGGGGTGCGTTGCGCTAGGTTCTCCGACCAGATGCGCTGGCGCCCCTTCGCCGCGACGGCTCTCGTCCTTCTCGCCGCGGCGGCCCCCGCCCGCGCCGCCGAGCCGATCCTCCCGCTCGGCGAGGTCCGGCCGGGGATGCAGTGCACCGGGCTGACCGTCGTGCGCGGCGTCGACATCGCCTCGTTCGACGTCGAGATCGTCGACGTGGTGGCCGGCGACCCGATCAGCGACCAGCCGCTGCTGCTCGTCCGCGTCTCCGGCCCGATCGCCGCGCCGACCGGCATCGCCGAGGGGTTCTCCGGCTCGCCCGTGGTCTGCGACGGGCGCGTCGCCGGCGCGATCGCGTACGGCACCGGCGACTACGGCAACGAGCTCGGGTTCGCCACGCCGATCGAGGCCGTGCTCGGGCAGCTGGTCTACCCGCCGCCGGACGCGCGCCGCCGCCCGCGGCTGGTCCGTCGCGCCCGGCCGCTGACGCCGCCGCTGGCGGTCACCGGCGTCTCGCGACCCGTCTTCGCCCCGTTCGCGCGCGCCGCCGAGCGGGCCGGGCTGCCGCTCGTGCAGGCCCCGGCCGCGCCGTCCGACGCGCGCTTCCCCGTCCAGGAGCTGCGGCCCGGCTCGTCGATGGCGGTCGGCCTGTCGAGCGGCGACGTCGGCATCAGCGCGATCGGGACCGTGAGCTACGTCGACGGGGAGAAGGTGTGGGGCTTCGGGCACCCGCTCGAGGCGGCCGGGCGACGGTCGCTGCTCCTGCAGGACGCCTACGTCTACGCGGTGGTCGACAACCCCCTCGGCGTCGAGGGCGCGGTGTCCTACAAGCTCGCGGCGCCCGGGCACGACCTCGGCACGCTCACCAGCGACGGACGCAACGCCGTCGCCGGCGTGCTCGGCGCGCTCCCGCCGCGGACCCGGCTGCGGATCGCCGCCCGCCGCGGCGACCGGGGGCCGACGCGGGTGACGCGCGCCGACATCGCCGACGAGACGGCGGTCGGGCTGCCCGACGGCGTGTCGGCCGCCTCGTTCGTCGCCCCGATGGCGCTCGCGCAGACCGCCTACGTCACCCTCGACGGCTCGCCGTCGCGCCAGACCGCCGAGATGTGCGTGCGGATCGCGATCCGCGAGCTGCGCAAGCCCGCCGGGTTCTGCAACCGCTACGTCGGCAACTACGGCAGCACGGGCGGGCAGGCGGTCGGCGGCCCGTTCGTCTTCGACCTGTACGACGCGCTGCTCGCGATCGACGACTTCCGCTACGGCACGCCGCACGTCACCGGGATCGACGTCGCGCTGCGGATCGCCCCGCGGCTGGACCAGGCGCTGCTGCGAGCGGTCCGCGGTCCGCGGGTGCTGCGGCCGGGCGCGACGGCCGTCCTGCGGCTCGACCTCCAGCGCTACCGCGGCGAGCGGTTCACCAGGCGCGTGCGGCTGCACGTGCCGCGCCGGGCGCGTCCGGGGCAGCGCCGCCTGGTCATCGACGGGACCCCGGCCGACAGCGACTTCGGCGAGGTCGTGTTCGAGGTGCCGGGCGACGAGCCGATGGGCGGCGCCGACGGCCCGACGACCTTCGAGCAGCTCGCGCGGCGGATCGCGTCCATCCGCCGCTTCGACGGCGTCACGTTCCGGTTGGCGAAGCCGCGCGCGCGGCGCGGGCGGCCGCGGCCGCTGCTGCGCGACCCGGACGTGCGGATCAGCGGCCGGGCCAGCTACCGGGTGCGGGTCGCGCCGGCGCGCGGCCGGGCCGCGCGCGGCGACGACGACGCGCGGGCGACGCGCTAGCCGAGGCGGTTCTCGATGCCGAGCGGCGCGGGCGCCGGGTCGGCGCCGGCGGGCGCGTCGGCGGGAGCGTCCGCCGGGGCCTCGAGGCCCAGCGTCTGAGCCAGCTCGCCGGACTCGTACATCTCCATGACGATGTCGCAGCCGCCGATCAGCTCGCCCTTGACGAAGAGCTGGGGGATGGTGGGCCAGCCGGAGAGGGCCGACAGCTCCTGGCGGATGCGCGGGTCGGGGAGGATGTCCACCGCGGCGAACGAGGCGTTCAGCGCCTGGAGGGCGGCCGCCGTGCGCGCGCTGAAGCCGCAGGCCGGCGCCTCGGGCGTCCCCTTCATGAAGAGGATGACCTCGTTGTCGCGGATCGCCTCCTCGATGGCGTCGCGAAGCGGGTTCTCGGACATCAGGCCTCCTGGGTCTTCAGGGAGAGGGCGTGGATCGGCCCGCCGATCTCGTCTCCGAACACGGCGTAGACCATCTGGTGCTGCTGGATGCGCGTCTTGCCGGCGAAGGCCGGGGACACGACGGTGGCGCGGAAGTGGTCGCCGCCGCCCGTCCAGTCCTCGACCTCGGCGCGCGCGTTCGGGATCGCGGCCTCGATCCGCTGCTTGATCTCGTCGGCACTGGGCATCGAGGATCAGAGTAGCGAGCGCTATCCTTTCTGAAGCGACTACGGCAGGAAGGCAGACCACATGATCCTCATCACCGAGAAGGGCGCCGAGAAGGTCCGCGAGTTCCTCGCCAGCCAGAACGCTGACGTGCAGACCGCCGGCCTGCGTGTTGGCGTCCGTGGTGGCGGGTGCTCCGGCTTCCAGTACAACCTCGCGTTCGACGAGCAGCGCGAGGGCGACGTCGTGTTCGAGTCGCACGGGCTCAAGCTCCTCTGCGACCAGCAGTCGCTGCCGTACGTGACCGGGTCGACGATCGACTACATCGACTCGCTCCAGGGCGCCGGCTTCCAGGTGAACAACCCCAACGTCGTCGCCGCCTGCGGCTGCGGCTCCTCCTTCCGCGTGGCGGAGGAGGAGCAGGTGAGCGCCGTCTAGGCGCACGACCCCTCCGCCGCCCTGCCCGACCTTCCCGCTCGGCGCGGCTCGTCGCTGCCCGGACACCGTCCGGGCCGCGGGCTCGGCGCGCCCGGGGCCGGAGGCGGCGTCGGCCGTCCGCGCGGGCCGCGGCGGTCGTGGTGGCCCGCGCTCGTGGTCGGCGCGGTCGTCGCGATGGTCGCCGCGGCGATCGTGGCCGCACTGCTGTCCGGCGGCGAGGAGCCGGGCGAGGCGCCCGGCCCGAGCGGCGACTTCATCGCGCCCGTCCCGCCCCCGGACGCCTACGGGCCGCTCGCCGTCGGCATCGACGAGGCGAACCCGCATCTCGTCGCGCCCGGGCCGCAGCCGCCCGAGTTCGCGCCATGGCGCGACCGGCTGCTGGCGATCGAGCCGCGGTTCCTGCGAGTGCTGATCGACTGGCGGCGGGTCCAGCCGTCGCCCTCGGCGGGGCCCGACTGGGCGCAGCCCGCCGACGGGTGCCTGCGGGGCATCCCGCCGTGCGCGCCGTTCAGCGGGATCGTCGACGAGCTGCGCGCCGCCAAGGCGGCGGGGATGCAGCCGGTCGTCGTGATCCTCAACACGCCCGAGTGGGCGGCGGTCGGGCCGTCGGGGTGCGAGGGCGACGCGGGCGCGCACGCCCGCATGACCGCCGACCTCGAGGCCTACCGGGTGCTCGTGCGCTCGCTGCTCGAGCTGGGGGAGCGCGAGGGCATCGCGCTGCCGTGGTGGAGCGCCTGGAACGAGCCGAACCACCCGACGTTCTTCGGGCCTCAGCGTGCGCGCTGCGACGCCTCGGCGCCGGTCCAGAGCGCGGAGCGCTACGCGGAGCTGGTGCGGGCGATGAAGGCCGAGCTCGACGCCGCGCCCGGCCGGCAGCGGATCCTGCTGGGGGAGACGGCCGGGTTCTACGCGCCGCGGCCCGCGGCGACGAGCGCGGCGGAATTCGCGGCGGCGCTGCCGCGCGACGTGGTGTGCTCGGCCGACGTCTGGGCGCAGCACGCCTACGTGAAGGTCGACGACGAGCTCGCGGCGGACGCGACCGGCGGCGCGGGCGCCCCGGAGCTGCTGCGCGACGTCGAGCGGGCGCTGGACGTCAAGTCGTGCGAGGGCGGGCCGCTGCCGATCTGGATCACCGAGACGGGCGCGAGCCCGCATGCCGGCCAGGAGGGCTGCCGGCAGCTCGCCGAGGCGCTCGGCCGCTGGTGGGACGACCCGCGGGTGAGCGCCGCGTTCCAGTACACGTTCCGCGAGGACACCGAGTTCCGGTCGGGCCTGGCGGACGAGCGGCTGACGGAGCTGCGGCCGGCGTATGCCGCGTGGAAGGCGCTGGCCGACGACGGCCGGGCCGGCGTGGCGGACCCGGCGGCGGCGTGCGCCGGTGGGGCGGCGCGGTAGCGGCCTCCAGTTCCTCGCGCTCCGGCTGCGGGGCTCCCCTGGCGGTTGTCGTCTCGAGGACGCATGCGGTGGTCGAGACGACAGCGGGCGTCCGGCGGGCCCCCGCGGCCACCCGCTAGCGTGGCGGCCCGTGCCGCTGCCCGCCGCCATCCGACGCCTGACGCCCGACCGCCTGCGCGACGATCCGCGCCTGCGGGCGATCGCCGTCGGCAGCGGGCTGATCCCGCCGCGGACGATGCACTCGGAGGCGGAGGCCGAGCTGCTCCGGCGGCTCGCGCGCGACGCGCGGCGGGTCGTCGAGATCGGCGTCTACGAGGGCAGCTCGGCGGTGGCGGTCGCCGAGGTCATGGGTCCGAGCCAGGAGCTGCACCTCATCGACCCGTTCGGTCACCATCCCACCGCGCTGCCCTCCGGCTGGGGCGCCACCGAGCGCGCGAGCCGGCGCGTCGTCGCGCGTGCGGCCCGCCACGGCGGCCCGCGCGTGACGTGGCACGTCGCGCTCAGCCACGACGTCGCACCGGCCTGGACGGCGCCGATCGACCTGCTCTTCATCGACGGCGACCACGCCGAGGAGGGCGTCCAGCGCGACTGGGACGACTGGCACGGCCACATCGCGCCCGGCGGCCACGTGCTCTTCCACGACGCGCGCGACGGCAGGCCCGAGGGCCGCGGCCTCCCGGGGCCGACCGCGGTCGTCGACCGCCTCGTGCGGGGCCCGCAGGGCCCGCCGCCCGGCTGGTCGATCGCCGCCGAGGTCGACCGCACGGTCGCGCTGCGGCGCGACGGCTAGCGGCCGTCCGAGCGCCGAGCGTCCGATCGAACGGCGCAGCGCGGGGTGAACGGACGTTCATCCCTTCACGGCGGTCGCTCCCGGGCGAGCTAGCCGCCTCGGCGCAGCCAGCGGCGCAGGGGCGCGCGCCGGTGCCCCGCCTGCTCGAGCGCGGCGTTGACGACCACGAGGCCGAGCTCGACCGCGATGCTCGCCGCGCCCAGCAGGTTCAGCCGCCGCTTCGCACGCGCCTCGCGCTCGGTCGCGCGCGGGGCCACGTGGTCGCCGTCGCGCAGCGGCACCGCGCCGCCGGGCGCCATCCGGGCGAACCGGACGCCCTGCAGCGCGCTCGCCGCGCCAGTGACGAACGTCGCCGCCACCAGGGCGTCCTTGACGCGCGCCAGCGTGCGCTCGCGGGGCGTGAGGAGGTCGTCGCGCGCCTCGCCGGTCGACCGGGCGCCCAGCCAGCCGCCGGTCACCGACAGCAGCGCCAGGCTGTTGACGGTCCCGTACCGGCGCCACGCGGCGTTGACGACCGCGCCGCGCTGCGCCTCGTCGCCGATGGCGGTGACGGACGGGTGCAGCGCGAGGCGGCCGAAGAGCTGGCCGCCGAGCATGCCGGCCAGCCCGAGGTCGTGCGCCGCGCGCCCGGCGTAGCTGACGAGGTCGGAGCGGGGGACGTAGGAGGGCCTCATGGCCCCTGGTCTACCCCGCGCGTCCGCCGCGCCTCACGCGTCTGGCGCGTTGTCGAGGCTGCGCCACAGGTGCAGGCACGCGGCCGTCCGATGCGGACGCCACGGCTCGGCGATCGCCTCGAGCTCGGCCGCGCTCGGGAGGTCCCGCAGCCGGTAGGCGCGCTCGACCGCCCGGCGGATGCCGAGATCGCCGACCGGCAGCACGTCCGGCCGGCCGAGCTGGAACATCAGGAACATGTGCGCGGTCCAGACCCCGATCCCCTTGACCGCCGTCAGCTCGGCGAGCACCTCGTCGTCGGGAAGGTCGGCGACGTGGTCGAGGTCGAGCTCGCCCGACTCGACGTGCTCGGCCAGCGAGCGCAGGAACGTCACCTTCGCGCGCGACAGCCCCGCGGCCGTCCGCAGCGCCTCGGGGTCGAACGCGAGCAGCTCCTGCGGCGTGGGCGCCCGCCCGCCGAACAGCTCGAGCACCCGGGCGTGGATCGCGCGCGCGGCCTTCGTCGACAGCTGCTGGCCGACGATCGCCCGCACGAGCGCGCCGTAGTGGTCCGGCCGCTCGGCCGGCTCGGGCAGCGGGCCCTGGGCGTCGATGAGCGCCGCGAGCACGGGATCGGCGCGGCGGAGATGCTCGTCGGCCGCGCGCGCCGTCGTCGGCGCGTCGCTCAACCGACCGGCTCGCGGGTGAGCGCCTCGCCGTCGAGCGCGTTCAGCGCCCGCTCGAGCGAGGCGGAGATGCAGGTGAACGACGGGGTGTCGCGCAGCGTGAACGACGACGCCTCGGTCGTCCGCAGCCGCTGGACGAGATCGAGGAACGCCCCCGCGTCGTCGGTGTCGAACGCGACCACGAACTCCTGGTCGTCGAGGCCGAAGCAGTACGTCGTGTGGTTGTCGACGTTCGGGTACTCCTTGCCGACGCGGATGTGCTCCTGCATGATCCGCCACCGCTCGCCGGCGTCGAGCCCGTACCAGGCGCGCGTCTTCACGAAGGGGTAGACGAAGAGGTACTTGCCGCGGAAGGGCCGCGGGACGAGCCGCTTCTCGTCGCTGTACTCCGAGCCCTTGCGCATGCCGAGGAACGAGTACGGCGTGTCCGCCCACTTCATGAGGCCCGACTGCGCGAGCACGACGTGGAACTCGTGGATGCGGTCGAGGTTCTCCGCCTCCGCGACCAGCATCATGTCGGCGTCGCCGCGCGTGCCGACGAGGCTGAACGACTGCAGCAGGTGGTCCGCGGCGAAGTCCTCGCAGGCGGCGAGGAACTCGCGCTTGTGCCCCGCCCGCTCCGCGGCCGGCAGGCGGCGCCACGCAGGATCCACCTTGAGGAAGGTGTACTTCACGAAGTGACGTTCGGGCATGCCCCCCAGAGCATACGAGCCGCCGTGCTCGCCGTTGCGGCGGCGCTGCTCGTCGCGGCGTGCCTGCCCGCGACGGCCGGCGCGGTCGAGCGGCGCGCCGTGATCGCGTTCGTCCCCGGGGCGACGCTGACCAGCCTGAGCGACATCGGCACGGGTTCGGTCGCGATGCTCGGCGCCACGCAGGGCCGCTACCGGCAGATGCAGGCGGTGCTCGACCTCTCGCAGGGCGCGCGCACCTCGCTGCCGGCCTACGACCCGGTGGAGCCCCCGGCGCTGGGCGTGCTCCCGGACGGCGTCGTCGCCGGGTGGCGCGCCGCGGTGCGCCGCGCCGACGCAGCCCCGGCGCCGATCGTGCCCGGCCTGTTCGCCGGATCGATCCCCGGTGGCGCCGCGTGGGCCGGCAAGGCGACCGCCTCGCGCGACACCGCCATCGTCGCCGCCGACCGCAGCGGCCGGGTCGCCCGGATCGCGCTCGTCGACGACGCCGACGACGCCGGCGTGGCGGCGCGGCGGGCGCTGCGCCGCCACCGGCTCGTCGTCGTCCTGCTGCCCGGCGAGCGGGCGCTCCGGACGTTCGTCGAGGATCGCCGCTCCGACACGCTCGTGATCGCGATGGCCGCGCCGCCGATGTCGCTGCGCACGCGGCTGCTGCCCGTCGCGGTCTACGGCCTCGGCGACGGCCGGACGCTCACGTCGGCGACGACCCGGACGCAAGGGCTCGTCACCGGCATCGACGTCGCCCCGACGGTGCTCGAGTGGCTCGGGCTGCCGGTGCCCGACCACATGACCGGCCAGCCGATGCGCCTCGACGGCGCGCTCGACCTCCACGAGCTCACCGGGCTGCGCTCGCGACTCGGCGTGGTGACCGAGCGCCGCTACCCGACGCTCGCCGTGCTCGCCGGGACCTTCGCCCTGCTGCTGCTCGCCGCCGCCGCCGTGCGCCGCCGGGCCGGCGCGCGCTGGGCGGTGCGGACCGGCGCGCTGGCCGTGCTCTGGCTGCTGCCGGTCCTGCTCGCGTTCGCCGCGCTGCGCCCGTCGCGGACCGTCGAGGTCTGCGGCGTCGCGTTCGCCTCGCTGCTGCTCGGCGCGCTGACCGACCGCTTGGTGCGCTGGCCGGTGGCACCCGCGGTACCGGGGCTGATCGGGGTCGCGGCCTATGCGCTCGACCTCGCGTTCGGCTCGCCGCTCATCGTCACCTCGCTCCTGGGGCCGAACCCGCTCTTCGGCTCGCGCTTCTACGGGATCGGCAACGAGCTCGAGTCGACGCTGCCCGTGCTGCTGCTCTGCGGCCTGGCCGCCGCGATGGTCGGCGCCGGCCGCGGCGGGCGCTCGCGCGCGCTGGCGCTCACGTTCGGCGTGGGCGGCCTGCTGCTCGGCGCCGTCATCGGCTCGGGGCGCCTCGGCGCCGACGTCGGCGGCGTCATCACGGTCGGCGCGGGCACGGCGATGGCCGTGCTGCTGGCGCTGCCCGGCGGGGTGACGCGCCGGCGGGCCGTCGTCGCCGTGCTCGTCCCCGTCGCCGCGCTCGGGGCGCTCGCGCTGCTGGACCTCGCGACCGGCGGCGACGGCCACTTCACCCGCAGCGTGCTGCGCGCGGGCGATCGCGAGGCGCTCGAGGACGTCGTCGTGCGCCGCTACCACCTCGCCTACAACAACCTCGTCGACGGGATCATGCCCCTGCTCGTCGTGCTCGCCCTCGGCGGGATCGCCTGGGCGGTCGCGCGCCGCGACCGGCTGCTGGCGGGCGTGCCGGGCGCCGACGCCTGGGGCGCCGCGCTCGCCGGCAGCGCCGCTGCGGGCGTCGTCGGGGCGCTCTCGAACGACTCGGGTCCGCTGCTGCTGGTCTTCGCGACGTTCGCGGCGGCCTGGGTGACCGGGTACCTCCGGGCGGGCGCCCGCTCGGATCGGCGCCGCGATCTCGTCTAGCATCTGCGCGATGCGCATCGCCCTGGTGTCGCCCTATTCGTGGACGTACCCAGGGGGCGTGACCCGGCACATCGAGGCGCTGGCCGGGCAGTACGAGCGCCGCGGGCACGAGGTCTCCGTGCTCGCCCCGTACGACCCGGACGACGCCCTCTCCACACGCCTCCACCGCGGCGCCCGGCCGCAGCGGCGGCCCGTGCCCGACCACCTCGTCTCGCTCGGGCGCACGGTCGGCCTGCCGATGAACGGGGCGGTGTCGAACCTCGCGACGACGCCGGCCGCGTCCGCCGTGCTGCGGCGCGAGCTGCGCATGGGCGGCTACGACGTCGTGCACCTCCACGAGCCGGTCGCGCCGGTGCCGTGCTGGGACGCGCTGATGGCCGTCGACCTGCCGCTCGTCGGGACCTTCCACACCTACTCCGAGAACGCCGTCAGCCACGGCGTCGCGGCGCTGATCGGCGCCCGGCGGCGGATGAACCGCCTGCGCGTGCGGATCGCCGTCTCGGAGGCCGCGGCGTGGACCGGGCGGCGCTTCTACGGCGGCCACTACCGGGTGATCCCCAACGGCGTCGACGTCGGCGAGGTCACGCCGCGGACGATGCGCGCGCCCGGCGCCCCGCTGCGGCTGGCGTTCGTCGGCCAGGCGGTCGAGCGCAAGGGCCTGCCGATCCTCCTGCGCGCGTTCGAGGCGCTGCGCGAGCACGTCCCCGTCGAGCTCGACCTCGTCGGCGTGACGCACGAGGAGATCGCCCCGCTGCTGCTCGACCCGACCGGCGTGAACCCGCTCGGCAAGGTCGACGACGCCCGCAAGCACGAGGTGCTGCGCAGCGCGCACCTGCTGTGCGCGCCGTCGCTCGGCGGCGAGTCGTTCGGGATGGTGCTGACGGAGGCGTTCGCGGCCGGCACTCCGGTCGTCGCCTCCGACATCGCCGGCTATCGCGACGTCGTCACCGACGGCCGCGACGGCGTGCTCGTCCCGCGCGGCGACGCCACCGCGCTCGCCGAGACGCTCCGCGACCTGGCGCTCGACCCGGCGCGCGAGCACGCGCTCGGCGAGGCCGCCGCCGCGTCCGCGCAGCGCTTCGCGTGGCCGAAGGTCGCCGACCAGGTCCTCGAGGCCTACGAGGACGCCATCGCCGTCGAGCAGCCCGTCACGGCGACCGCCCGCTTCGCGGTCCGCCACGGGCTGCGGCCCGCCGACGGGCGGCCGCC
>DASTRJ010000130.1:0-9796 GCA_035761245.1 Capillimicrobium sp. | reverse complement strand
GGCGATGGTGGAGCGCACGCGCGCGTCGCTGGAGCGCTTCCGGGTGCCGATGGACGAGTTCTTCTCGGAGCGGACGCTGCACCCGATCAAGGTCCAGCACGCCTTCGAGGTGCTCGAGAAGCAGGGCAACGCGTACCACGCCGAGGGCGCGCTCTGGTGCCGCACGACCGCGTTCGGCGACGACAAGGACCGCGTGCTCGTGCGGTCGTCCGGCGAGCACACGTACTTCGCGTCCGACATCGCCTACCACCAGGACAAGCGCGAGCGCGGCTACGACCGGCTCCTCGACGTCTGGGGCGCCGACCACCACGGCTACGTCGGCCGCATGAAGGCCGCCTACGAGGCGCTCGGCGGCGATCCGGACGAGCTCGAGATGCTCATCATGCAGTTCGTCAACCTGCCGGCCGGCAAGATGAGCAAGCGCGCCGGCGAGTTCGTCACGCTCGACGACCTCGTCGACGAGATCGGCGTCGACGCCGCGCGCTGGTTCCTGCTCTCACGCTCGCACGACACCACCATCGAGCTCGACATCGACCTCGCCAAGCGCGAGAGCGCCGACAACCCCGTCTACTACGTGCAGTACGCGCATGCGCGGATCGCCGGGGTGCTGGCGAAGGCGGGCCGGACGGACGAGGACGTCGCCTTCGCCGAGCGGACGCTCCCGCTCGAGCCGGGCGAGCGCGCGCTGATCATGAAGCTGCTGGCCTTCCCGGCGGAGGTCGCCGAGGCGGCCGACCGCCGGGCGCCGCACCGCATCGCCACGTACGCGCTCGAGCTGGCCCAGGAGTTCACCGCCTTCTACCGCGACTGCCGGGTGGTCGGCTCGGAGGTCGAGGACTTCCGCCTCGCGCTGAGCGTCGCGGCCAAGCGCACGATCGCGCGCTCGCTCGGGCTGCTCGGCGTGTCGGCGCCCGATTCGATGTAGCGCCCGCGGGGCAGCCGGGCCCCATGCGTCCGCTTCGCTGGCGCCGCCCGCCGTCGCCGCAGCGGCAGATCAGCCGCGGCGACGCGCTGCGCGGCGCGGCGACCGGCGCGGCGGCCGGGATCGTCGGCGCGCTCGCGATGACCGCCGCGGCGCGGCTCGAGCAGCGCGTGACGCGGCGGCCCGACTCGTACATGCCGGCCCACACGCTGGCGCGGCTGCTCGGCCGGCCGCGCCCCGACGCCGACGTCGCGGCCCGCAACGTGGCGATGCACTACGGCACCGGCGCGGTCGCCGGCATGCTCCGCGGCGTGATGGCGGCCGCCGGGCTGCGCGGCCCGTGGGCGTCGTCGATGCACGCCGTCGTCCGGTTGACGATCGACCAGACGCTCGAGAACGCGACGGGCGCCGGCGCGCCGCCGTGGACGTGGCCGCGCGACGAGCTCCTCGTCGACCTCACCGCCAAGACCGTCTACGCGTTCGCCACCGGCGCGGTGGCCGACGCCGCGATCCGGCGCCCCGCCCTCGGCTAGAGCGAGTAGATGAAGTCGAGGCCGAGGTCGCCCAGCAGGCGCTGGGCCTCGGCGTTGAGGCGCGTCAGCTCCTCGGTGTAGATCAGCACGCCCATCACGATCAGCACGACGCCCGAGATGGCGGTGATCCAGAGGTAGCGGTCGCGCAGCCAGCGGAACGCCCCGGTCGCCCGGTTGAACGCCAGCGCGGTCAGCAGGAACGGCACGGCGAGCCCCGCCGAGTAGAACGCCAGCAGCACGCCGCCGTGGCCGACGGAGTCGCTCGTGGCGGCGGCCGCGAGGATCGACGAGAGCGTCGGCCCGATGCACGGCGTCCAGGCGAACGCGAACGCGGCGCCCGCGACCAGCGGGCCTCCCGACCCGGCGCGGCGGATCAGCGCGTCGGGGCGCCACTCGCGGTTGAGCCGCGGCACGAACGGCGTCAGGACGAAGAAGACGCCCATCGCGACGATGAGGCCGCCGGCGACCTTGTCGAGCGTGGCGCGGTGGTCGTTGAGCGCCTGCCCGAGCCCGGTGGCGGTCATGCCGAGCGCGACGAACATGACCGTGAACGACAGGCAGAAGATGATCGCCGGCCACAGGACCTTCGCGAGCGTGTGGTCGCGCTCGCGCAGCTCGGTGATCGACACCCCGCTGACCGCGGAGAGGTAGCCGGGGACGAGCGGCAGCACGCAGGGCGAGATGAACGAGACGAAGCCGACGGCGAAGGCGGCGAGGACCGTGGTGTCCGTGCTGGTGGCCTGCGCGAGCATCAGCGGAAGCGGGCGAGGTCCTCGTCGAGCCGGCGCGCGTCGTCCGCGCTGAGCTCGGGTCCGGCGCCGGCCCCCGTGCCATCGGCGGCGGCGCGCGCACGGCGGCGCCAGCGCGGCAGCAGCAGCGCGCCCGCGGCGATCAGGACGGCGACGACGGCCGCCGGGACGACCCATGCCGCCAGGTCGAAGCCCTCGTCGTCGGGCTCGGCGAGGACGGCCTGGCCGTACTCGGCGACCAGGCGCTGCTTGATCTCCTCCTTCGTGAGCCCCTTGGCGACGAGGTCGCGGATGAGCGCCCGCTCGTCGTCGGCCTGGGGGGACTCCGCGATGTTCAGCGCGACCCCGCACACCGGGCACATCACCTCGTCCTCGATGTCCGACAGCGAGGTCTGCGGCGTGGCGGCGACCGCCTGGGGGGCCGCGGCGATCGCCAGCGCCGCGACGGCGGCGAGGAGCAGCGTGCGGAGGCGGAGGCGCAGGCGCATCACGTCGCGAGCGCCTCGTCGATGGCGCGGTCGAGGAACTCGCGGTCGACGGTGCCGCGGGCGACGGCGACGACACGGCCCTCGCGGTCGATGACGAAGGTCTCCGGGAGCGCCCGCGTCCCGTACTCGCGCGCGAGCTTGCCGTCGACGTCGCGGACCGACGGGTAGGTGAGCCCGAACTCGTCGACGAACTCGAGCGAGTCGCGGCTGGCGTCGCGGAAGGTGACGCCGAGGACGGTGCCGTCGCCGCGGGCGGTCAGGCGGCGGTACGCGCGCTCGAGCTCGGGCGCCTCGGCCTTGCACGGGTCGCACCACGAGGCCCAGAAGTTCAGGACGACGACGCCGCCGCGGAAGTCGGCGAGCGAGCGCTGCTCGCCGTCGTCGCCGAGCACCGGCAGCGCCAGGTCGGGCGCCGCCGGCCGCTTGCCCTGGTCGATCGCGTCCTCGAACGTCGTGTCGGGCGACTTCGCCGCCACCCCGTACACGAGCAGGCCGACGAGAGCGGCGACCGCGAGGATCGCGACGAACGGGACAGCGGAACGCCTCATGTAGGGCTGAGGGTAGTCCCGTGCGGGCCGTTGCGGTTAGGGTCGGCGGACCATGAGGACGCGAACGCTGGGCGTCATCGCCGCCGCCGCCTTCGGCGCGGCCGCGCTCCCGAGCTCCGCGGTGGCCGCGGGCTGCCACACGACGACCCAGTCGATCGTCAAGCGGCACCACATCGGCTGTCACGAGGCCGAGCGGGTCGCCGATCGCGCGTTCCGCGCGCTCCGCGACGCCCCCGAGTGCAAGGGCGATCGGAGCGCGACGTGGCGCGGCTGGCGCATCGTCGCCGTCGGCGACCTCGGCATCGACATCCGCTTCGTCAAGGGCGACCGGTCGTTCCACGTGACCGGCGGCGGCGCCTGCGGCTGACGCGGTATCCTGGCCGCCTGCTGCGGGATTAGTTCATCGGTAGAACGCCAGCTTCCCAAGCTGGAGAGACGGGTTCGATTCCCGTATCCCGCTCTGTCAGGACCCCCGGCCTCTACGGGGGTCTTGGCGTTTCCGGGGCCGTGCTCCGCGCCGAGCGGCGCCGCGACCGGGCCCTGGCTCGCGTCCACGGCCCTGGGTACGGTGCCGCCATGCACCCGCTCGCTCGCCCCGCCGCGCTCGCCGCGGCCGCCCTCCTCACCTGCGCCGCGCCCGCCGCGGCGGCGACGCCCGAGAACGGCGCGCTCTACGGCGGGGGCGCGAAGACCGCCACGGGCGAGTTCAACGAGTACACGACGATCCGCGTGGCGAAGGACGGCGCGAGCATCAACTTCTTCGGCGAGTGGGGCGTGAAGTGCGAGGGCGGGGGACGCGACCTCGCCTACATCACCGCCGAGGACGTCGCGCTCGGCGGCGACGGCAGCTTCTCCGGCAAGGGCGAGGTCTCCGGCCAGGGCCCGCTCGGCAGCCAGACGGGGAGCTTCCGCTTCTCGGGGCGGTTCACGAAGGCGCACGTCGCGACGGGCACCGCGCGGGTCGACATCCAGCAGACCCTCACCGCCGGGGGCGGCGCCGCCTGCACGTCCGGCACGTTCCGGTGGACCGTCGTCGACCCGAGCCAGCGCGCCGCGCGGGCGGTGCCGAGGCGCAACGCGATGTTCTTCGGCTCGACCGCCCAGACCTACCCGGCGCTCCTGCGGCTCGACCGCCGCGGCGAGGTCGCGTTCGCCGCGCTCGAGTACGAGCTGAGCTGCACGAAGGAGGCCCAGCCGCTGTTCCTCGACGAGCGGATGCCCGGCAGCTTCATCGAGCTCCAGCGGAACGGCCGCTTCGCCGGCGAGGAGACGTACACCTCCAGTCGCGTCACGCTGCAGGGCAACGGCGAGCTCGTCGTCACCGCGAAGCTGCGGGGCGCGTTCCGCAACGGCCGGCTCAGCGGCACGTGGTCGCTGACCGGCGTGGTCAAGGACCGGACGACCGGGGCGCAGCTCGACACGTGCACGTCCGGCAAGATCGAGTTCAGCGCCGCCGGCGCGTAGGCAAGGAGAGCCACAGCCATGCAACGCATCCGCCTGGCGGCCATCGCTGCCGCGACGACGTCCGCCGCCGTCCTGGCCGCCGCGCCGGCGGCCCCCGCGGCGTACCGGCTCACGACGGGCATCTACGACTGCTACGCCTACAACTCCTCGACCGGCTTCTCGAACTACATGGGCTCGGTCCGGTTCCTCGGCGGCGGCCGCTACGAGCACACCTTCGGGCGCGACAAGCAGCGCTTCGAGGACAAGACGACCGGCCGCTACCGCATCCGCGGCCGGCGCATCGTCTTCAAGGGCGGCGCGATGGCGAAGACGCCCGGCCGCATCCACGACACCGAGCCGGGCCGGGCGCCGTCGTTCGAGGTGTGGGTCGACGGCGAGCCCAGCGGCGTGACCTGCACCTACGTCGAGAAGCCGTAGGCGAGGCGTCGCGCCCGGCCGGGCGTGTGGCGCGCAGGCCGGGCGAGGCGCCTCGGAGGTCAGCTGCCCTTGATGCCCTCGCCGGGCGGGCAGCCGTCGCCGCCGGTGAGGTCCTTGATGACCGAGTCGGGCGCGATGCCGCAGCCGACGAGGGCGGTGCCGTAGGAGACGACGGTCCAGTCCTTCGTGATGCCGGTGGGCTGGACGAGGATGAAGTACGCGGGCTGGAACTTGCCCTCGCCGCGCTTGGTGGCGGTCTGCCACGCCAGCGCCCACGAGCGCGACAGCGACGAGATCTTGATCCGGTCGACCTCGAACCACTTCGGGTTCAGGTTGTCGGTCTGCGCGCGGACGGCCTTCTCGATGTGCCGCGCCTGCGACTTCGTCGGCGCCTTCGCGGCGACGGCCGGGGAGGCGAACGTGCCGAGCGCGAGGCCGGCGGCCGCGAGGGCGGCGAGCGGAGTGCGAGACATGGGCGCCACCCTACGCCGTCAGGCGGTAGTGGAAGTCGAGCTCCACGCGGGTGCGCGGCTCGCCGCCGCGGTAGACGCAGACCCAGGCGACCTTCACCCCGTTGGGGCCGGAGACGGTCGGGGTGCAGCGGTAGCCGCTGACCTTCATCGGCATCTGCGCGCCCTCGTCGACGAGCGTGCGGACGACCTTGGCGACGACGGCGGGGCGCGCCTTGCGGGCCGCGGTCGACTTCGCGTTGTCGATGTCGACGCCGACCGTCACCTTGCCACCGCGGACGCCGTCGACCGGCTTGACGATCTGGACCCCGGAGGCGGGATCCTGCGAGCCGCCGGCGAGCGCCAGCGTGATCAGTGCTGCAGTCGTGAGCATCCGTCCTGGATCGGCTGTCGGGGCAACGTCCTTGATCCCCCGTTCCGGGGATGGGCAAGCGCGAGCGGCGCGCCATAGGATCGCGCCATGGCGGAGCATGACGTCGACTGCGTCGTCGTGGGGGCGGGGCTGGCCGGACTGGCGGCTGCGCGCGCGCTCGTGAAGGCGGGGCGCTCGGTCACGGTCGTGGAGGCGCGCGACCGCGTCGGCGGCCGCACGCTGAACGCCGACATCGGCGACGGCAAGGTCCTCGAGGTGGGCGGCCAGTGGGTCGGGCCCACCCAGCATCGCGTCCTCGCGCTGATCCGCGAGCTGAGCCTCGAGACCTTCCCGACGTACGCGCACGGCGAGGACCTCGTCGAGTACCGGGGCGAGCGCCGCCGCTACCGGGGCAAGGTGCCGCGGATCAGCCCGCTGGTCCTCGCCGACTTCGGCCAGGCGCAGCTGCGGCTCGACCGCATGGCGCGCCAGGTGCCGCTCGACGCGCCCTGGACCGCGCCGCGGGCGCGCGAGTGGGACGAGCAGACCGCGTGGAGCTGGGTGCGCCGCAACGTCCGGACCGCGGGCGCGCGGGCGATGCTGCAGATCATCGTCGAGGGCGTCTGGGCCGCCCACCCGGGCGACCTGTCGCTGCTGCACCTGCTCTTCTACATCCACTCCGCCGGCGGGATCGACGCGCTGATCGAGACCGAGGGCGGCGCCCAGCAGGACAGGATCGTGGGCGGCTCGCAGCGGATCGCGCTGCGGATGGCCGAGGAGCTCGGCGAGGATCGGCTGCTGCTGTCGACGCCGGTGCGGGCGATCGCCCAGGACGCCGGCGGGGTCACCGTCGGCGACGTGCGGGCCGACCGGGCGATCGTCGCGCTCGCGCCCGCGCTGGCCGGCCGGATCGCCTACGACCCGGCGCTGCCGGGGCTGCGCGACGGCCTCACCCAGCGCGTGCCCCAGGGCTCGGTGATCAAGTGCCACGCCATCTACGACGAGCCGTTCTGGCGCGCCGACGGCCTCAGCGGCCAGGCGACCAGCGACGTCGGGCCGGTCAAGGTGGCGTTCGACAACTCGCCGCCCGACGGGTCGCCGGGCGTGCTGCTCGGGTTCCTCGAGGGCGACCAGGCGCGCGAGCTCGGGACGCTGACGCCGGAGCGCCGCCGGGCCGAGGTGCTCGCGTGCTTCGCCCGCTGGTTCGGCCCGCGCGCGGCGGACCCGATCGAGTTCCTCGAGCAGGACTGGAGCCAGGAGGAGTTCACGCGCGGCTGCTACGCCGGCTTCTTCCCGACGGGCGTGTGGACGCGCTACGGCCGGGCGCTGCGCGAGCCCGTCGGCCGCCTGCACTGGGCCGGCACCGAGACGGCGACGGTCTGGAACGGCTACTTCGACGGCGCCATCACGTCGGGGGAGCGTGCCGCCGCGGAGGTCGTGGCCGCGCTCGGTTCACCGCTGGCGGTGACGGGGTAGCGACCGCCCATGTCCACCGAACCCGAACCGGTCACGCTGGCCGACCTCGCCCGGCAGGCCTCCGACATCGTCGATCCCGAGGATCAGGACCCGGACGTCGCCGACTTCGAGCAGGCGTTCGAGGACGCGGACGAGCCCGCGCGAGCGATCCTGGAGAGCCTCGACGAGCGCGTCGCCGAGGTCGAGCGCCGGATCGACCCGGAGGGCGAGCTGCCGCAGATCGTGATGGCCGGCGCCGTGGTCCGCTACCTCGCCCACAAGACGAGCGAGACCGGCGACGAGCGCGACGCCATCCTGCGGCTCGCCGCACGCGCCGAGTTCGACGGCGACCCGCCGCCGGTCGTGGCCGACTGGCTCGTGGACCAGGGCGTGGCCGTCTAGCCGACGGACGTCACGGTCCGGCAGGCGACGGACGGCCTTCGGCGCTCAGAGCAGGCGGCGGACGCTCTCGACCTTGTCGGCCAGCGTCTGCTGCTTGTCGCGGCGCTCGTCCAGCTTGAGCACCGTGTACACGCGCGGGATCCCCATCTCGAACGGGACGGCGTGCAGCTCGGCGACGACCGCGAGGATGTCGGCGGTCTCGCCCTCCAGCGACGTCCCCATCGCGTGCATCTCGTAGCGGACGCGGTCCTGCTGTGCGAGCCGCCGCTGGATCTCCGCGACGTACGCCGACGCGCTCGGGTCCGGCCGACCGAGCGCGAGCACGCTGATCTCGGCGGTCGCCATCGGGACTAGGTGGGCAGCGACGAGCCGGCGAACAGGAAGAACCAGATCGCGAACGCGACCAGCGCGATGCTCACCGACACCAGCATCACGACGTCGAGCACGGTCGCCTGGTGGCCGGAGTCGCGCTCGCCGCGCATCGACTTGTGCCACGGCATCTGCATCCGCACGCGCGGCGTGACGCCCGTCACCTTCCCGTAGGCCACGTTGAGCTGCGCGAGCGCCTTCGCGACGGCGAACATCGTCACGGGGATGCCGACGAGGATCAGCAGGTACGGGCCGAGGGTCGGCTGCGCCTTGCCCTCCTGCAGCTTGGCCGCCAGCCAGATCCAGAACACCGGCACGACGATCCACATGGCGATCGACCCGAGCGCCATGAGCAGGATGAGCAGCAGGGCCACAGGCTTGCTGAGCGCCTTCCTGACCATCTGGTCAGGAAGCGTACCCGCCCGCGCCGGACAAGTACCGCGTGGCAGGCGTGCCCCGGGGTCCAGGCGCGGGGGTGCTCCGAGTTTCGGACGCTCCGCGTCGCACATTCGGAGCACGTCGGCCATGGGCACGTGGGCATCCCGGCCGCGCGCCCGGCCGCGCGGCACCCGAGCGAAGCCGCCGGCGCTACCAGGCCTGCCCGGCGCCGCAGTGCGGGCACTGCACCGACGCCGAGACCGGCGCCGTGAACACGAGCCCGCACGAGCAGCTGTACTGCGCCCGGTCCTCGGGCCCGCCGGCTTCGCGGACCCGGTCCTCCGGGTCGGCGGGCTCCTCGGTCGGCGCGATGCACTGCGGACGGGGCTCGAGGCGCGGCTCCGGACGCTCGGGGCGCGGTGCGCCGCGGCGCGCGGTGGAGGGGCGGAGTCGCTCGATCTTCTGGTTGAGCCTGGCGCGCATGGTCGCTTCCTTGAACACAGACGCCGGAGAGCGTCTTTGGTTTCGCTCTCCTCATCGAATGTCCTGGCCATGACCTTGAATCGGCGCGTCGCCACATCGAACGCGCCGTCTAGACTGGACGGCGATGAACCCGGCCCGCAAGCGGCAGATCCGCCTTGTCGTCGCGCTCACCGCGGCGATCCTCCTGGCGGGGGGCCTCGCCTACACGAGCTTCTCCGCGGGCAGCCCCGCCAAGACGCCGAGCGACCTGCTCGCCGGCGCCGAGCCGAACCAGAGCTACCAGCTGACCGGCAAGGTCGCGGACGGCTCGGTCCGGCGGGAGGGCGAGACGCTGCACTTCCGCGTGCGCGACCGCGAGGGCTCGGCGAGCGTGCCGGTCACCTACACCGGCACCGTGCCCGACCCGTTCCGCGAGGGCCGCGAGATCATCGTCACCGTGCGCGAGGGCGCCGGGGGCACCTTCGTCGGCGAGCGCGACTCGCTCGTGACGAAGTGCCCGTCGAAGTTCAGCGCCGAGCCCCAGCCCTCCTGAGCCGCTGACGATGGCCACCGTCGGCCGCGCCTGCCTGATCCTCGCCCTCGCGGTCGCCGTGTACGGCATCGCCGCGTCGATCTACGGCGCCCGGGCCGGCCGGCGCGAGTGGGTGGTCTCCGGCCGCCGCGCGGTGTTCGCGCTCGCGGTGCTGACGACGATCGCCTTCGCGATCCTCGAGGTCGCCTTCCTGCGCTCGGACTTCCACTACGTCACGGTCACGACGCACTCGTC
>DASTRJ010000129.1:0-51185 GCA_035761245.1 Capillimicrobium sp. | reverse complement strand
GAAGGCCGCGGCGTCGCGGCTGGGGCCGCGGTAGCCCTTACGCCGCGCGGACGGTCGCGCGGGAGGCCGTGGGGCCGAGCGCGTCGAGGACGGCGTCGACGAGCTGCGTCGCGCCGCTCGTCTCGAGGCCGCTGCGGTCGGCGTCCGGCCCGAGCGCGGCGATCCACGCCTGCTCGCCACCGGAGATCCGCGCGTCCGCCTCGCCCGGCGCCTCCTCGGCGAGCGTCGCCGTCTCGCCGCCGAGGCCGAGCGTGTAGCCGCGCCCCTCGACGCGCAGCTCGACCGTGCCGCTCGGCGCGCCGCCCAGCAGGCCGGTCGAGGCGCGGAAGATCGCGGCGACGTCGATCGCCTCCGACTCGCGGGGCGGGCTCCACGCCCACGCGTGTCCCCAGCGGGTCAGCTCGGCGATGACCGGCACGAGCTCGCGCGAGCGCTCCGTCAGCTCGTAGTCGACGCGCGGCGGGACCTCCCGGTAGCGCTGACGGGTCAGCAGCCCGTCGGCCACCATGCGGTTCAGGCGCGAGCGCAGCTGCTCGGTCGAGATGCCGGGCAGCACCCGCTGCAGCTCGACGAACCGCCGGGGGCCCGCGACCAGGTCGCGGACGATCAGCAGCGTCCACTTGTCGCCCACGATGTCGAGGGCGCGCGCGTCCGGCGACCACTGGTCGTACGGGTGCCGCTTTGGGGGTGGGACGGCGGGTATGGGAAAGGGCCTCCTGCCTGGTCGCGGCGGCACTGCGCAGCCGCGCGAGCAAGCCTACCGCGCGGCGCACCCCAGTTGCCGACAGTTTCCGTGCACCGCTGCGTTGCGGTCGACGTGGGGACGGTCGTGTCACTCGCTGAGCACCGGCGCAGCCGGGCGGCGCATCGCCAGCGGCGCGTCGTCTTCTCGTTCGACCTCGGCGACCCGGCGACCTATCTCGCGGCCGAGCGCGTCGACCGCCTCGACGCCGCCGTCGCGTGGCAGCCCGTGATCGCGCCGGCGCTCGTGCGCACCACCCGGGCCGAGGCCGACCGGCGCGCCGCGGAGCTGCGACTGCCGCTCGTCTGGGCCGGCGAGCGGCCGGTGTCGTTCCCGCGCGCGCAGCGGGCCGCCGCCTTCGCGGCCGAGCACGGCCGCGGCGGGCCGTTCGTGCTGGCGGCCTCGCGGCTCGCGTTCTGCGGCGGCTTCGACCTCGACGACCCGGAGATCCTCGCCGAGGCGGCGGCCGCGTCGAGCGTCCCGCTCGAGCCGTGCCTGGCGGCGGCGGCGGACGCCGGCCGCGACGCCGAGCTCGAGCGCTGCGGCCGGTTCCTGGCCGCGCACGGCGCGGACGCGCTCCCGGTGCTCCAGGTCGGCCGGGTCCTGTTCGCCGGCGAGCGTCGCCTGAGCGACGCGGCGGCGGCGCTGCGTGACGGCGCGGCGCGCGCCGTGCGAACGCCGGCGTTCAGGTAACGTGCCGTCCATGGCATCCGACACCCAGCAGCAGACGAAGCTCCACGGCGGTCGCCTCGTCGCCAAGCGGCTCAAGGCGCACGGCGTGACGAAGCTGTTCACGCTGTCCGGGGGGCACCTCTTCTCGATCTACGACGGGTGTCGCGAGGAGGGCATCGACATCGTCGACGTCCGCCACGAGTCGGCCGCCGCGTTCGCCGCCGAGGGCTGGGCGAAGGTCACCCGGACGCCCGGCGTCGCCGCGCTCACCGCCGGCCCGGGGGTCACGAACGGGATGAGCGCGCTCGGCTCCGCCCAGCAGAACGGCTCGCCGATCGTCGTCCTCGGCGGGCGCGCGCCCGCGATGCGGTGGGGCCAGGGGTCGCTGCAGGAGGTCGATCACGTGCCGTTCGTCGCGCCGCTGACGAAGTCGGCGCGCACCCCGGCGTCGACCGCCGAGATCCCGCCGCTCGTCGACGAGGCCATCGTCGGTGCGATGCAGGCGCCGACGGGCCCCACGTTCGTCGACTTCCCGATGGACTTCGTCTTCATGGAGCTCGAGTCCGAGCCGCCGTCGGACGCCGCGATCCCGGACCCGCGCGACACGCCGGCCGCCGACGGCGTCGAGCGCGCGATCGAGCTGCTGCGCAACGCCGAGCGGCCGGTCGTGATGGCCGGCACCGGCCTCTACTGGGCGCACGGCGAGACCGCGCTGCGCGCGCTCATCGAGGAGCGCGGCATCCCGACCTTCCTCAACGGCCAGGCCCGCGGCTGCGTGCCCGCCGACCACGAGCTGTTCTTCTCGCGCGTCCGCTCCACCGGGCTGAAGGGCGCCGACGTGGCGCTCGTCGTCGGCGTGCCGATGGACTTCCGCCTCGGCTTCGGCGCCGCCTTCGGCGAGGACACCAAGATCGTCGCGATCGACAGCGCGCGGCCCGAGCGCACGCCGGCCCGGACGCCCGACGTCGAGCTCTACGGCGGCATCGCCGCCACGCTCGACGCGCTCCGCGGCGCGGCCGGGCCCGACACGACCGCGTGGGTCCGCCGGCTGCGTGACGAGGAGACCGAGAAGCGCGCGGCCGAGCAGGGCGAGCGCGACGACGACCGCGCGCCGCTGCATCCCATGCGGCTCTACCGGGAGCTGCAGGAGGTCATCGACCGCGACGCGATCATCATCGGCGACGGCGGCGACTTCGTCTCGTACGCCGGCCGCGTCATCGACTCCTACGAGCCCGGCTGCTGGCTCGACCCCGGCCCGTTCGGCTGCCTGGGCGCCGGGCCGGGCTACGCGCTGGCGGCCAAGCTGGCGCGGCCCGACCGGCAGGTCGTGCTGCTGCTCGGCGACGGCGCGTTCGGCTTCAGCGCCATGGAGTTCGACACGCTCGCGCGGCATGGCGTCGACGTCGTCGGCGTCATGGGCAACAACGGCATCTGGGCGCTGGAGAAGCACCCGATGGAGTTCCTCTACGGCTACTCCGTCGCGGCGGAGCTGCGCCCGGAGACGCCGTACCACGAGGTCGTGCAGGCGCTCGGCGGTCACGGCGAGCTCGTGCGCACGCCCGCCGAGCTCAAGCCGGCGCTCGCGCGGGCGTTCGAGGCGGGCCGGCCGGCCCTGGTCAACGTCCTCACGGACCCCGCGGTCGTCTACCCGCGCCGCGCGAACCTCGCGTAGCGGCTCTCGAAGATCGGCCGCCCGGCGCTCGCTCCCCACTTCCGGGCCCGAACGTGGACGTTCGTTCGATTGTCGAAGTGGCGGCGGCGCTTCATCCTCGCAGCGTCGGGTGAACGGGGCCGTGCCTTCGGGTGGGTCGCCGCAGCCGACGACATAGGCTCGGGCGAAGCCGCATCGAATCGGCGCCTCCCGCCGTCCGAGCCACCCAACGGCCCCTGCATGGCACGTACCCCTGCCCGTCCTGTCGGGGCCACTTTCGGAAGCCGTCCCTCTCGAGGGGCGGCTTCCGTCTTGAGAGCCGGTTACTGACGGCGCGTCGCGGCGGCCAGCTCGGCGGCGACGGGATGGCCGAAGAGGCCGGGCAGGCCGCCGGTGGCGACGAAGACGGTGCGCTCGCCCGGTGCGATCTCCCCGCGCTGGACCGCCGCGGCGAGGCCGGCCATCGCCTTGGCGCCGTAGACGGGGTCCAGCACCAGCGCCTCGTGCCGCGCCGCGAGCTCCATCGCCCGGCGCGAGGCGGCGGTCGGGCGCTCGTAGCCCTCGCCGGCCTGGTCGCGGTCGAGCCGCAGGCCGGCGGGCGCCACGGCGGCGCCGGTCAGCTCGCCCGCGAGCGCGGCCACGCGCTCCGCGGGATCGGGGACGGCGGCCGCGTCGACCCCGAGGACGCGCTCGGCCGACAGCCCGGCCACGAGCCCGGCCATCGTCCCGCCCGAGCCGACGGGCGCGACCGCGTGCCGCAGGTCGGGGGCCTGCTCGAGCAGCTCGCGCGCGCAGTCGAGGTAGCCCGCGGCGCCGAGCGCGTTCGAGCCGCCGTACGGCAGCACGGCGGGGCGGCCGCCGCGAGCGCGCTCGGCGTCGGCGACCTCGGCCACCGTCGCGTCGAGCGCGCCCGGCGGCCCCTCGGTCCAGACGACGCGCGCCCCGAGCAGGCCGTCGAGCGCGAGGTTGCCGGTGGCGCGGTCGTCGATCGGGTGCGCGAGCACGAGCGTGACGTCGAGGCCGAGCCGGCGCGCCGCCGCGGCCGTGAGCCGGGCGTAGTTGCTCTGCGCCGCGCCGCTGGTGACGAGCATCGTCGCGCCGTCGTCGATCGCGGCGGCGCACAGCCGCGCCAGCTTGCGCAGCTTGTTGCCGCCACCCCCGAGCCCGAGCCAGTCGTCGCGCTTGATCCAGAGGTCGCCCGCCGCGAGGCCGAGCGCCGCGCCGAGCCGGTCGGCCGGCTCCAGCGGCGTGCGCCAGACGCCCAGGTGCGCGAGCTCGCTCATCGCCGTCCCGCCATCTCCAGGGCCGCACCGTAGAGCAGGTCGTGCTCGGAGACCTCCACCCGCTCGAGCCCGAAGCGGCGCAGCGCCTCGACGAGCAGCACGGCGCCGGCGACGATCACCGGCGCCCGGTCGGGGTGCAGCCCGGGGATCCGCCGCCGCTCGGCGAGCGGGAGGGCGGCCAGCCGGTCGCGCAGCGCCTCGCACGCCGCGCGCTCGAGGACGTGGCCCTCGACGCGATCGGGGTCGTACGGGTCGAGCCCGAGCTCGATCGCCGCCAGCGAGGTGGCGGTGCCCGCGACCGCGATGGCGGCGTGGGGGAGGTCGGTGGCGTCGTCCGGGACGGCGTCGGCGAGGACGGCGCGCACGTCGCCCGTCAGCGCCGACAGCTCCGCGGCGGTGGGCGGGTCGCTGCGGACGTGGCGCTCGGTCTGGCGGACGACGCCGGCCTGCGTCGAGACGTGGAAGCGCAGGCGCTCGCCGGCGCCGACGACGAGCTCCGTGGAGCCGCCCCCGATGTCGATGACGAGCGTCGGCTCCTGCCGCGGGTGGCGCGTCGTCGCGCCGAGGTAGGTCAGCCGGGCCTCCTCGTCGCCCGACAGCTCGCGCGCGTCGAGCCCGTAGCGGTCGCGGACCTCGGCGACGAACGCGGGGCCGTTGGACGCGTCGCGGACCGCGCTGGTCAGCACGGCGCGCGCCCGCGTGACGCCGGTGGCGTCGAGGATCGCGCGGTAGTCGCGCAGGACGGCGCGGACGCGGTCCATCGCCGCGCCGGCGAGCCGGCCGGTCGCGTCGACGCCCTGGCCGAGCCGCGTGACGACCGAGCGGCGCTCGACGGCGTCGATCCGCTCGCCGTCGAGCGCGACGTCGGCGACGAGCAGCCGCGTGGAGTTCGTGCCGACGTCGACGACGCCGACGCGTGCCGGCGCGCTCACGTGGCGGGGTGCGGCATCGGCTCGCCGGCGAGCGCGGCGAGCAGGTTGTCGACGGCCATGCCGGCCATCCGCGCGCGGGCGACGCGGGTGGCCGAGCCGATGTGCGGGACGACGAGGAGGTTCGGCGCGTCGAGCAGCGGATGGTCGGGCGGGAGCGGCTCCGGGTCGGTGACGTCGAGCGCGGCGGCGGCGAGGCGGCCGGACCGCAGCGCGTCCGCGAGCGCCGTCTGGTCGACGATCGGCCCGCGGGCGGTGTTGACGAGGATCGCGCCCGGCTTCATCGCGGCCAGCGCATCGGCGTCGATGAGCCCGCGCGTCGCGTCGGTGAGCGGGACGTGCAGCGAGACGACGTCGCTGGCGGCGAGCACCTCCTCGAGCGGCAGCGGGCGGTGGCGCAGCACGCGCATGCCGAAGCCGGCGGCACGGCGGGCGACGGCCTCGCCGATCCGGCCGGCGCCGACGATGCCGAGCGTGGCGCCGTGCAGCTCGAGGCCGAGCCAGCCGGCGGGCTCCCACGTCCGCCAGCCGCCCGGCGTGCGGACGGCGCGGGCCGCCTCGGGCAGCCGGCGCGCGGCGGACAGCAGCAGCGCGAACGCGAGGTCGGCCGTGGCCTCGGTGAGCACGTCGGGCGTGCTGCCGACCGGAATGCCGCGCGCGGCGGCCGCGTCGCGGTCGACGTTGTCGGTGCCGACGGCGTAGACGGCGATCGCCCGCAGGCGCGGGGCGGCATCGAGCAGGGCGGCGTCGACGCGATCGGTGAGCAGGCAGAGCAGCGCGTCGGCGTCGGCCACCATCGACCGCAGCGCCTCCGGCGGCGGGGGCAGCGATCCGGGCCACGTCTCGACGTCGTGCTCGGCGGCGAGCCGCTCGAGCGCGGGGAAGGGCAGCTGGCGGGTCACGACGACCTTGGACATGGGTTCGACGGCGATCATGCCGGGTAGCGACGCGGCATGACCGCTCATGGAGACGGCGCGGACCGGGTCGGGCACGGCGAGGCCTCGCTGGGCGAGGCGCAGTCGAGCAACCCGCCGGACGAGCCGGACATGATCTACGACGACGCGCCGCCGCTGGATGCCGACGTCGACTACGAGGGCGAGGGCGATCCGCCCCCGGAGGAGCGCGGCAACGAGGACCCGGCCCCCAACGCGCCATGACCGACCAGACCGACGAGCCCCAGGACGACGAGCTGCTGGACGTCGACGTCGACGACGACGAGCTCGACGTGGCCGATCTCGACGACGACCCGGCCTACGACCCCGACGACGAGGAGCTCAAGCGCCTGAAGGGGGGCTGAGCGCCCGCAGCAGCAGCGCGAGCGCGGCGCGGAGGTCGACCGCCTTGTCGCCCGCCGCGCTGCGGTGCAGGCCGAGCCCGTCGATCGCCGCGACGACGACGCTCGCGGCGCCTGACGCGTTCGGCACGCCGGCGGCCCGCAGGGCGGCCTCGGCCACCTCCGCGTAGGCGCGCAGCGACTCGGCCGCGACCTCGCGCAGCGCCGGGTCGCGCGCGGCCTCGAGGTACAGCTCGAACTGGGCGATGTCCGGGTGCCCGCTCTCGAGCACGTCGGCGAAGCCGTCGACGATCTGCTGCCCGTCGGCGCCGGAGTCGGCGAGCTCGGCCGCGAGCGCCCGCAGGCGCCCGGCGTCCTCGACGACGTGGAGGCGCAGCGCCTCGCGCAGCAGCTCCTGCTTGGAGCCGAAGTAGTACGTGAGCGAGCCGAGCGGGACGCCGGCCTCCTCGGCGACCGTTCGATGCGTCACGGCGCCGACGCCCCCGCGGCCGATCACCGCGAGCGTGGCCCGCAGGATCTGCTCGACGCGCTCCTGGCCGCGCGCCTGTCGCGCCGGACTGGCTGCCTCCATCCCAGCGGGACGCTACACCGCCGGGAAACTTGTACGCAAGTACGAGTTTCCGGTACCGTCTCCGCGCGATGAGAGGGATGGATCGACGCGGGTTCCTCGGGGTCGGGGGCGCGGCGCTGATCTGCACGATCGGCGGCCGCCGCGTGGAGATCCGCACGCCCGACGACGTCGACCAGGTCGACGCCGCGGTCCGCGAGCTCGCGCGGCCGCGCGCCGCGACCGCCACGAAGGAGCCCGTCGACGGGCTGAGGTTCGGCACGCCCGAGCCGCAGCCGGGCGGCGTCGTGCGCGAGTACTGGATCGAGGCGAAGTCCCTGCGCTGGGACGTCGCGCCGACGGGCCGCGACGACTGGATGGATCACCCGATCCCGAAGCCGCGCACGTTCCGCGCCTTCGCCTACCGCCGCTGGACCGAGGGGTTCGCCAGCCCGATCGGCCCGCCGAGCATCCCGGGCCCGACGCTCGAGGCCGAGGTCGGCGACGTCCTGCGCGTGCACTTCCGCAACGGCGACGAGCACTTCGGCCAGGCGGTCACGATGCACCCGCACGGCGTCCGCTACACGCCCGACTACGACGGCGCGTACCTCGGCGCGCACACCCGCGTCGGCGGCTTCATCGCGCCCGGCGAGGAGTTCACCTACACGTGGGAGGCCACCCCCGACTCGGTCGGCGTCTGGCCGTACCACGACCACGGTCCCAACCACGCGATCAACAGCCGCCGCGGGCTGTTCGGCACGCTCATCGTGCGCGAGAAGGGCGCCAAGCGCCCGGACGTCGAGGTGCCGCTCTTCTTCCACGGCTTCTCGCCGGCGATCACGAAGCTGCGCGCCAACCTCCAGTGCGTCAACGGCCGGGTGGCCGCCGGCAACACGCCCACGATCCGCGCGCGCGTCGGCCAAGACGTGGCGTTCCACGTCTTCGGCGGCGACGACATGCTGCACACCTTCCACATCCACGGCCACCGCTGGCGGGCTCCCGACGGCACGTTCGTCGACAACCAGCTGATCGGCCCGGAGACGTCGGTCACGGCCCGCTGGGTCGAGGACAACCCCGGGCGGTGGCTCTACCACTGCCACGTGCTCTCGCACATGGATGCCGGCATGAACGGCTGGTATCTCGTCGAACCCTAGGAGGAGGAGAACTTGCGCACGCGCACAGCCGTCACCCTCGCCGTCGCCGGCGCGCTGCTCGCCGCCGCGCCGGCCCAGGCGCAGAGCAACGACTACCCCGAGCCGTCGAACCCCGGCAAGGTCCAGAAGCCGCCGAAGGGCAAGAAGCGGACGCTCCACGTCTGCAAGCGCGGCTGCGACTTCACGAGCATCAACGCGGCCGTCAAGCAGGCGAAGGCCGGCTGGACGGTGAAGGTCGGCAACGGCACGTACCGCGAGGGCGTGCAGATCAGCGGGGCCGGCAAGCGCTACCTGAAGCTGATCGGCAACGTCAAGCACCCCGAGAAGGTCGTGCTCGAGGGCAAGGGCCTGAAGGGCATCCAGGCGCAGAACGGCGTCCAGGTCAACGGGGCCGACCAGGTGACGGTCCGCGGCTTCACCGCCCAGCACTACAAGGGCAACGGGTTCTTCGTCATCAACGCCAACGGCTACGAGCTCGCGAACCTGCGGGCGTTCCGCGTCGGCGTGTACGGCATCTACGCCTTCAACACGATCGGCGGCGTGATGCGCGACTCCGAGGCCGCGTGGAACAACGACGCCGGCTTCTACATCGGGCAGACGCCGCCGCAGGACAAGCCGAAGCGCTCGCTCGTGACGAACGTCAGGTCCTACGGCAACGTGCTCGGCTTCTCCGGGACGAACATGCGCTACGTGACGATCACGAAGTCGCAGTGGTTCAACAACGGCTCCGGCATCGTCCCGAACGCGCTGACGTCGGAGAAGTACCCGCCGGAAGAGGACAACGTCATCACCGACAACGACATCTTCTGGAACAACTTCAACTACTACAAGGGCGCGCCGTTCCCGCTGCGCGAGGCGGCCGACGAGGCGACCCCGTACCCGATCGGCGTCGGCGTGCTGCTGTTCGGCGGCCGCCGCAACGTCGTCGAGGGCAACCGGATCTACGGCAACTACCTCGTGGGCGTGGGCGCGCTGCAGCAGCTGCTGCTCAAGGACGAGAGCGCGCGCGACCTGATCGGCAACGAGGTGCGCGACAACGAGTTCGGGCTCAACGGGACCGACCTCAACGGCCGCGACCTCTTCTACGACGGCAACGGCCGCGACAACTGCTTCGGCCCGAACCAGGGCGTGCAGACGACGTTCCCCGAGGACGGCTCGACGATGACGCCGTGCCCGTTCAGCGGGGCCAACGCGTTCTCCTCGGCGGCGCAGAGCGAGGCCGTCAACTGGGCGCTCGACCCGACGCACGAGGCGCACTGGATCAAGCACCCGCACGCGCCGAAGCCCGGCTACACGCCGCTGGAGGACTACGCCGGCTACACGGGGCCGAAGGCGCCCTAGAAGGAGACGCATGAAGCACACGGTCCAGCGCCTGACGGCCGCCACGACGCTGGCCCTTCTCGCCCTCGCCCCGGCGGTCGACGCCGGGGCGGCGGGCAAGAAGCCCGTCACGAAGAAGGTCGCGATCCACGACAACTACTACGAGCCCGCCAAGCTCACCGTGCCGGTCGACTCGACGATCGTCTGGAAGTGGCCGGCGGTGACCGGCGACTCGCACGACGTGACGCTCGAGAAGGGCCCGAAGGGCGCGAAGAGGTTCCAGAGCCCGGTGGCCGCCGCCGCCTTCACGTACAAGCGCAAGCTGACGGTCCCCGGCCGGTACCACGTCGTCTGCACGCTGCACGAGGAGATGACGATGGACATCCTCGTTCGGCGCTGAACGAGCCGCGCTCGCTTGCTATCATCTGGGCTCCGCCGCGGGGTGGAGCAGTCTGGTAGCTCGTCGGGCTCATAACCCGAAGGTCGCGGGTTCGAATCCCGCCCCCGCTACTCCTCCTCCTGACCGTGATGTCGGGAGCGCCACCTGATTCGAAGGCCGCCTCTGGGCGGCCTTCGTCGTTCGCGGGAGGCACGGTCGTGGCCCCGAGGGCGGCGTTCTGACGCGGGGTTCCCGTCCGCTGACGGCTTGCCGCTAGGCTGCCGCAATGCTCAAGGTCGTTGACCGCATCGGCCACGGGCGGTTCGTCTCGTTCGAGCTGTGGCCGCCTCGAACGCCGGAGTCGGCTGCGGCGCTGGAAGACGCGCTCGCAGAGCTGTCGTCGCTGCGGCCTGCCTTCGTCGCCGTGACGTACGGTGCAGGAGGCTCGACACGCGAGCGGACGCACGACCTCGTCGTGCGGCTGGTCGACTCGCCTCTGCTGCCGCTCGCCCACCTCACGTGCGCTGCGCATCACTGGGATGAGCTGGTGGCGGTGATGCAGCGCTACCGGGGCGCAGGCGTCGGCAACCTGCTCGCGTTGCACGGGGACCCGCCGCTGTCGGCGACCGAGGCGCTGCCGGAGGGCGACCTCCGCTACGCGGCGGAGCTCGTCGACTTGGCGCGTGAGCTCGGCTTCCCGTGCGTCGGCGTGGCCGTCCACCCGGAGGGACACCCTGCTGCAGCGTCGCGGGAGGCCGACTGGCGTCATCAGGCGGCGAAGCTCCGCGAGGCCGATTTCGGGCTGACGCAGTTCCTCCACCGTGCGGACGACTACTTCGCGCTCGTCGAGAGAATGGCTGCGCGAGGTGCGACCGCACCCATCGTTCCGGGCGTCATGCCGATCACGAACGTGCGCCAGGTCGAGCGCATGGCCGCGATGTCGGGTACCAGCATCCCACGAGAGCTCGCCGAGCGGTTGCACGCAGTGGCGGACCGCCCGGAGGAAGTCCGTCGCATCGGCGTGGAGCACGCCACGCTGCTCTGTCAGGAGCTGCTCCGTGGCGGCGCGCCCGGCCTGCACTTCTACACGATGAACAGGGCTGCGGCGACGCTGGAGGTCTGCGCGAACCTCGGCTGGGAAGCGGCTCGGGCAAGGTAGAGGAAGCGCGCGAGGTGCTCACGGCCCACCGCGCGGCGATCACCGCGGAGGCGGGCTGTCAGTTCAGCCCGCCGGTCGAGATGACCTTGCCTCCGTAGACGGGGATGCAGCCGCAGGCGTCGGGCGCGACCACGTTGCCGCCGGCCTGCCCGATGAGGTTGCCGCCGGCCTGGCCGATGAGGTTGCCCCCGGCCTGCCCGATGAGGTTGCCGCCCCCCACGGAGATCACGCTGGCGCCGTTGTCGGAGATGAGGTTGCCCCCGGCCTGGCCGATGAGGTTGCCGCCGCCGGTCGAGATCACGCCGAGCCCCTTGTCTGAGATGAGGCCGGGCGTCGGCGCTCGCAGCGCGTCGGCGATCGCCACGATCGCCGCCTGCTGGGTGCCGCCGAGCGCGGTGCGGATGTTCGCCACCCCCGCGTCGATCGCGCCGCGCAGGCCGCCGACGATCGCGCCGAGCAGCTCGAGCGGGCCGGCACCTTGCCGCAGCGCGGCGCGCGCGGCCGCCTGCTCGCTCGCCCCGCCCGCGAGCGCGACGAGCCCGGGCGCCGCGCCGACGAGGACGTTCGAGTCGTTGGCCACGGCGACGACGTTGTGCGAGCCGGTGTACTGCCCGCCGCGCGCGTCGAACGTGGTCACGTCGGCCTGCCGGACGCGCGGCACCGAGCCGACGGCGCCGACGTTCCCGCTGCCGAGGTTGGCGGGCACGACCGGCAGCGACTTGGCGAGCTCCAGCTCGGCCTCGACCGAGCCGGCGTAGAGGCCCTTCGTGCTGCGGACGATCTGGCGGCCCGCCATCGAGACGAACGGCCGGCCGTCGCGGTCGATCGCCCGGACGGTGCGCCAGCCCTCCATGCCGAGGACCTCGGCCGACAGGCGCAGCTCGCCGGCGGTCGGGACCTTCACCACGAACGTCGTCTCGCCGTTGCCGTCCGTCGTCTGCGTGGTGCCGGCGAAGGTCACCGGCGCGCCGGCGACGAGCCGGCCGGTGGCGCGCTCGATGACCTGGACGGTGAAGCGGTTGAGCTGGCGCTCGCTGACGGTGAGGTTGCCGTCGGTGCCGATGGGGATGTTGGCGCGGCTCGCCAGCGACGCGAACTCCGCCGGGTTCTCGCGGATCGTGAACACGAAGTCGTGGTGGCCCGGCTGCGCGAGCTCCACGTAGACCGTGTCGGTCTTCGGGTCGACCCGCACGACGCTCTTGACGTACGACGTCGGGATGCTTGGGCGGCCGCGGACGGTCCGCGCGATCAGGACGTCGCAGCCGAGCTTCGATAGCGCCTCGATCGCCTCGCCGTACGGCGTGGCGCCCGGCTTCGGGAAGCGGGCCTCGATCTGCTTGGGCGTCTCGCCCGCGGCGATCGGCAGGCAGCGCGACTTCGGCGCCTTCTTGCGCAGCTCGTCGGCGAGCTTCTCGGCCGCCTCCCGCAGCCGCTCGCGCTCCTCGGCGATCGCCCGCTTGTCCTTCTCGAGGTCGAACGCGGTGTAGCGGATCTCGATCAGCTCGTCGGTGGCGATGTCGCGCTTGGTGCTCATCGTGAGCGTCTCGTCCTCGCCGTCGGGCGTGACGAGCTTGATCTTGGCCCGCATGAGCTCGCCGCCGGCGCCCCGCTCGCGCAGCGCGCGCGTCTGGGCGGGGTTGGCGGCCGAGCCGGCGCCCGTGCGGGCGACGTCGACGATGGTCGAGGCGATCCCGAGCTCGGACAGCTTCGCGCGGAAGCGCTCGACGACGACCTCGGTGGGGAAGACGAGGTGGCCGCGCTCGCAGTGCGCGTTGCCCTTGGGGGTCTCGGGCCCGCAGCTGGCGATGAGCCGCGGGATCCGCACGCCGCGCTGCACGCGCCGGGGCACCTTCGTGGCGGGCGTCGTCGCGGCGTCGCCCTGCGGCGGCTGCGGGTGCTGCGGCTCGGAGCCGGGCGGCGCGACGAGCCGCAGCGCGATCGGGCCGCGGGTCGTCGAGGTCATGAAGTCGGGCGCCCCGGCGGCGTCGACGCCCCCGGACGTGTCGACGGCGATCCGGTACGTCGTCCCGGCGGCGGCGTCGAAGCTGACCTCCGACCACGCGGTGCCGGGGCACGTCGGGCCGGCCGAGTCCTCGTTGGCGGCCACCGGGGCGAGCGCGCCGACGGCGGCGCCGGTGTAGACGCCGACGCGGGTGTTGAAGGCGCTGCCGCACGTGGCGACGCGGGCGGGGCCGCTCACCGGCGCCGTCCACCGGAACCACACGGAGTGCAGGGCGCCGTAGCCGGAGCCGGCGTGGTCGGGCTCGCCGTCCTCGAACGTCGCGTCGGCGTTCGTGCCGTCGACCGCACCGCCCGCGGGCGCGATCTCCGTCGCCGCCGCGAAGGCGTCGTTGGGCGGCGGCGCGGCCGCGGCCTGCGCCGGCAGCGCCATCATCGCCGCCGCCGCGGCACCGAGCACGATCCGTCCCAACCCTCTCACGTCAGCAGCCCTCCGTAGCCCACCGATTTGCGGAGCGACCATACCGGGCCGCGGCGGACGGGTCGCTCCGCCGGTGTCGCGCTCCTGACCTGCCCGGTGCGCCGTCGGCGGGTCGAGCGGCCGCGCGCGGCGGATCTCGGCGGGTGATCGTCCTCGACACGACGCCGTCTCCGAGCTCATGCGGTGCCGGCCAGAGGCCCGCGTCGTCGCGACGCCGTCAGCGCTTCTTGCCCGGGTTCAGCAGGCCCTTCGGGTCGAGCGTCCGCTTGATCGCCTGGTGCACCGCGACCGTGGCCGGGCTCCACTGCTGCCCGAGGTGGCCGCGCTTGACCCACCCGAGGCCGTGCTCGCCGGAGATCGTGCCGCCGAGCGCGATCGCCAGCGCGAACAGGTCGTCCGCGGCGTCGCCCGCGCGCGCCAGCTCGGCCGGGTCGGCGGGGTCGACGAGGAAGGTCGCGTGCAGGTTGCCGTCGCCGGCGTGGCCCCAGCTGCAGGCTGCCAGGTCGTGGCGCGCCCCGATCTCGAGCGTCGCCTCGATCGCCTCCGCGACCCGGTCGAGCGGGACGGCGATGTCCTCGGACACCTTGCCGCCGCGCTCGGCCTGGACGGCGATCGACACCCCGTCGCGCCAGCGCCACAGCGCGGCGACGTCGGCGCGCGAGGCGGGCGCGTGGATCGCGACGGCGCCGTCCGCGAGCGCCTCGCGCAGCTCACCGGCGACGCGCGCCGTCTCGGCGGCCGACCCGTCGGCCTCGGTGAGGACCATGAACCTGGCGTCCGCGGGCAGCTCGACCGGGAAGGCGGCGCGGGCGGCGTCGAGCGCGCCGGCGTCGAGGTACTCGATCGCCGCGGCCTGGATGCCGCTGGCGAGGATCGTCTCGATCGCCGCGCAGCCGCTGCGCACGTCGGGGTAGAGCCCGACGACCGGCGCCGCCGCCTCCGGCGCGGGGATCAGCCGCAGCCAGGCGGCGGTCACGATCCCGAGCGTCCCCTCCGAGCCGATCAGCAGCCCGGCGAGGTCGTAGCCGGCGACGTCCTTGCGCACGGGCCCGCCCACCTCGATCAGCTCGCCCGGCGCGACGACCGCCTCGAGGCCGGTCACCCACCGGCCCGTGACCCCGTACTTGAAGGCGTGCGGGCCCCCGGCGTTCGTGGCGATGTTGCCGCCGATCTGCGACTGCTCGGCGGCGCCGGGATCCGGCGGGAAGAGCAGCCCGCTCTCGCGGGCCAGCCGGCGCAGCTCGCTCGTGCGCAGGCCGGCCTCGACGTGGATCCGCCACAGGCCCGGGTCGAAGGCCCGCACCCCGGTCATGCGGTCGAGCGCCACGACGACGCCGCCGTCCACCGGCACGCAGCCGCCCGCGAACCCGCTGCCCCCGCCGCGCGGCACGATCGCGACCTCGTGGTCGTAGCACCAGCGCACGACCGCCGCGACCTCATGGCTCGTCGCCGGGAGCACGACGGCGTCCGGCCGCCCCGCCAGCCCCTGCGCCTCCGTGGCGTCACGGGCGTACCGCGGGTCGGTCGCGTCGCCGAGCCCGGCGTCGCCGACGATCGCGCGCAGCTCGGCCTCGAGGGTCGTGCTCATCGGGTCGCCGCCTCGCGCGATCCTGCCGTCATCACGACGACAGGATCGCGGAGCGGGAGCCTCGGCGTCGCGGCGGCTACGGCGCGGTCACGCGGATCGCGTAGCCCCCGGCCGCCGTGCCGCGACGCTGGATCGCCACGTCGACCCGACGGGTGCCGCAGATCAGCCCCTCCGCGCTGCCGCCGCTCGTGCGCGCCAGCACCTCGCCATCCGTGACGTCGATCACCGACGCGGTCGCGCGGAGCCGCCCGGAGGTGCGCAGGTCGACGCGCACGCCACCGTCCAGCGGCAGGTCGATCGTCGCCACCGTCCGCGTGGCGCCGTCGCGCTTCGCGAACCGCCCGCGCACGTCGCGCACGACCGACGGGGTCGTGAGCGGCTGCAGCACGTCCGCGCGGATCGCCTCGAGCGCCGGCGGATCCGGGAAGAACGTGGCGTCGTACTGCCAGTCGGCGGTGTTGCCGCCGTTGAGGATCCGGTAGGCGTCGGCGAACGCCTCGCCGGGGTTCTGCGCGTAGTGCTCGCCCTCGTCGCCCGGGAACGCGGTGCCCGCCCGGCTGCGGGCGCACACGTCCTCGAGCGTCGCCCAGCGCTTCGTGCCCCAGTCGCCCGCGCCGCCGGGGAACGGGTCGTTGGTCCGGCTGGCGGCGACATGGTGGCCGTACTCGTGCACGAGCGCCTCGACGATCGGCGTGCCGTCCGCGGCGGTCTCGCCCAGGATGAGGATCTCGCGGTCGCCGGGGGAGTAGCAGGCGACCGCCCCCGGGCAGACGATCTCGAGCTCCTCGGGCGTGAGCACGTAGACGGCCATCGTCGAGATCTCCGTGCCGTGCACGAGCGCGCCGAGGCGATCGACGTACGCCTGCGACAGCGCGTCGTCGGGCCGGTACGACGGCGAGACGTAGAAGCCGACCGGCTCCCCGGCGGGCGTCCGGTAGACGCGCCCGCTGAAGCCGGGGATGTCGCCGATGCCGCGCAGCCGGGCCCGTCGCGCCCCGACCGGCGCGAGCGCGTCGTCGACCGCGACGGGGACGGCGCCGAGCGGCTCCGGCGGCGCGATCGTCGGTCGCGGGTCTCCGGCCGCGGTGGCAGGCGCCGCGGGCGCGAGCCCCAGCAGCGCGACCGCTGCGATGGCGGCGAGTCCCCGCCGTCTCTTCGTTCGCGCCGGGGCGCTCGTCGTCCACATGTGCCGCCTCCGTGCGGTCAAGATCTGCTGCGGAAAGGCGGCAGTCTCTCCGCCCGCGGCCGCCGCGTCAAGCCCGGGCGATGAGTTTCGCCGCCCGGTGCGGTCTCATGGGCAGCTGACGGTTCGCACCGATCCGCAACCCCGAACGCAGGAGAGACGCGCCATGGCCGACGCCACCGCCACCAGGCAGCTCGCGATCACCCGCCGCAAGCTCGACGCCGTGCCGGGAGCGTGAGCGCGATGGCGATCCGATGCCAGATCTCGGTCTCGGTCGACGGCTACGCCGCCGGCCCGAACCCGTCGCACGACGAGCCGCTCGGCGAGGGCGGGGAGCGCCTGCACGAGTGGGCGATCGCCACCGACAGCTGGCAGCGTCAGCACGGCCGTACCGGCGGGGAGCGCAACGTCGACGCCGAGGTGATCGACGAGGCCCAGGCGGGCGTCGGCGCCTACGTCATGGGGCGCAACATGTTCGGCGGCGGCCCCGGGCCGTGGGACGCGTCGTGGCGCGGATGGTGGGGCGACGAACCGCCGTTCCACGCGCCGGTGTTCGTCGTCACCCACCATGCGCGGGACCCGCTGCCGATGGAGGGCGGCACCACGTTCACCTTCGTCACCGACGGGGTCGGATCCGCGATCGAGCAGGCCCGGGCGGCCGCGGGCGACGGCGACGTCATGGTCGCGGGCGGCGCGAGCACGGTGAACCAGGCGCTCGCCGCCGGGCTGCTCGACGAGCTCTACCTCCACGTCGTCCCGGTCGTCCTCGGGGGCGGCGAGCGGCTCTTCGTCGACGTCGGCGACCCGAAGCTCGAGCCGGTCGACGTCGTGGCGTCACCCGCCGTGACGCACGTGAGGTACCGCGTCCTGCACTAGGGGGTGCGGCGCCGGCGGTGCTACCCGCAGGGCGCGTCGCCCGGGCCGAGCTCGGTCGTCGTGACCTCGCCGCTCTCGAGCGTCTTCTCGAGGCGCGAGCGCAGGTAGACCTGCACGCCCCAGCCGCGGCACGCCCCCGGCCGCTCGAGCACGAGCCGGGCCGGCAGGATCTGCTTCGGGCCGCAGGAGGCGCAGTCGCTGACGTACGTGCCCGTGCCGATCGCCTGGGCGGTGCCCCAGCCCGTCCAGGCGAGGTCCTTCAGATACGGCCCCGCGTTGGCGGTGAAGAACACGCGCTCGGGCTCGATCTCGGGCTGGTAGAAGAGGTCGAACAGCACGGTCGTGGACTTCGGGTCGGCGTCGCACCCGAGGTTCGCCCCGCGCGCCACGTCGGCGGCGTACGGCTGCACCTCCAGCGAGCGCCGCAGCAGGCCGCCTGCGCGCCCGATCGTCACCTTCAGGCGGTCGCCCGCCCGGCCGACCTCCTTGCGGCCCCGCAGCACGTCGACGTCGGCTCCGTAGCAGTGCAGCTCCGAGGAGATCGTGTAGAGGTAGGCGCGCTGCCCGCCGATCCTCACCCGCGTGGGAATCGAGCCGCCCGTCGAGGTGGGCAGCGCGGCCTCGGTGCGGAACACCAGCATCGCCTTGCCGGCGGTGAACTCGTCGCGGACGGCGTCGTTGAACCACAGCGAGGCCCCGGTCACCGGCGCGGCCGCCGCGGGACCGGCGCTCACCGCCAGCACGGCGACGGCCACAGCGGCGGGCAGGAGGGAGGACGGGGACGGCAGGCGCATGGGGTCTCGCGATCGTGAGCGGGGCCGGAGGCCCGGAGGGCCGGGGGCAGGCGAACCTAGCCGGGCGGGCGCCGCCGCGCCCATCCGCCATTCGTCCGCCTGCCCGCCGCGGCGCTCAGCCGCGCGGCCGGTGCTTGCCGCGCTTCTTCGGCTTCGGCAGGTCCGCCGGGCCCCAGTGCGGGAAGCGCCCGCCCGGGATCACCTTCACGTTCGTCGACGCGTCCGGGGCGACGCAGCCGCCGGAGAAGTCGGGGATCGACACGACCCAGATCCCGTCGCCCACGCCGTACGCCAGGCGCTTGCCGTCCGGCGAGAAGCTCAGCGACTCGAACTTGCCCCCGACGGGATCGCCGAGCTCGAAGCACGGCTCCACGATTGGCTCGTTCTTGGCGAACGGCGCGAGGTTCGGGTCCGGCGCGCCGAACGGCTCGACCAGCGGCCGGTAGACGCGCAGCTTCTCGTCCGACGCGCCGGCGATCGCCGCCGCGGCGCGGTGGTCGTGGGTGAGCTCGGCGTCGATGAGGCCGAGGCCCTGCCACTCGTCCCAGAACCAGCGGTCGAGCTCGTCGTCGCCGAGCCCGGGGGCGACGCGGTTGAAGACGACGTCCTCGTTGAGGATCGCGCCGGCGTCCGAGCGCACGAGCATGTCGTTCGTGAGCCACTGCGGGTAGATCCAGCCGGTCAGCAGCCCGTACTCCTCGTAGGGCGTGAAGCGATCCGACCGGGTGATGCCGACGCCCTGGCGCGACGTCAGCTCGTAGCACGGGTCGACCGCCTGCGAGTTGCACGTCGGCGTGTTGGAGTCCGAGTACGTCTCGTTGTACCACTCGAACGCCACGAGCTTGCCGTTGGGCGAGATCTCGGGCCCGAACGGGCCGTGGAACTCGTCGGTCGCGCCGGACTTCGGCGCGCCGTCGGTCACGTACGTCGGGAACTCGGCGAGGACCTTGCCGGTCCGCGACAGCTTGCGCAGGCGCTCGTTCGGCGCCAGCGCGATCATCGTGCCGTTGTCGGCCTGGGACACGTACGAGAGGTCGCCGGTCCTCGTGACGCGCACCTTGCGCTTGCCGTCGGGGGAGGCGAGCCACACGTCGCCGCCCTTGATGTAGGCGATCGAGTCGGCGCCCGCCGGGGCGGCGACCGCGAGGCACGCGGCCGCCACGGCGAGCAGGGTTGCGATGCGAAGGGGGTTCATGCGCGAGATGGTCCTCGCGGGCGCTTGCCGGGCACTTGCCGCGCGGATCCACGACAATGGGTGTGGTGCGGGCGGTGGAGCGCAACAACGTGGTCGAGCACGGCCGGGCCGGCGGCCGGCCGATGCTCTTCGCCCACGGCTTCGGCTGCGACCAGAGCATGTGGCGGTTCGTGTGGCCGGCGTTCGCCGACGACCACCGGATCGTGCTGTTCGACCACGTCGGGATGGGAGGCTCCGACCGCGGCGCGTTCGACACCCGGCGGTACGCGTCCCTGCGCGGCTACGCCGACGACGTGCTGGAGATCTGCCGCGAGCTCGACCTGCGCGACGTCGTCTTCGTCGGGCACTCGGTGAGCGCGATGATCGGCGTGCTCGCCGCCATCGAGGAGCCCGATCGCTTCGGCCACCTGATCCTCGTCGGCCCGTCGCCGCGCTACGTCGACGACGACGGCTACGCCGGCGGCTTCACCCGCGGCGACATCGACGAGCTGCTCGACTCGCTCGACAGCAACTACCTCGGCTGGTCGAGCGCGATGGCGCCGGTGATCATGGGCAACGCCGACCGGCCGGAGCTGGGCGAGGAGCTGACGAACAGCTTCTGCCGCGCCGATCCTGACGTCGCCGCGCAGTTCGCCCGCGTCACCTTCCTGTCCGACAACCGCGCCGACCTCGAGCGCGTCCGGACGCCGAGCCTGGTGCTGCAGTGCTCCGACGACGTGATCGCGCCCGACGCGGTCGGCGCCTACGTCGCCGAGCGGCTGCCCGAGAGCCGGCTCGTCCGCCTCCGCGCCACGGGCCACTGCCCGAACCTCAGCGCCCCGGACGAGACGGTGGCCGCGATGCGGGCCTACCTCCACGCGTGACGAGCGAAGGCGAGCTGCTCGAGGACACCGCCGAGGACCTCTTCGAGTCCGCACCGTGCGGCTACCTCGCCACGCGCCCCGACGGCACGATCGTCCGCGTCAACCGGACGTTCGAGGAGTGGACCGGGATGTCGCGCGAGGACCTCCTCGGTCGCCGGCGCTTCCAGGAGCTGCTGTCGCCGGGCGGGCGCATCTACCACGAGACCCACATCGCGCCGCTGCTGGCGATGCAGGGCTCGGCCCGCGAGATCGCCGTCGAGATCGTCCGCGCCGACGGCAGCCGGCTGCCCGCGCTCGTCAACGCGGTCGTGCGGCGCGACGCCGACGACCGCCCGCGCGTCGTGCGGATCACGGTCTTCGACGCCACGGATCGCCGGCGCTACGAGCAGGAGCTGCTGAAGGCGCGGCGCCGTGACCGCGAGATCGCCCGGCAGCTGCAGCAGAGCATGCTCTCCGGCGCCCTTCCCGTGGCCCCCGGCCTCGACGTCGACGTCGCCTACCGGCCGGCGATCGAGGAGCTCGACGTGGGCGGCGACTGGTACGACGCCTTCTGGCTGGACGAGGGGCGAACCGCCGGGCTCGTCGTCGGCGACGTCGTCGGCCGCGGGATCGAGGCCGCCGCCGCGATGGGCCAGCTGCGCAGCGCCGTCCGGGCGCTGGCCTCCACGGGCCTCGGGCCGGCCGCGCTGCTCGACGCGCTCGACGCCTTCACGCGCCGCCACGGCGTCGGCGCGATGACGACGGTCGTCTACGCCGAGCTCGACCTCGACGGCGGCGAGCTGCGCTTCGCCTGCGCCGGCCATCCGCCTCCGCTGCTCGTCGTGCCCGGCGAGGAGCCGGCGTTCGCGTGGGAGGGGCGCAGCCCGCCGCTGGACGCGCTCGTCGAGCCGCGCCCGCGCCGCGAGGCGCACCGCAGGCTGCCGCCGGGCGCGGCGGTCGTGCTCTACACCGACGGCCTGGTCGAGCGTCGCTCGCGGTCGCTGCAGCACGGGATGGAGCGCCTGCTGGCGCAGGTGACCGCGAGCCGCGACGCCGGCGCGGCGGCGCTCGTGGCGGGCGTGCTGGAGCAGCTTCCGGAGGGCGAGACCGCCGACGACATCTGCGTGCTCGCGGCGCGGCTCGAGCGGCGACGGCGCCCGCGCTGACGGCGGGCCGTACCGGGTGGTCGCGGGAGGCCGAGCCGACTACAGTCGCGGCCATGTCCACCGACGCGCCCGCCATCGCCATCAGCGGCACCGACTTCGTCTCGATCCCGACGCGCGACCTCGACGCCGCCGTCGCGTTCTACGGCGACACGCTCGGCCTGCGGAACTCCGTCCGGCTGCCGGACCGGCCGTTCGCCGAGTTCGAGACCGGCAACCTGACGCTGAGCGTCATCGTCCCGGACCGCATGGGGTTCGAGTTCAAGCCGAACCCGAACCCGCTCGCGCTGCACGTCGACGACGTCCACGCGGCGCGCGCCGCGCTCGAGGCCAAGGGCGTCGAGTTCCGAGGGGAGATCTTCGACACCGGCGTCTGCCACATGGCGTTCTTCGCCGACCCCGACGGCAACGCGCTCATGCTCCACCACCGCTACAAGCCGCGTCACACGACCGGCTGAGCGCCCTGGGCGCCGTCAGCGCCGGGCGCCGCCGGGCAGCCGGTCGGCCAGCCGGCCGAGCGGGTGCACGGCGCGGTCGAGCGCGGCGACGTTCTCGTCGAGGCGGTCGAGCGACGCGAGCAGCCGGTCGAGCAGCGTCGCGAGCCGGTCGATCCCGGTCCCGAGCGTCGCGATCGTGTCCGGCAGCTGTGAGAGGTGGCCCTGCACCTCGACGAGGACCGGCATGGCCGCCTCGATCGTCGCCATCCTCCCGTCCATCGGAGGCAGCACCTCGGTGGCGGCCGCGACCGCGCCCAGCGGCGCCGTCGCCTCGGCGACCCGTCCGATGTCGCGCTCGAGCCCGGCGAGCGCGCCGGTGTCGCGCGCGACGTCGACGATCGCGTCGCGCATCTCGGGCAGCGCCCGTGTCGTCTCCGCGATCTCCTCGAGGAGCGTCAGCAGGCGCGGCAGCAGGCGCAACGCGGCGACGGCGTCGCCGGGCAAGGACACCAGCCCCAGTGGGTTGACCACGCGCGGCAGCGTACCCGTCAGCGCTCGCGGGCGAACGCCGCGTCGAACGCGACGTCGGACGGCGCGAAGTCGGTGCGCCGCACGAACGCGAGCGCGTCGGGGGCGCCCCAGTCGCGGTCCATGCCGCTGTCCTCCCACTCGATCGAGAGCGGGCCCTGGTAGCCGGCGCGATTGAGCGCCCGGAGGAGCTCCTCGAAGTCGACGTCGCCGTGCCCGGGCGAGACGAAGTCCCACCCGCGGCGCGGGTCGCCGAAGTCGACGTGGCTCCCGAGGATCGAGCGGCGCCCGTCGAGGCGGCGGCGCGCGTCCTTGACGTGCACGTGGTAGATGCGGTCGGCGAAGTCGTCGACGAACGCGGCCGCGTCGAGGAACTGCGGCACGAGGTGGCTCGGGTCGAAGTTGATCCCGAACGCGGGCCGGCGGTCGAGCGCGTCGAGCGCCTTGCGGGCGGTCACGAAGTCGTAGGCGATCTCGGTCGGGTGGACCTCGAGCGCGAAGCGCACGCCCTCGGCGTCGAAGACGTCGAGGATCGGGGACCACGCCTCCGCGAACGCCTCGTAGCCGCGCTCGACCTCGGCGAAGTCGTTCGGCGGGAACGAGTAGAGCAGGTGCCAGATCGGCGAGCCGGTGAAGCCGGTGACGACCTCGACGCCGAGCCGGGCCGCCGCGCGGGCGGTGTCCTTCATCCGCTCGGCGGCGCGGGCGCGCACGCCCGAGGGCTCGCCGTCGCCCCAGACCTCGGGCGGGAGCACGGACTGGTGGCGGGTGTCGATCGGATCGCAGACCGCCTGGCCGACGAGGTGGTTGCTGATCGCCCACACGTTCAGGCCGTGGCGCTCGAGCAGCTCGCGCCGGCGGCGGCAGTAGGCGTCGTCGCGCAGCGCCTCGACGACGTCGAAGTGGTCGCCCCAGCTGGCCAGCTCGAGGCCGTCGAAGCCCCAGCGGCCGCAGCGCTCGGCGAGGTCGGCGAGCGGCAGGTCGGCCCACTGGCCGGTGAAGAGGGTGACGGGACGTGCCATGGAGGGATCCTCCCGCACCCCCGCCGCCGGCGCGAGGCCCGGCGGCGGGGTGGAGAGGTGCGGTCGCCGGGCTAGAAGCCGAGCTCCATGACGGAGTCGACGTTCTCCTGGGTGACCGTCGTCGCGGGCACCGTGATCTTGCTCGGGACCTCCGGCTCGGCGAGCTCGGAGAGGCCCTCGCCGCGCGCGATCAGGCGGCCGAGGCGGATCGCCGAGGCCGACATCGACGGGTTGTAGAGGAAGGTCGCCCGGTAGAGGCCGCCCTCCTTGATGCGCTCCATCGCGTTCTTCGAGCCGCCGGCGCCGGTGAGGAACATCTCGTCCTCGCGGCCGGCGTTCTCGATCGCCGCCACGACGCCCTCGGCCATGTCGTCGTCGTGCGTGTAGACGGCGTCGATGTCGTCGTGCGCCTGGAGGATGTTCTCCATCACCGACAGGCCCTTGTCCGGCACGAAGTCGGCCGGCTGGCTGGCGATGATCTTGATGCCGCCCTTGCAGCGGTCCTGGATGGCGTCCTCGAAGCCCTGGCTGCGCTGCTCGGTCACCGAGATGCCGGCGATGCCCTGGATCTCGACGACGTTGCCCTTGCACTCGAGCTCGTCGGCGAAGTAGTTGCCGGCCTGCCAGCCGATGCCGTAGTTGTCGCCGGTGATGAGCGTCCGGTAGGCGCCCTGCTCGGAGAACTCGCGGTCGACGTCGACCACCGGGATGCCGGCAGCCATCGCCTTCATGGCGACCGGCGTCAGCGCCTCGCCCTCGTTGGGCAGCACGACGAGGACGTCGGGCTTCTGCTGGATGAGCGTCTCGATCTGGTCGGCCTGGGCCGCGGAGTCGGTGACGCCCTCGGCGGAGATCAGCTCGACGTCGCCGAGCTCCTCGGCCTCGTCCTTGGCGTTCTCGGTGATGGCGGCCATCCAGCCGTGGTCGGCGCCGGGAGCGCTGAAGGCGATCTTGACCTTGCCGCCTTCGGCGACGGTCTCGTTGGTGGCGCCGCCGGACTGCTCGGCGGCGGTGGTGTCGCTGGCGGTGGTCGACGACTCGTCGTCGTCGCCGCACGCGGCGACGCCGAGCGCGAGCGCGACGATCACCGGCGCCAGCAGGTGCTTCATGGACATTCCTTCTCCTCCTCCTGAGGGACTACGAAGTCGTGCGGGGCAGTGACGCGTGGTGCAGCGTGGGGATCAGCGGTCACGGCGCTGGATGAGCACGGCCGCGAGGATGATCACCCCCTTGGTGACCTGCTGGATCTCGACGGCGAGGTCCATCAGCGTCAGCAGGTTGAAGATCAGCGCGAAGGTCATGACGCCGAGGAACGTCCCGACGATCGAGGCGCGTCCACCGGCGAGGCTGGTGCCGCCGATGACGACCGCGGCGATCGCGTCGAGCTCGTAGAGGTTGCCGACGATCGGCGAGGCGCTGGCCAGGCGGCCGGTGACGAGCACGGCCGCGATCGCGACGCAGATGCCGCTCAGCACGTAGACGCTGAAGACGACCCTCGGCACGCTGATGCCGGCGATGCGCGCCGCCTCGCGGTTGCCGCCGATCGCCACGACGTGGCGGCCGTAGGCGGTCCGGTTCAGCAGCACCCAGCCGACGGCCGTCACCGCCAGGAAGACGATCGCCGCCGACGGGATCCCGATCACCTCCCCGTTGCCGAACCAGCGGACCGTCTCGAGCTGGAAGACCGAGGTCGGCTTCTTGTCGCTGATCCACAGCGCGAGGCCGCGCGCGGCGGTGAACATCGCCAGCGTGGCGATGAACGGCACGACCTTGCCGTAGGCGATCGCGCCCGCGTTGATCCCGCCGAGCAGGATGCCCATGCCGAGCGCGCCGAGGATGAACATCGTCGACCCGGAGTCGGCGAACTGCGCGCCGGCGACGGCGCACGCGGCGACCATCGAGCCGACGGAGAGGTCGATGCCGCCGGTGGCGATGACGAACGTCATGCCGATCGCGATCACGCCGACGACGCTCGCCTGGCGGATCACGTTGAGCATGTTGTCCGACGTCAGGAACGAGTCCTCGAGGATCGCTCCGGCGACGAGGAGCAGGATCAGGACGCCGACGAGGGTGTACTCCTGCAGCTGGATGCGCGGCGCGCGTGCCGCGACGGCCGGCGTTGCCGTGCTCATGCGGTCTCCTCCAGGACGGGTTCGGAATGGGTGGGGGCCACGGCGTGGCGCAGCAGCTCGAGCTCGCTGGCCTGCTCGCCGGCGACCTCGGCGACGACCTCGCCCTCGCGCATCACGAGCACGCGGGTGCAGAGCCCGGCGAGCTCGCCGAGCTCCGACGAGACGACGACGATCGCCACGCCCCGCGCGGCCAGCTCGGCGACGACGCGGTAGATCTCGGCCTTCGCGCCGACGTCGACGCCGCGCGTCGGCTCGTCGAGCAGCAGGACGCGGCAGTCGTGCAGCAGCCACCGGGCGAGGACGACCTTCTGCTGGTTGCCGCCCGACAGCTCGCGGGTGACGCGGGTGACGTCGTCGGGCACGGTGTCGAGCTCGCGCAGCTGCGCCCCGGCGGCGCTGCGCTCGGCGCTGCGGTCGATGAGCCCGGCGCGGGTGAACCGGCCGAGGTCGGCGAGGCTGACGTTGGCGGCGAGCTGCCAGTCGAGGAGGAGCCCCTGCGACTTGCGGTCCTCGGGCGCGAGGCCGAGCCCGGCGGCGATCGCCGCGCGGGGCCGGCCGGGCGGCAGGCGGCGCCCGTCGACGCGGACCTCGCCCGCATCCGGCCGGTCGAGGCCGTAGACCAGGCGCAGCAGCTCGGTCCGGCCCGCCCCGACGAGCCCGCCGATCCCGAGCACCTCGCCGGACCGGAGGGTGAAGGAGACGTCGCGCACGTCCGGCCGCCGGGTGATGCCGCGGACCTCCATGACGACCTCGTCGCGGCCCACCGGGCGTGCCGGGTACAGCTGCTCGACGCGCCGGCCGACCATCTTCTCGACGAGGACGTCGGACGGCGTGTCGGCGGGCAGGCCGGTGGCGACCGTGCGGCCGTCGGAGAGCACGGTGACGCGGTCGCCGATGCGGCGGACCTCGTCGAGCCGGTGGGAGATGTAGATGACGCCGACGCCCGCCTCGGTGAGGCGGCGCACCACGCCGAAGAGCGTCTCGACCTCCTGGTCGTCGAGGATCGCCGACGGCTCGTCCATGATCAGCAGGCGGACGTCCTGCGAGAGGGCGCGCGCGATCGAGACGATCTGCTGCGCCGCCGGCCGCAGCGTGCGGACGTAGGCGTCGACCGGCACGCGCGGCTGGTCGAGGCGCTCGAGCAGCGTGCGGGCCTCGCGCTTCATCCGCTCGCGGTCGAGCATGCCGGCGCGGCGCGGCTCGTGGCCGAGGAAGATCGACTCGTAGACCCGCAGGTCCTCGACGAGGTCGAGCTCCTGGTAGATGGTGGCGACGCCGCGCCTGAGCGACTCGGCGGGAGCCCCGGTCGGCAGCGGGTCGCCGTCGACGAGGACCTCGCCGGCGGTCGGCTCGACGATGCCCGAGACGCACTTGATGAGCGTCGACTTGCCGGCGCCGTTGGGGCCGAGCAGGCAGTGCACCTCGCCGGCGCGGACGTCGAAGTCGACGCCGTCGAGCGCCCGCGCGCCCGGGTAGTGCTTGACGAGGTCGCGGACCTCGAGGACGGCGGCGGCGGTCACGCGGGGACCTCCGCGCGGACGTCGCGCGCGCCGGGGACGCTGACCCAGCGCTGCTCGCGCGCCGAGGCGAGGACCGCGTCGGTGATCGTGGCGGCGCGCAGGCCGTCCTCGAAGCGCGGCATGCCGTCGGGGACCGATCCGTCGCGGATCGCGGCGTAGACGTCGGCCACGAACGCGTCGAAGCAGTCGGCGTAGCCCTGGGGGTGGCCGGCCGGCATCACCGCGAGGCGGGCGGCGGCCGGCGAGAGGTGCTGCGGATCGCGCCCGACGATCGTGGTGACCTCGCGCCGTCCGGCCCACAGCGACTCGGGCTGCTCCTGGTCGAAGGCCAGCGCCTCGTCGGCGCCGTCGATCTCCAGCCAGAGCCGGTTCTTGCGGCCGGGCGAGATCTGCGAGATCACGACGGAGCCGAGCGCGCCGCGGTCGGTCTCGAACTGCACCAGCGCGGCGTCCTCGGTGTCGACCGGACGCGTGGCGGTGGTGCCGGCCCCGTCGGGGTCGGCGCCGGCGGCGAACGCGTGCCGGTGGGCGGTGTCGGCGCGCTCCGGGAAGGCGGTGAGCAGCCGCGCCGAGAGCCGCGCGATCCGGTGGCCGGTGGTGAACTCGGCCAGGTCGCACCAGTGCGACCCGATGTCCGCGAACGCGCGCGACGCGCCGCCGAGCGTGGCGTCGACGCGCCAGTTGTCGTCCTCGGCGCGCAGCAGCCAGTCCTGCAGGTAGGTGCCGTGCAGCAGCCGCACGGGACCGGTGCGCCCGTCGCGCACGCGCTCGCGCGCCTCGCGGACGGTCGGGTAGTAGCGGTAGACGAACGGGACGGCGGCGACGCGTCCGGCCGCCTGCGCGGCGGCGACGAGGCCGGCGGCGCCGTCGGCGTCGGTCGCCAGTGGCTTCTCGCAGACGACGTGCTTGCCGGCCGCGAGCGCCGCCTCGGCGAGCGGCAGGTGGAGGTGGTTCGGCGTGCAGACGTGGACGACGTCGATGTCGGGGTCGGTGACGAGCTGCTCGGATCTCGCGAAGGCGCGCTCGGCGCCGAGCGCCGCGGCGGCCCGGTCGGCGCGCTCGGCCGAGGACGCGGAGACGCCGGCGAGGCGGGCGCCGGCGAGGCGGGCGGCCCGTGCGTGGACGGCGCCGATGAAGCCGGCCCCGGCGATGCCGATGCGAAGCGCTCTCCTCATGACCCGGTTGGCGACGATACGGCAGACTTTGATCGGCTGTCAAGCAAAAGCTGGCCTGCTTCGTCTTCGTCCGCGGGCCGGAAATGTTCGTTGACGGCTGAAGCCTGCGTGGTTGAATACGCAACCGATGGACGGAGAGCGCGCACGCGGAACGACGGCCGGCACGCCCGGGGGCACGGGCGCCGGCGCGGTCCTGCGTCTCATCCGCGACGGCGAGGCGGTGACGCGGGCGGACCTCGCCCGGCGGACCGGGCTGGCGCGCTCGACCGTCGCGCAGCGCGTCGACGCGCTCATCAGCCACCGGCTCGTCTACGAGGCCGGCGGCACCGCGTCCACCGGGGGCCGGCCGCCCACCGTGCTCGCGTTCAACCACGACGCGGGCATCGTGCTCGTCGCCGACCTCGGCGCCACCCACGCCCGGATCGCGGTCAGCGACCTCGCCGGCCGCCCGCTGGCCGAGCGCGCCTTCGAGCTCGACATCGCGCTCGGCCCCGAGCCGGTGCTCGGCCGCGTCGACGACGCGTTCTCGGACCTGCTGCGCGAGGCGGGCCGCGCCGTCGAGGACGTCCGCGGGATCGGCGTCGGCGTCCCCGGGCCGGTCGCGTTCGCCACGGGTCAGCCGGTGAGCCCGCCGATCATGCCGGGCTGGGACGGGTTCTCCATCCCTTCGTGGTTCGGCGAGCGCCACGCGGCCCCGGTGCTCGTCGACAACGACGTCAACATCATGGCCCTCGGCGAGCACTGGGCCCACCACCGCTCCGTCGACCAGTTCCTGTTCGTCAAGGTCGGCACCGGCATCGGCTGCGGCGTCATCGCGGACGGGCACATCCACCGCGGCTCGCAGGGCGCGGCCGGCGACATCGGCCACATCCGCATCGAGGGCTTCGAGGCGGTGCGCTGCCGGTGCGGCAACGCCGGCTGCCTCGAGGCGGTGGCCGGCGGGCGGGCGCTCGCGGCGCGGCTGAGCGCCGCGGGGCTGCCGGCGGCCGACAGCCGCGACGTGGTGCGGCTCGTGCGGGCCGCGCAGCCGCAGGCCGTCTACGAGGTGCGCGAGGCGGGGCGGCACATCGGCGAGGTGCTGGCGGGCTGCGTGAACTTCTTCAACCCGGCGGTGATCGTCATCGGCGGCGACGTCGCCGAGGTGCACGAGCCGCTGCTCGCCGGCGTGCGCGAGGTCGTCATCCAGCGCTCGCCGCCGCTGGCCACGCAGGAGCTGCGCATCGTGCCGAGCCGCCTGGGCGACCGCGCCGGCATCACCGGCGCGGCGATCATGGCGATCGAGCACGTGCTCTCGCCCGAGGCGGTCGACCGCGCGCTCGCGGCGTAGCCGGCGCAGCGGCGACGGGACCGCCGGCTCGGCCTCGCCGGGCGAGGCCGGCCCCGGCTCGGGGTAACGGAGTCCCCATGCCCGACTACGAGCGCTCGCACTCCGCCGTCGTCCCCGCGCCGCGCGACGAGGTCTGGGCCACGTTCCTCGACTACGAGCGCACGCCCGAGTGGCAGCGGTCGCTGCGGTCGTGCCGCGTCCTCTCGCGCGACGACGAGGGCCGCGGCCGCGACGTCGAGTACCGCGTCGACGCGAAGCTGCGCGAGGTCCGCTACGTGCTGCGCCACGCCTACGAGGAGCCCGCCACGGTGACCGGCAGCTACGTCGAGGGCGACTTCCGCGACGCGTGGGGGCGCTGGTGCTTCGACGACCTCGGCGACGGCACGACCCGCGCGACGTTCCGCCTGCGCATCGACCCGGGGTTCCCACTGCCGGGGCCGGTCCAGCGGATGCTCAACGACCGCGTCATGAAGAGCGCCGTGGAGGATCTCGCGCGGCACTTCGCCCGCGTGCGCCGGTAGCGGCTGCGCGCCCGGCGGGCGCGGCCATAGGATGCGGCCATGGCCGAGCCCCCCTCCACACGCAGCGTCAAGATCCCCGCAGACGAGCGTGGGGGGTGGTCGTCGGACCGGCCCGGCCGCGAGCCCGCGGCGCCCCGTCGCTTCGACCCGTCGGTCCGCGGCCGCGTGCTGCGTCCCACCGACCGGCTGCGCTACGTCCCCGGCAGCCTCGTGGTCATCGCGTCGGCCTCGCGCGACGCGCGCGAGCGCTTCGCCGCGCGCGTGGTCGAGGACAAGCCGGCGATCCTCTCGATCGACAAGGTGCGCGCGCTGCTGCAGGGCCGCGTCGCCGCCGACGTGCTCGAGGAGAAGGCCGCGGAGCTGCTCGCCGCGGCGGTCGCCAAGCGGCTCGGCGCCGGCGACGGCGTGATCCTCCTCACGGGCGTCGGCGAGGAGGAGCGCACGCGCTTCGTCGTCCCGGCGGCGCAGGCGCGCCGCCCGCGCCACCTGATCCTGCTCGAGGTCGGCCGCGACGAGGTCGCCGAGGACGACCGGCCGGCGCTCAACGCGCTGCGCAACGCGCTCGACGCCGGCGAGCTCGGCGACGAGGGGTTCCACACCGCGCTGCGCCTCGGCGGCGGAGCGGCGTCGGAGGTCAAGCGGATCGTCTTCCGGCCGCCCCCGGCCGACGACTGACGCAGCCCGTCGCGCCCGGCGCAGGCGGTACGGTCCCGTACCGCCATGGACTTCGCCCACTCCCCGCGCGCCCAGGACCTCCTCGACCGCCTCGAGGCCTTCATGGCCGACGAGATCGCGCCGGTGGAGGAGGCCTACCACCGCGAGCTGCTCGCGCTCGACGACCCGTGGGTCGTGCTGCCCATCGTCGAGGAGCTCAAGGCCAAGGCGAAGGCCGCCGGCCTGTGGAACCTCTTCCTGCCCGGCGAGCTGACGAACGTCGAGTACGCGCCGCTGGCCGAGCGGATGGGCCGGTCGCTGCTGGCGCCGACGGTCACCAACTGCAACGCGCCCGACACCGGCAACATGGAGGTGCTGCTGCACTTCGGCAGCGACGAGCAGAAGCGCCGCTGGCTCGAGCCGCTGCTCGACGGGTCGATCCGCTCGGCGTTCTGCATGACGGAGCCCGGCGTCGCCTCCTCGGACGCGACGAACATGGAGGCGACCGCCGTCGTCGAGGGCGACGAGGTGGTCCTCAACGGGCGGAAGTGGTGGTCGACCGGCATCGGCCATCCCCAGTGCGAGGTCCTGATCTTCATGGGCCTGACCGATCCCGGCGCCGACCGCTACCACCAGCACTCGATGGTGCTCGTCCCGCGGCACGCGCCCGGCGTCGAGGTCGTGCGGATGCTCGACACGATGGGCTTCGTCGACGCTCCCGGGGGCCACGGCGAGGTGCAGTTCACCGACGTGCGGCTGCCGGCCGACCACATCATCGGCGGGCCGGGCCAGGCCTTCTCGATCGCGCAGGCGCGCCTCGGCCCCGGGCGGGTGCACCACTGCATGCGGCTCATCGGGCTCGCCGAGCTCGCGCTCGAGCTGGCGTGCAAGCGCGCGGGCGAGCGGGTCGCCTTCGGCAAGCCGCTCGCGAACCTCGGCGGCAACCGCGAGCGGATCGCCGACGCGCGCATCGCCATCGACCAGTCGCGCCTGCACGTGCTGCACGCCGCCTGGCTGCTCGACGAGGGGCGGCCGGAGGCGATCGGCGCGGTCTCGGCGATCAAGGTCGCGGTGCCGAACATGGCCCAGCAGGTCGTCGACATGGCGATGCAGCTGCACGGCGGCGCCGGGCTGAGCAGCGACTTCCCGCTCGCGCCGGCCTGGACGATGGCGCGCGCGCTGCGCCTCGCCGACGGGCCCGACGAGGTCCACCGCGGCGTGGTCGCGCGGCTGGAGCTCGCCCGCCACGGCATCGGCAAGTGGGCGGGGTGAGCGCCGCCGCCGCGCCCGTCGCGGGCGCCGGGGCGGTCCGCGTCGAGGACGCGTTCGACGTCGCCGCCGTCGACGCGTGGCTGCGCGAGCGCGCCGGGGGCCTCGGGCCCGGGTTGCCCGAGGTGCGCCAGTTCTCCGGCGGCGCGTCGAACCTGACGTACCTGCTGCGCTATCCGGAGCGCGACCTGATCCTGCGCCGTCCGCCGCCGGGAGCCAAGGCCGCCTCGGCGCACGACATGCGCCGCGAGCACGACGTCCAGGCCGCGCTGAAGCCGGTCTTCCCGTACGTGCCCGAGATGGTGGCGCTCTGCCGGGACCACGCCGTCCTCGGCAGCGACTTCTACGTCATGGAGCGCGTCGCGGGGACGATCCTGCGCAAGGACGTGCCCGCGGAGCTCGGGCTCGACGCCGCGGCGACGCGCCGCCTGTGCGAGTCGGTCGTCGACCGGCTCGTCGACCTCCACGCCGTCGACCCGCAGGCCGCCGGCCTCGCCGGCCTCGGTCGCGGCCCCGGCTACGTGCGCCGCCAGGTCGAGGGCTGGTCCGAGCGCTACCGGGCGGCGCGGACCCGCAACGCGCCGTCGTGCGAGCGGGTCATGCGCTGGCTCGCCGAGCGGCTCCCCGACGACGTCGGCGCCTGCGTCGTCCACAACGACTACCGCTTCGACAACGTCGTGCTGGCCCCGGGCGACCCGCAGCGGATCGCCGGCGTGCTCGACTGGGAGATGGCGACGGTCGGCGATCCGCTCATGGACCTCGGCGGCGCCCTCGCGTACTGGGTCCAGGCCGACGACGACCGCTTCATGCACGCCCTGCGCCGGCAGCCGACCCACGCGCCCGGCATGCTGACCCGCGCCGAGGTCGTCGAGCGCTACGCGGATCGCACCGGGATCGCCGTCGGCGACTGGGCGTTCTACGAGGTGTTCGGGCTCTTCCGCCTCGCCGTGATCATCCAGCAGATCTACCGGCGCTACGCGCTGCGCCACACGCGCAACCCCGCCTTCCGCCACTACTGGCTCGCGGTGCGCTACCTCGACCGGCGCTGCCGGAGGCTCATTCGCCAAGCCGGCTGACGGCGAGTACGCTCGCCCCATGCGGCGGCAGGGCACGATCGCCACGGTCGCGGGGCTGGGGGTGAGCGACCACGTCTGCTGGTCCTACGACGACGAGTCCGCGCTGCGCGCCGCCGCGGTGACGTTCCTGCGCGAGGGCGCCGAGCTCGGGCTGCGGCTCGCCTACGTCGCCGACCGGCCGGCCGACGCGCTGCTGGCCGACCTCGCGCCGTTGCCCGACCGCGACGTGCTGGTCGAGCGCGGCGCGCTGCTCGTCCTGCCGCTCGGCGACCGCTACGACGTCGGGCGGCCGATCGACGCGGAGGAGCAGGCGAGCCGCTACGAGGACGCGCTGCACCAGGCCTGGGCCGACGGCTTCGCCGGCCTGCGGATCGTCGCCGACGGCACCGCGCTGGCGCGCGATCCCGCCCGGCGCGCCGCGCTGGCCCGCTGGGAGCAGCTCGCCGACGAGCGCGTGGCCGCCGGGCGCCCGATCTCGGCGCTGTGCGCCTACGACCGCCGGGTCCTCGGCGACGGCGCGATCGACGATGTCCTGTGCGTGCACCCGCTGGTCCATCGCGACGGCGAGCAGCCGCCGTTCCGCCTGTTCGCCGACGGCGCGGGCATCGCGCTCCACGGCGAGGTCGACGTCTTCGCCGCCGCGGGCCTGGAGCGCGTGCTCGCGGCGTCGACGGTCGGCGGCGCGGCGCTCGACGTCAGCCGCCTGCGCTTCATCGACCACCACGGCGTCATCGCGCTCGCGCGGCACGCGGCGTCGGTGGCCGAGGCGCGCGCGGCGCTGACGATCCGTGGCGCGTCGCGCGCCCTGCGCCACGCGTGGGACGTCGCCCTCGACGGCGACGCGCCGCCGGTGCGCTGGGCCTAGCGGAACCGGCGAGCGGCGGTCGGGCGCGCGGCTATCGTCGGCGGCGATGGCGCGTCAACGCTCCGCCGGAGTCCTGCTCTACCGGCACGGTCCCGGCGGCGTCGAGGTGCTGCTCGTGCATCCGGGCGGCCCGTACTGGCGCAAGCGCGACGCCGGGGCGTGGTCGATCCCGAAGGGCGAGATCGACGAGGGCGAGGACGCCCGCGCCGCCGCGTGGCGCGAGTTCGGCGAGGAGCTCGGGTCGCCCGTGCCCGACGGGCCGGCGATCGACCTCGGCGCCGTCCGGCAGCGCTCGGGCAAGCAGGTGACGGCCTGGGCGGTCGAGGGCGACCTGGACCCCGAGGAGATCGAGAGCGCCACGTTCACGCTCGAGTGGCCGCCGCGCTCCGGGCAGGAGCGCACGTTCCCCGAGGTCGACCGCGCCGGCTGGTTCGCCCTGGAGGCGGCGCACGAGAAGCTGCTCGAGGCGCAGCGGCCGCTGCTCGACCGGCTCGTCGCAGCGCTCGACGGCGACGGCGGCGCCGACCGCTAAGGTTGCGCCGATGAGGGTGAGGGCCCCGTCGATCGTCGCGCTGGCGGCCGTCGTCGCCGGCGTGGCGGCGCTGCCGGCGCAGGGCGCGCCCGCGCGGCTGCGCAGCTTCGACTCGTGCCCGGAGCTCGTGCGCTACGCGCAGGCGCACGTCGAGCGGATCCAGGGGCCGGTCGTCGACCGGCCCATGCCGATGCCCGCCACCACCGCGCCGACCCCGGACGCCGGCGTCAAGGAGACCGCGCCCGCCGCGCCGGCCGCCGACGACACGTCGGCGACGAACGTGCAGGAGGCCGGCGTCGACGAGCCGGACGTCGTCAAGGTGCTGGGCGGCCGGTACCTGCTCGCCGTCGCCGGCGGGCGCCTGCACGTCGTCGACGCGCGCGCCGCCACGCCGTCGATCGTCGGCTCGGTGCAGCTGCCGGACGGCTCCGGCCACGAGCTGCTGGTGCGCGGGGATCGCGCGCTCGTCATCGCCAGCGGGCCGTGGCGGCCGGTCGCGCCCGGCCGGCCGGTCGAGCCGGGGGTCGCGGCGGACATCTTGCCGGCCGGGCCGCCGACGACCGTGCTCGCCGACGTCGACCTCGGCGACCCGGCCGCGCCGCGCGTCCTGCGCACGCTGAGCTTCGACGGCAGCCCCGTGAGCGCGCGGCTGACCGGGTCGACGGCCCGCGTCGTCACGAGCTCCCCGCCGCACTGGTACGTCGAGCCCGCCGAGCGCGAGCGCGCGTCGGGGTGGGTGCCGACCGCCACGCTCGTGGGCCGCCGCGGCCGGACGCGCTCGGTGCGCCGGCTCGTCCCGTGCGACGACGTCCGCCGGCCGGCCACGTTCGCCGGCCCGGGGATGCTGAGCGTCCTCACCGTCGACCTGGACCGCGGGCTGCCGGCCGTCGACACCGACGCCGTGATGACGGACGCCCAGACGGTCTACGCCTCGCCGTCGTCGCTCTACGTCGCGACCCAGCGCTGGAACGCCGACGGACGCTCCGACACCGCGATCCACCGCTTCGACGCCGCGACCCCCGGCGAGACCACCTACCGCCAGACCGGCGCGGTCCGCGGCCACCTGCTCAACCAGTTCTCGCTCTCCGAGCACGACGGCGTGCTGCGCGCGGCGACGACCGACGAGGGCGCCGACGGCGAGAGCGAGTCGTTCGTCACGACCCTGCGCGCGCAGGACGGCCCGCTCGAGCAGCTCGGCCAGGTCGGCGGCCTCGGCCGCGGCGAGCGCATCTACGCGGTCCGGTTCATCGGCGACGTCGGCTACGTCGTGACGTTCCGCCAGACCGACCCGCTCTACACCGTCGACCTCGCCGACCCCGCCCGCCCACGCGTGGCCGGCGAGCTGAAGATCCCCGGCTACTCGGCGTACCTGCATCCGGTCGGCGACGGGCTGCTGCTCGGCGTCGGCCAGGACGCCGACGAGAACGGGCGCCTGCGCGGCTCGCAGCTGTCGCTCTTCGACGTCTCCGACCCGGCGGCGCCGAGGCGGCTGCACCAGCGCGCGCTCGGCACGGGCACGTCGGACGCCGAGTGGGACCATCACGCGTTCCTGTGGTGGCCGGCGACGAAGCTCGCCGTGCTGCCCGTCTACCAGCCCTCCTTCCAGGGCGCGATCGGCTTCCGCGTCGACGCGCGCGCGGGCATCGACGAGGTCGGCCGCGTCACGCACGACGGCGGCTTCGCGCCGCGCCGCAGCGTGGTGGTCGGCGATCGCCTGCTGACGATGTCGGACGCCGGCGTGGAGGTCAGCGCGCTCGACACGCTCGCCGAGCGGGCGTGGCTGCCGTTCGGCGGGTAGGCGCCAGTTCCGCCCGCCGTCCCCGTTGCAGGGGACATGAGAACCACGCTCGCCTGCCTGCTGTCCGCCATCGGCCTGCTCGCCGCCGCCGCGCCGTCGTCCGCGATCGTCGGGGGCCGTGACGCCTCCCCGGGCGAGTATCCGGCGGTCGCCGAGGTGACGCTGGGCGGCGCGTTCGGCTGCACCGGCACGCTGATCGCGCCGACGTGGGTGCTCACCGCCGGCCACTGCGGCTCGCTGACCGGCGCCGCGGTCGCCACGCCGATCGCCTGGCCCACGCCGCTCATCGACGTCCGGATCGGCTCCATCACACCGGGCGCAGGCGAGCACGTGCCCGTCCGCCGGGCGCTCATCCCGCCGGAGCACCTCGCGACGTCGGGCCACGACATCACCCTGCTGGAGCTGTCGCGCCCGTCGATCCAGGCGCCCGCGCCGGTCGCCGGCCCGAGCGAGACCGCGCTCTGGGCCCCCGGGACGCTGGAGACGATCGTGGGCTTCGGCGTCACCGAGGAGGGCGGCGACGCGCCGGACGTCCTGCAGGAGGCCGAGGTGCCGATCGTGGCGGACCCCGACTGCGAGGCCGCCTACCCCGACGAGTTCGACGAGACGATGATCTGCGCCGGCTACCCGGAGGGCGGCGTCGACACCTGCCAGGGCGACTCGGGCGGCCCGATGTTCGGGCGCACGGCCACCGGCGCGCTGCGCGTCGTCGGCGCGACGAGCTTCGGCGAGGGGTGCGCGCGCCCCGGCCGCTACGGCGTCTACGCGCGCGTCGCCGACGACCCGCTGCGCAGCTGGATCGCCGCGCAGGCGCCGGCCGGGGTGGCCGGGTAGCTCAGCGCTCGCGCTCGGCGGCGGCGAGGGCCGCCGCCTCCGCGGGCGTGGTCGCGAGCTCCACGCCCGCGGGCAGCTCGGCGTGCACGTCGGCGGAGTGGTCGATCGCCAGCTCGCCCTCGAGCAGCACGCAGTCGAAGACGTGCCCGCCGCGACGGCGCTCGGCGTCGGCGACGTGGAGATGGTGGCCGGGGACGTTCAGCGCGCCCGCGTCGGCCGGGAAGCGGAACCCGACCATCGTTCCCTCGAGGTCGCGCAGCTCGAAGACGTGCTGCTCGGCGACGACCTCGCCCAGCGGGCGGTAGGGCGGCGTCTGCCGCGGGACCGACCTCGCGCGCACGACGTCGAAGCGCCCGTCGACGCGCACGGGGTGCACGAGCCGGCTGCCCCCGGGCAGGTGCTCGTCGACGACCTCCAGCAGCTCGGCGAGCGTCAGCGGCCCCGGCAGACCGATCCGCACGTCCGGCCGGAACGGCGCCAGCACGGCGAACGGCGTGCGCTCCGCGCGCGAGACCGGCCGCAGCTCGCCGTCCACCGACGCCGCGTACGCCCGGCCGTCGACGACCACGAGCTCGCCGTCGAGCCCGTTCAGCGTGCCGAGGCCGTGGTCGCCGTGCTCGAGCGCCTCCGCGATCGTGACGTCGCCGTCGTAGGCGCCGTCGAGCAGCGCGCCGATCGTCGACGTCTGGAAGACCACGTGCGGCACGCGCTCCGGGTGCAGCTCCGCGTGGCGCAGCGCCTGCACGTGCAGCGCGTGGAGCAGTCGCTCGTCCATGGCGCGGTAGGTTCGCAGCCATGGCCTCGATCTTCACTCGCATCGTCAACGGGGAGATCCCGTCGCACAAGCTGCGCGAGGACGACCGGTTCCTCGCGTTCCTCGACGTCCGCCCGATCCGCCCCGGGCACACGCTGGTGATCCCCAAGCAGGAGATCGACGAGCTGTTCGAGCTGCCCGACGACCTGCTCGGCGACCTGTTCGTCTTCGCCAAGCCGGTCGCCGCGGCGATCAAGCAGGTCAGCGGCGCCGCGCGGGTCGGCGTGGCGGTCGTCGGCGTCGAGGTGCCGCACGCGCACGTGCACCTCGTTCCGCTCGACGACGTCAACGACATCGACTTCCGCCGCGCGCGGCCGGCCGAGCAGGACGACCTGGCCGCGATGGCCGACCGCATCCGCGCCGCGATCGACGGCGCCTGACGCGCCGCGGGCGGGCGAGCGCGCTAGTCCTCGCGCTCGCCCGGCAGCCCGCCCATGCGGCGGACGACCAGCAGGCCGATCAGCAGGGCGACGACGGGCCCGCCGAACATGAGCCCGTCGACGAGCACATGTCCGGCGTGGGCCAGCAGCGGGGTCATGCCGTGGCCGCGGGCCGCGGCGGCGCCGTGACCGGCGCCCTCCGGCCGCGGTCGAAGCGATCGCCGCCGTCACCCTCGACCGTGCGCCGGCCGAGGCGCGCGAGGCCCCAGCCGAGGCCGGCCGCCATCGCGAGCGCGATCGCCAGCACGGTGAGGTAGGCGACGAGCGTCAGCCAGCCGGCCACGCCCTGCTTCTGCTCGCGCTGCAGGATCAGGCGGTCGGAGGTGAAGCTGCGCTCGAAGCGCGACGGCGCCTCCACGGCGGGCGCGGGGATCGCCGCGTCCTCGGGGAGGTAGACCGGCAGGCCGAGCAGCGAGCGGCCGTCGTGCAGGCGCAGCAGCGTCTTCCACGTGCCGTCGACGGGGATCGGCTCGGTCGTGCGCCACACGCCGGGGGAGACCTCGCGCAGCGGCTCGATCACCGAGCCGCCGCCCTGCCAGGAGGTCGACGTGAACCACAGCGCGCCGTCGGCGGCGTCGGCCGGGTCGAGCCGCACGACGGCGTCGACCTCGCGCTCGCCCGCAGGGCCGTGGACGTCGGTGAGCTCGACGCTCGCCCGCAGGGTCGTGTCGTTGTCGGTGGGCAGCGTGAACGCGATCGACGCGAGCAGCACGGCGAACGCGACGGCGGCGAAGCGGCCCGCGTGACGCGGACGCGGGACGGACGGCGTGACCGCGGCGCCGATCCAGCCGCCGAGCGTGCCCGCCGCGATGGCGACGACCAGGCTGACGACGAGCGCCTCGCCCATGAGCTCGGTCGGCCACTCCAGCGGCATCCACAGCGCGCTCCACGCCCATTCGGCGGCGAGGCCCAGCGTGCCGATCAGCACGCCGGAGATCGCGCCGAGCCGCAGCGGGCGGTCGGTGCCCAGGCGCCAGGCGACCGCCTCGACGCACAGCGCCTCGACGAGGTAGAGCGGGAAGTGCGGGGTCGACTCGCCCAGGACCGGGCCGATGATCAGCGCGAGCACGCCGCGGATCACGACGAAGCTGGCGACCGCCAGCAGGGCGCCGCCGCGGCCCATGTGGATGCGCGCGACGACGAGCCCGACGCCGGCCGCCAGCATGAGCAGCAGCGGGTGGAACATCAGCCGGAACTGCGGGACCCCGAAGTCGAACTCGGCCTGGAACGTGGAGAGGGCGAGCAGCAGGCCGCCGGCGAGCAGGCCGGTGCGCAGCCACTGCATGCGGCGCTGGACCGCGCTGCGGGGGCCGGTCGGGCGCGCGGCGTGGGCCTCGGTCTGGAGCACGAGCGTGGCGATGACCGCGAGCGACGCGCCGCCGATCAGCATGAGGTGGGTCGGGCCCCAGAGCGTGACGTCCTGCCCGAAGAGCCGGTGCCAGACGTCGTCGAGCGGGAAGCCGGTCAGCGCGAAGGCCGCGCAGAAGAACATCAGCACGCCGCCGACCGGCGCGTACCAGCCCGGCGCGATCTTCACGGCGCTCGGCCCGGTGCGCTGCAGCGGCAGCGCGCACGCGGCGACGGCGGCGAACAGCACGCCGAAGAGGCCGGCGAGGATGAAGTAGTGCGCCGGGTTGGCGAGCGGCCCCTCGTCGCGGCCACGGTCGATGTGCAGGGAGATGTCCCAGTACATGCCGAACAGCGCGGTCAGCAGCGAGATGCCGACGATCGTCGACGGGACGACGGCCCAGCCGGGGAGGCCGCTGACCCGCTCCCCGAACGCGGCGAGCCGGCCGATCCAGCGCACCCGGCCGGTGCGGTGGCCGACGGCCATGAAGAGCATCGCCAGCGTCACGAGCGTCGCCGCTCCGGTGGCGATGGCGACCTGGTCGAGGGCGGCGCCGCCGGCGGGGGCGGCCTCGGCAGCTGCGGCGAAGACGGACATGATCCGATGTTACACTGATCGATGTCACTTCAAACGCAGATATGATCGTCGTGTGAGCGATGCCACACGAGCGGACGACGAGCTGACGATCGACGAGCTCGCCCGTCGGACGGGCGTCACGGTGCGCAACATCCGCGCCCACCAGTCCCGTGGCCTGCTGCCCCCGCCGGTCGTCCGCGCCCGCACCGGCTACTACGGCCCCGACCACGTCGCTCGCCTCGAGCTCATCCGCGAGATGCAGGCCGAGGGCTTCAACCTCAAGGCGATCGGCCGGCTGCTCGAGCAGGCCGGCGGCGCCGGGTCCGAGGTGCTCGGCTTCACGCGCAGCGTGCTGTCGCCGTTCGGCGGCGAGGAGCCCGAGTACATCACGCGCGCGGAGCTCACCGCTCGCTTCGGCGGCGTGGAGCAGCCGAAGGCGATCGCCAGGGCCGAGAAGCTCGGCCTCATCATCGACCTCGGCGACGACCGCTACGAGGTCCCCAGCCCGGCCCTCCTGCGCGCGGGCGAGGAGGTCGTCGGCCTCGGCGTCCCCGTCAGCCACGCGCTCGCCGTCGTGGAGCAGATCCTGAAGTCGTCGCGCGCCGTGGCCGACGCCTTCATCCGCCTCTTCCGCGAGGATGTCCTCAAGCCGCTGGAGGCGGCCGGCGACTCGCCCGAGCACTGGGCGCGCGCCGCGGCGACCGTCGAGCGCCTGCGGCCGCTGGCCTCCGAGGCGCTGCTCGCCGGCTTCCAGCAGGTCATGACGCGCGAGGTCGAGAAGGCGTTCGGCGAGGAGGTCGGCAAGCGGCGCTAGGCGCCCGGGGCGCGGGTCGTCGCACCGACGCCCCTAGGCTCACCCGGTGCCTCCACCCGCCGTCACGCGCACGTCGCTGTGGCTCGGCGCCGCGCTGCTGCTGGTCGCCGTGACGCTCCGCCTGCCGATCGCCTCCGTGCCGCCGATCGTCGCCGACGTCCAGGCCGGGCTCGGGCTCTCCAGCGCCGCCGCGGGCGCGATCACCACCCTCCCCGTCCTGTGCTTCGGCCTGGCCGCGCCGCTGGCGCCCGGCCTCGCCCGCCGCTGGGGCGACGAGCTCGTCGTGCTCGGCTGCCTCGTGCTGCTGTCCGCGGGCGTCGCGATGCGGCTCGTCCCGGAGGTGGCGCCGTTCTACCTCGGCACGCTGCTGCTCGGCCTCGGGATCGCGATCGCGAACGTGCTCATCCCGAGCGTGGTGAAGCGCTGGTACCCGCGGCCCGGCGCCATGACGGGCCTCTACGTGACGATGATGATGGGCGGCGCGGCCGTCGCCGCCGCGACCGCCGTGCCGCTCGAGGACGCCACCGGCGACTGGACGTGGGCCCTTGCCGCGTTCGGCGTCCCGGCGCTCGTCGCCGCGCTCGTGTGGCTGCCCGCCGTGCGCGTCAGCCGCACCGAGCCAGGCCCGCCGCCGCCGCGCGTGTCGCTGTGGCGCGACCCGACCGCCTGGCTGCTGACCGGCATGATGGCCTCCCAGAGCCTGCTCTTCTACGCGATCCTCGCGTGGACCCCCGAGATCGTCGCCGACGCCGGGCTCGGCGACGCCAGCGCCGGCGTGATGCTGTCGATCGCCATGCTGCTCGGCATCCCGACGTCGCTGGCGCTGCCGGTGCTGGCCGGCCGCACCGACGACCAGCGCCCGCTCGTCCTGCTCGCCGGCGGGGTCTGGCTCGCCGGGCTGCTCGGGCTGCTGCTCGCGCCGGGGACGGCGACCGTCGTCTGGATGGTGCTCGTGGGCCTCGGGCAGGGCGGCGGCTTCGCGCTCACCATGGCGCTGCTCGTGCTGCGCGCCACCGACGCCCCGCACGCCGCCGCGCTCTCGGGCATGGTGCAGTCGATCGGCTACACGGTGGCGGCGGCAGGACCGTCGGTCGTGGGCGTGATCCACGACGCCACCGGGTCGTGGCGCGCGCCCGTCGCCTTCCTGCTCGCCGTCGGCGCGAGCCTCGTGGCATGCGGCCTGGCCGCCGCTCGGCCGGCGCGCGTGCCCGCGCCATACTGAGGGCATGCTCTTCTCGCGCAAGCTCCCCGACATGGTCGCGCCGGAGGATGCGCTGCCCGGCCGCGACGCCGAGATCCCCGGCGTCCCCGACCGCCACGCCGTCCTCGGCACGCCGATCAAGCCGCCGTTCCCGGCGAACCTCGAGCGCGCGGTGTTCGGCCTCGGGTGCTTCTGGGGCGCCGAGCGGCTGTTCTGGCAGACGCCGGGCGTCTACACCACCGCCGTCGGCTACAGCGGCGGCTACACGCCGAACCCGACCTACGAGGAGACGTGCACCGGCCGCACCGGGCACACCGAGGCGGTGCTCGTCGTCTTCGACCCCGAGCAGGTCTCCTACGAGGAGCTGCTGAAGGTCTTCTGGGAGGGCCACGATCCGACCCAGGGGTACCGGCAGGGCAACGACGTCGGCACGCAGTACCGGTCGGCGATCTACACGTCCGGCGACGCGCAGCTCGAGGCGGCGCGCGCGTCCGCGAAGGCCTACGGCGAGCGGCTCCGCGCCGCCGGCCACGGGGAGATCACCACGGAGATCGCGCCCGAGCGCAACTTCTACTACGCCGAGGACTACCACCAGCAGTACCTGCACAAGGTCCCCAACGGCTACTGCGGCCTGGGTGGGACCGGGGTGAGCTGCCCGGTCGGGCTGTCGGCCTGATCGCCGGCGTCGCGGCGCGCGCGGGATAGCACCGCGCGCCGCCGGGGTAGGACCGGGGCGCGTCGTGATCGGTGCGGACGATCTCACCTGGATCTTCGGGAGCTCGCGCAGCGGCAGCACGTGGCTCCTGAAGATGCTGCGCGACCATCCCGGCGTCGTCCCGATCGACGAGACCGCGATCGGCCACCACCTCGGGGTGTGGCGCCCGATCGCCCTCGCGTACGGCACGAGCGACGACGTGCCGCCGCTGACGACGTACGACCAGATCAAGCGCAGCAACCCCGACTACGTCTTCTCCGACGAGCACCGCGAGCACTGGGAGCCGCTGCTGCGCGACTTCCTGCTGGCGCGGCTCGACGTGCAGTGGCCCGGCCAGAACGGGCACGGGCCGCGGCGGATGGTCATCAAGGAGCCGGGCGGGTCGCACGTGGCCGACTGGCTGCTCGAGCTGCTGCCGGAGGCGCGCCTGGTCTTCCTGCTGCGCGACGGGCGCGACGTCGTCGACTCCTGGCTCGACGCCTACCAGTCGGGGGCGTGGGGGGAGGAGGAGGGCGCCTACCCGGTCGCCGACCACGGCCGCGTTGCGTTCATCCGGTGGCAGTCGGAGGTGTGGCGCTACCGCACCGAGACGGTCCTGCGCGCCTTCGAGCGGCACGACCCCGAGCGCCGCGTCCTCGTCCGCTACGAGCAGCTGCTCGCCGACACCGAGCGCGAGCTGGCTCGCGTCCACGACGTCGTCGCCGTCGGCGCGACGGCCGAGCAGATCCGCGCGACCGCCGAGCGGCACGCCTACGTGCGCACGCCCGCCGGCGAGCGCGGCAGCGGCAAGGCCGTCCGCTTCGCGCAGCCGGGCCACTGGACCGAGACGATGAGCGACGAGGAGCAGGCGACCATGCACGAGGTGATGGGCCCGCTGCTGCGCCGGCTCGGCTACGACGCCTAGCCGGCGCCCGCCGCTACGGTCCCGCGCGTGGGCCGCCTGCCCAAGACCGCCGCCCTCCTGCTCGTCACCGGGGTCTCGCTCTACCTCGTCTTCCCGAGCCTCGTCCAGGTGCTGTCCGCCTGGCCGCGGCTCACGACGCTGGCGCCGATCTGGTTCGCCGCGATGCTGCTCGCCGAGGCGGCGAGCTTCGTCGCGCTGTGGCTGCTGCAGCGGATCGCGATCCGGACGCACGACCTGTAAGCGATCGCCACCTCGCAGCTGGCGGGCAACGCCTTCGGGCGCATCGTCCCGGGCGGCGGCGCGGCCGCCGGCGCGCTCCAGTACCGGATGCTCACCCAGGCGCGCGTGCCCGGCGGCGCGGCGGCCGCGGGGCTGACGGCCTCCTCGCTGCTCGTGTTCGCCACGCTGCTGGTGTTGCCCGTGCTGGCGATCCCGGCGCTGGTGCGCGGCGTCGTGTCCACCGACAACCAGCTCGTCCGGGCGGCGATCGCCGGCCTCGTCCTGTTCGCCGCCGTGTTCGCCGTCGGGGCGGCGCTCATCGCGCTCGACCGGCCGCTCGTCCTCGTCGGGCGCGCCCTGCAGTCGCTGCGCAACCGGGTGCTGCCACGCCGGCGGCCGCTGAGCGACCTCCCGCCGCGCCTGATCGCGGAGCGCAACCTCATCCGCCGCGTCCTCGGCCGGCGGTGGTGGGAGGCGCTGCTGGCGTCGGTCGCGCGCTGGTTCTTCGACTACCTCGCGCTGCTGGCGGCCTTGGCGGCGGTCGGCGCGTCGCCGCGGCCGACGCTGGTGCTGCTCGCGTTCGTGGCCGCGTCGATCCTCGCGCAGATCCCGCTGACGCCCGGCGGGCTCGGGTTCGTCGAGGCGGGCCTGACCGGCACGCTGGCGCTGGCGGGCGTCTCCGGCGGCAAGGCGGTGCTCGCGTCGCTCGCCTACCGCCTGGCCTCGTATTGGCTCCCGCTCCCCGCGGGCCTGGCAGGCTGGCTGATGCACCGGCGCCGCTACGTGCGAGCCGACGCGCGGATGGCCGCCGGGCAGGGTTCGTGAGCGCGGTCACGAACGTGACCCCGCCCAGCTTCACCAACAGGGAGGTCCGCGTGACCAGCTCCATCGACGTCGGCGGCGTCATCTCGAAGATCGCCGACCTCTACCAGCGCTACGCCGCCGTGCTCCTGCCGGTCGCGGCGCTCGTCTTCCTCGTGGAGGGCATCCTGCGCTTCGTCGCAGGCGACAGCGTCGTCCTCTCGCTGATCGTCTCCGTCGTCGCGATCGTGCTGACCTTCCTCTACATGGGGATGGTGGTCGGCCTGGTCGCGGACGTGCGCGACGGCCGGCTCGACCAGTCGGTCGGCCAGCTCTTCGGCACGGCCGCGCCCGTGCTCGGCACGCTGATCGTGACCGCGATCGTGCTCGGCATCTGCATCGGGGTCGGCCTCGTGCTGCTGATCCTGCCCGGCCTGATCCTGATGTCGCTGTGGGCCGCCGTGCCGGCGGCGATCGTGCTCGAGAAGGCCGGCTTCGTCGGCGGCGTCAAGCGCAGCATGGACCTGGCCAAGGGCAACCTGTTCCAGGTCCTCGGGGTGATCGTGATCCTGATCCTGATCGCGATCGCCGTGCGCTTCGTCCTCGGCCTCATCGGCCTCGCCGGCGGCGATGGGCTCGCCGCGGTCCTGGAGTACGTCGGCGCGGTGCTCACCGCCCCGCTGACCGGCCTCGCGTCCGCCGTCCTCTACTACGACCTCCGCGCCGCGCACGGCGAGGCGGTCGAGCCGTCCGGCGCGTCGCCGGGCGACGCCGCGGGACTCGGCGGCACCGCCTAGCCCCGCCGTCGGCGGTCGAGCCGTCCGGCGCCGCGTGCGGCGGACGGCTCCACGACCGCGCCGATCAGGAGGGCGACGAGGCGGCGCCGACGATGATCAGCGCGACGAGGATCACGACGCCGACGATCCCGGTGACGAGCCCCGCGGTCGCCATGCCACGACCCGTCTTGCCGCCGGGGCCGGTCTCCTTGCGGCCGATGGCGCCGAAGATGATCCCGAGGATGGCGGGGATGATGCCGATCAGGCACCAGCTCGAGACGACCCCGATGATGCCGAGCACCAGGGCCGCGACGGCCATCCCTGAGGTCCCCTGGTTCCCGGCGGGCGGGCCGGCCTCGGTGTACGAACCCGGTGCGCCTGGCGACGTGGCCATGCTGTACTCCTTTGATCTCGACGTGCCGCGTACCGATCACACTCGCCAGACGGGAACCGCGGTCGCGTTCCTTCGCTCTCGCAGCGTCCTCTCCACCCGAGCCAGCGTGGCGCTCGTGGCCGGCGGCGCGGCCCCGTTCGCGGTGGGCATGCTCCTATCCACGTCGGACGGTCAGGTTTCCGGGCCGTCCGTTCCCTGCCCGTGGCGCGACGCCCTCGGCATCCCGTGCCCGCTGTGCGGCGCCACGCGGGCGGTGACGCTGCTGGTCCACGGCGACGGCGCGTGGACGTCGTACAACGCAGGCGTCGTCCTCACGCTGCTGGCCCTGGTCCTCGCGGGCGTCGTGGGCCTCGCCTGGCCGGCCGTCGCGCGCCGGGGCCTGCGCCTGCCGCCGTACGGCGCGATCTTCGCTGCGCTCGGCGTCGCGATCGTCGGGTCGTGGCTGTGGGCGATGGCCCACGCCGAGACCATCCTCGACACCGCGTAGCCCCGCGGCGTAGGCTGCCGCGCGCATGGACGCGCTCTCCCGTCGCGAGCTGATCGGCGCCGCCGCGGTGGCGGCGTCCGGGTGGGTCCTCGCCGGGGAGGCGGGCGCGAAGGCGTCGCCGTCGCTGCGGCAGCTCGCGCGCTCGGTCCGCGGCCCGGTCCTCACGCCGCGCGATTCCTCCGCGCTCGTGTTCGACGCGCGCTACGCCGGCATCCGCCCGCTCGCCGTCGTGCAGCCGGTCAGCGCCGCCGACGTGCAGGCGTGCGTCCGCTGGGCGGCGCGCCGCGGGGTCAAGATCGCCGCGCGCTCCGGCGGCCACTCCTACGGCGGCTACTCGACCGCGCGCGACGGCCTGGTCGTCGATCTGCGGCGCCTCGACGGCGTCTCGCTCAGCGGGCGGACGGTCACCGCCGGGCCGGGCACCAACCTGATCCGGCTCTATGCGGCGCTCGCGCGGCGCGGCGCGACCGTGCCGGGAGGCTCGTGCCCGACGGTCGGGCTCGGCGGCCTCGCGCTCGGCGGCGGCATGGGGCTCGCGAGCCGGCGCTTCGGCCTGACGTGCGACAACGTCACGGCGCTGCAGGTCGTGACGGCCGACGGCCGCGTGCGCCGGTGCGACGCCGACACGAACGCCGACCTCTTCTGGGCCTGCCGCGGCGGGGGCGGCGGCAACTTCGGGATCGTGACCGGCCTGCAGCTGCGCGCCCACCGCGTCTCGAGCGCCGCCTGGTTCTTCGTCTCGTGGCCCTGGAGCCAGGCCGGCGAGGCGCTCGCGGCGTGGCAGGAGCTCGCGCCCGGCGCGCCGAGCGCGCTGACGTCGATCTTCACGCTCGCCTCGAACCGGCGGGTGTCGGCCAGCGGCCAGTGGTTCGGCTCGGAGGCCGCCCTGCGGCGCCTGCTGCGGCCGCTGACCCGGGTCGCCGGCGCGTCGCTGTCGGTCGGCACCGCGCCGTACCTCGCGCTCATGCAGCGCTGGGCGGGGTGCGCCGGCGAGTCGGTCGACCGCTGCGACGCCTGGGCGCCGATGCGCTTCGACGCCGGCTCGGACTACGTCGCGCGCCCGCTGCCGGCGGCCGGCCGCCGTGCCGCGATCGCCCAGGCGGCCACCGGCGGCGGCACGCTGCTGCTCGACAGCTACGGCGGCGCCATCAACCGGGTGCGCCCCGACGCGACCGCGTTCGTCCACCGCGACCAGCTCTTCTCGATCCAGTACTTCTCGGCCAGCGCCGACGGCGGCTGGGTGCAGGACGCGCGGCGGGCGATGCGGCGCTTCGTCTCCGGGCAGGCCTACCAGAACTACATCGACCCGCAGTTGCGGAACTGGGAGCACGCCTACTACGGCGAGAACCTCGCCCGCCTGCGGGAGGTCAAGGCGGCGGTCGACCCGGATCGCCTCTTCCGCTTCCGCCAGGGCATCGCGCCGGCCTAGCCGGCGGCGGCGAGCAGCGCCGCCTCGGCCTCGATGCCGGCGGCGAGGTCGTCGAGCCCGTCGACGAGGTCGGGGTCGGCGCACAGGCCGAAGCCGAGCGTGCCCGTCGCCGAGACGACCGCGATGCGCAGCGCGTGGCGCCGGCCGATCTCCGCGAGCGCGTGCAGCGATCGCACCGGGGCGCGCAGGACGTGCACCGGGCCGCGCGGCCCCGGGACGTTGGAGACGCTGACGGCGAAGCGCCGCGGGCTCGCCTCGACGCGCTCGGCGAAGCGCTCGAGCGCGGGCGCGACGGCGGCCAGCTCGCGCAGCAGCGCGTCCATCGTCTCGGCGTCGTGCTCCTCCTTGCACTCGGCGGTGGCGGCGCGGACCGCGCGCAGCCGCTCGACCGGGTCGCCGGCGCCGAGCGGCAGCGCGACGTCGAAGAACGAGTCGCGGTTGGCGCTGTCGTCGCCCTCGTGGTGGAGGCTGACGGGCACGCGGACGCGGACGTCGCCGAGCGGGCCGTGACGGGCCTGCAGCCAGCGGCGCAGCGCCCCGGCGACCACGGCGAGGACCGCGTCGTTGACCGTCGCCTGCGCGGCGCGGCGCGCCGCGTCGTGCAGCGGCGCCAGCGGGACGGTCGCGAACGCGACCGAGCGCCGCGCGCCGATCCGGCCGTCGAACGGCGAGCGCTCGTGCGAGCGCGCCAGCTCGCGCCGCAGGGTCGCGGCGAGGTGGCGCCGCCGGCGGGTGTCGTCGGGGTGCGTGTGGTCGTGCACGGTCGCCGCGGCCTGCGGCGCTCGCCGGGCGGCGGGGTCGCCGGAGGCGTCGTCGGGATCCCACAGCAGCGTGCTGGCGTAGCGCATCGCCGCCGTGCCGTCGGCGAGCGCGTGGTGGATGCGCCAGACGAGCGCCCGGCCGCCGCCGTCCAGCGGGGCGACGTCGATGCGCCACAGCGGCCGCGCGCGATCGAGCCGCTCCGCGAACAGCCCCGCGACGAGCGCGCGCAGGCCCGGCCCGTCGAGCGGGGCGTCGACCGGTGCGTCGACGACGTGCGCCGCGAGGTCGAAGCCCGGGTCGGGGACCCACGCCGGCGCGTCCTGCGAGCCGCCGAGCCGCCGGGTCAGCAGCGGCGCGCCGGCCAGCCGCGAGGCGACCGCGTCGCGGAGCGCGGCCGCGCCGGGCGCGCCCGGGCCCAGCACGACGACCTTGCAGGTGTGGCCGGCGACGGTCGGCCCTTCGAGCGCGAGGATCGCGCGGTCCTCCGGGGCGAGCGGGACGGCGTCCGCGATGGAACCCACGTGAGCGATTCTCGCGTGTCGGGGGTAAGCGGTCGCGCAGATGCGTACCTACTTCCGCGTCCATCCGGGCGACCAGGACCCGGAGTCGCTGCTCGACCCCGAGCAGCACCGCTGCGAGCCGTGGGGCGGAAGCGAGGCGGGGCAGCCCTGCGACAAGTGCGGGGGCACCGGCGAGACCGACTTCCGCTGCGAGTCGTGCCTCGCCACCGAGCCCGATCCCGACTGCCCCGCGTGCGGCGGCCGGGTCGCCTGGCGCGACCGTTGCCCGGTCTGCCTCGGCGACGGGATCATCGACGACGCCACCCGCTACGGCGTGAGCGTCTTCCCGCGCCTGGAGGGCCTGCTGCGCTACATGGACCGGCGCGGCAGCGACATCGACGGCGACGTGGTCGTCGAGCTGGAGGGCGAGCTGACGCACGAGGTCGACTTCGACGCCGACGAGGGGGCGCTGCTCGTCGTGCCGACGCGGATCGTCAAGGCGCTGCCCGCCGAGGCCGTCGGCCGCTAGGCCGGCCGCGGCGGCGCCGGACCGCGGCGCGGCACCGGCGACGTCTGCATGACCGCGCTCGTCGTCTGGCCGTAGTCGGCGAAGGCGTCGATCACCGTCTCGAGGTGCTCGACGTCGCGGACCCAGGCGACCATCACGTAGCAGTCGTCGCCGGTCACGCGGTGGCACTCGACCACCTCCGGCGTGTCACGCGCGAGCTGCGCGACGGCCGCGAGCTGGCGCGGCGCGGGCCGGATGCGGATGACGACGCCGAGCCCGTAGCCGAGCCGGCGCGGATCGACCTCCGCGCGGTAGCCGGTGATGACGCCCTCGTCCTCGAGCCGGCGCAGCCGCTCCGAGACCGCCGGCGCCGACAGCCCGACGCGGCGGCCGAGCTCCGCGATCGAGCAGCGGCCGTCGCGCTGCAGCTCCTCGATCAGGCGGACGTTCGTGGCGTCGAGCAGGCTGTCGTCGGCGGATCCGCGTTGCTGCCGTCGATCCGAAGCCATGTGGCCGACGATACCGCCGATCGCCCAAGGACATGGCGGCATCCGCCGGTCATCGTGTGGGCATGCCCGCCGACCGGATCCCGCCGCAGGCGTACTTCGTCGTCAGCGCGGTGTTCCACTACCTCGGCCCGGCGTTCGCGGTGCTGCTGTTCACGCGGGTCGAGGTGCTGGGCGTGGCGTGGCTGCGCATCGCCTCGGCGGCGGCGATCTTCGCGGCATGGCGACGACCGTGGCGCGCGCTGGCCACCCTGGACGCCGGCGGCCGGCGCGCGCTCGCGGCGTGGGGCGCCGTGCTCGCCGCGATGAACGCCTGCTTCTACCTTGCGATCGACCGGCTGCCGCTCGGCACGGTCGCGGCGATCGAGTTCGTCCCCGTGGTCGGGCTCGCCGCGCTCGGCGCCCGCTCGCTGCGCAACGCGGCCGCGCTCGCCGCGGCGGTGGCGGGCGTGGCGCTGCTCACCCGCGTCCAGCTCAGCGCCGACGTCCTCGGGCTCGCGTTCGCGTTCGCCAACGCGGCGCTCTTCGCCGGCTACGTCGTGCTGGCCGACCGCGTCGCGAAGCGGCCCGGCCTGAGCGGCGTCGACGGGCTCGCGCTGTCGATGCTCGTGGCGGCGGTCGTCGTCACGCCCGTGGGCGGAGCGGCCGCATGGCCCGCGCTCGCCGATCCCGTGGCGCTCGCTGCCGGCGCCGGCGTGGGGATCGCGTCGTCGGTCGTCCCGTACGTCTGCGACCAGCTCGCCCTCGCGCGCCTGCCCCGGGCGACCTACGCGCTGATGGTCGCGCTGCTGCCCGCCACCGCGACGGTGATCGGCATCGCCGTGCTGCGCCAGGTGCCCGCGCCCGCCGAGGTGGCCGGCGTCGCGCTCGTCGTCGCCGGCGTCGCGCTCCACCGCCCGGCGGCGGCTAGGCCAGGCGGGCGGCGATCGCGTCGGCGAAGCGCGCCGGCGCGCCGTCGGCGTGCCCCAGGAAGAGCGACGGCTCGGTGAGCTCGACCTCGATCACCGTGGGCCCGTCCGGGGACGGCAGCAGGTCGACGCGCACGTAGAGCAGGTCGCCGAAGCGCTCGGTCACCGCGGCGAGGACGCGG
>DASTRJ010000128.1:0-25542 GCA_035761245.1 Capillimicrobium sp. | reverse complement strand
CGGTCGAACTCGGCGGTGCAGTCGCCGCCGCGCGTGGCGAGGAACCCGAGCACGACCGGGCCGCGCTCCGCGAGCTCGCAGACGTTCAGCACGTCGGCGCCGCGGACCTCGCAGGCCGGCGTGTCGCCGGCCGACCCGCTGTCGGGCTCGCGCGCGACGTTGACGTCGCCCTCGAGGTCGCCGAGCGCGAGCGGTGCGGCGAACGGCGGCAGCTGCTCGCCGGGCTCGATGCCGGTCGACCCGATGCCCTCGTTGCGCAGCGTGTTGAGCGAGATCCACGCGAGGATCAGCACCACGAGCACGCCGACGAACCACCCGTAGCGACTCGCCCCCGGCGGGCGCGGCACCGGCACGGGCGCGCCCGCGCGCCGCCGCCCCGCGTCCGGGGCGCGCTCGCGGTCGGGCGAGCGCCGCGGCGGCGGGTCGTCGCCGAATCCGAGCGGCCCGCCGGTCATGGCGCGGCGGCGCGACCGGCCCGCCGGCGCGCGAGCACGCCGCGCGGCAGCGCCAGCCCGCGCCGGTCCGCGAGCACGAGCACCGTCGGCAGCACGACCAGCACGCCGAGCAGCGAGACGGTCAGGTCGACGACGGTCACCCAACCGAAGTCGCGCAGCATCTGGATGTCGGAGACGACGAGGACGGCGAAGCCCGCGATCGCGGTCGCGCCCGAGGCGAGCACCGCCGCGCCGGTCGACCGGTAGGTGCGCTCGAGCGCCGCGGCCTCGCCATGGCCGGCCGCCCGCTCCTGGCGGTAGCGCTCGGCGAGCAGCACGCTGAACTCGGTCGAGATCGCCACGACGAGCGCGCCGAGCGTCACCGACATCGGGTTCAGCTCGACCCGCAGCGCGAACAGCACGAGCGACGACCACCCGGTCGCCAGCGCGATCGGCGCCAGCGGCACGAGCGCGCGCGGCAGCGAGCGGAACGCGAGCAGCAGCACCGCCGCCACCGCGACGAGCCCGCCGAGCAGCAGCGCGATCCGCCGCCACGGCGACGACACGGCGGCGTTGGCGTCGGCCGCGAGCACCGGCAGGCCGACGAGCTCCGCGCGGACGCCGGCGGGCGGGTCGAGCTCCTCGCGCATCGTCTCGATCACGTGCTGCTGCTCGTCGAGCGGCATGAGCCGGATCCCGAACGCGAGCGTGGCGGCGTCACGCGCCGGCGTGATCACCGCCTGCGAGAAGTACGGCGGCACCGCGTCGAGGATCGCGCGGACGTCGGCCTGGGTCGGCGGCCCCGCCGACGTGTCGAACAGGTCCGGCAGCGAGAACGCCGGGCAGAGCGTCGCCTCGCCGCAGGGGCGGTCGGCGTTGTAGTCGTAGCGCCGCAGCAGCCGCTCCTGGTAGTCGCTCATCCACTGGATGACCGCCGGGTCCGTGAGGTCGTCGGCCGTCACCATGACGTCGATCTGGCCGCCCACGCCCGTGGTCTCCTGGAGGTCGCGGAGGTCCTGCAGGGCGGGCATGTCCTGCGGCACCAGCCGGTTGACGTCGGACTCGACGTCGGCCTGCGTGTCGAGCCCCCAGCCGATCGCGGCGACGGCCACGCCGGCGACGAGGACCACGCGCCCGCGCCGCAGCGCGAGCCCCGCGACCCCGCGCCCGGCCGCCGCGCCCGCCGCCCGGGCGCGCCGCGCCACCGCGTTGTCGGTCAGCAGCGCCTCCGCCCCGCGGGCCGCGGTGGCCAGCGCCCCCAGCGGCCCACCCTCACGCGGCCGGCGCCGCCCCGCGACCGCGAGCGCGGCCGTGCCCGCGGTGATCGTGCAGACGAGCGCCACCGCGATCCCCGCGACGAGGAGCAGCCCGAACTGCCGCACCATCGGCACCGGCGACAGCGCGAGCACGAGGAACCCCGCCGCCGTCGCCGCCCCCGCGGTGGCGATCGTCGGGCCGCCGACGCGAGCGGCACGCACCGGCGAGCCCTCCTCGATCGTGCGCGACTGGAACTGGATCGCGTAGTCGACGGCAAGCCCGATCAGCACGGGCAGGACGCCGATCGACGCCATCGTCAGCGGCAGCCCGGCGAGCGCGAGCCCGGCGAACGTCAGCGCCGACGCGCACAGCGCGACCGCCAGCGGCAGCAGCCGCAGCCGCGCGCGGAAGACGAGCGCGAGCGTCGCCGCCATGACCAGCAGCGCGGCGACGAGCAGCACGACGAGCGAGTCGGCGATCGCGTCGGAGAGGTCGTCGAGCACGACGGGCGCGCCGGTGGTGACGTACCGGCCGCCGCCCTGCAGCGCCCAGTCGGGCATCGCGACCGCCTGCCGGATGAGGGCGATCGCGTCGCGCCGCTCGTCGTCGCCGAGGCCCGGCTTGAGCCGGACCTGGATCAGCGCCGAGCGCGAGTTCGGGAACAGGTAGGCGAAGCGGGCCTTCGGGGTCCCCGTCGGCTTCCCGTCGGCGAAGACGAGCGTCGAGACGAACCCGGCGTCGTTGATCTGCGGCGGCGCGCGGAGCCCGTAGCGCAGCGCGAGCGCGAGGACGTCGCGCGTGAACTGCGCGTCGACGAGCCGGCGCGCCTGCTGTGCGAGCTGTCGCGCCCGCTCCGGGGAGTACCCGCGGCGCAGCGCCAGCCGCTCGGCCGCCTGCGCCGCGCGCTTGGCCTGCGCGGCCTTCTCCGCCGAGCGCGCGGTGAACTGGTCGGAGATCTGGCGGACGGACTCGTTGACGAACGTGCCGGGCCCGTAGACGACCTGGACGGGCTTGGTGCGCGCGAGCTGAGCGCACGGCCCGTCCGGCCCGCCCGCGGGCGTGGCGCCCGCCGGCGCGTTGCCCGACAGGCAGCCCTCGAGGCCGAGCACCCGCTGGAGGTCCTCGGTCAGCAGCGTGCGGACGAGGTCCTGGCGGACGAGCACGTAGACGGCGTCCTCGCCGAAGCGCTCGTGGTAGCGCTCGGTGGCCTGCCAGCTGTCGCTCGAGCGCCCGACGAGCGTGTCGGTCCCGCTCGACGGCCGCAGCGTCGCTGCCGCGAGCGCCGCGCCCGCCAGCGCCAGCGCAACCACCGCCGCCAGCACCGGCACCGGCCGCCGCGCCACCCACGCCGCCAGGCGCTCCAGAGGACCTCCGCTCACGCCGCCAGGCTAGACCGTCGCCACCGACCGCCGGCTCAGTCGCCGCTGGTCGAGCGCGCCGCGGCGGTGTGGCCGTTGGGCGCCGCGGTGATCTGCGGGTACTGGGTCGTGCCGGCGCGCGTCGTGAAGTCGCCCTGCTGGCGGCACGGCGGCGCGACGACGCCCTGCACCCCGCCGTAGGCGAACTGGAACAGCTCGTCCACGAAGTCGTCGACGATGTACTGGTTGAGCTCGTTGACGACCGCGCCGACGTCCGCCTGCGTGAGGTTGGCCAGCGCAGGCGGCAGGTACGGGGTCAGCGCGTTCGTCAGGCCGCCGACGGCGCCCGCCAGCTCGCCCGGGTTGAGCATGACCGGCATGCCGCCGCCGCGCGTGCACTGGCGGGTCTCGTAGGAGTCCAGCCCCTTGGCCAGCCGCTCGTACCCGCCCGGGAGCATGTACGGGTTCGTGCGGTTCGACGGGAGCCGCCGCGCGTAGAACGCGAGCGCCTCGGGGTTGAGCGGGTTGAGCGTGCGCAGGTACTGCACCTGCTTGCCGGCGACCTGCGAGCGCGCGTTCGTCGCCGCGACGACGTTGCCGAAGAACGCGTTCAGCTCGCGCTTGTAGAGCCCGATGAAGCTCAGCATCGGGTTGAGCTGGCGCAGCGCCGGGTCGAGGCTGCCCAGGAACGGCGCGAACTCGCGCAGGAACTCCCGGACGGCGGGCAGCCCCTCCTCGGAGGCGTCGATGAGCGGGTCGAGGTCGCGGAAGAGCGCGCGCAGGTCGGGTGCGACGCCCTCGAGCTCCTGCAGCGTCGGCGAGAGCTCGCGCGCCGCGGGCCGCAGCTGTGTCACCAGCGGATCGGCGTCGCGGGCGAACTGCGTGAGCCGCTCGACGGTCTGGCGCGACTCGCGCTCGAACGTCGGCAGGACGTGGAAGAAGTCCTGCAGCTCCTGGTCGCGCTGCGCGGTCGTCTCGAACACCGCGTTGGAGTTCTCGATGAGCTGGCGCAGCTGGTCGTCGCGCGCCGTCAGCGCGCTGAAGAGGTCGCCGGTGCCGTTGACGATCCGGCGCACGTCGGTCTGCTGGGCGTTGAGGATCTCGAGCAGGACGTTCGTGTCGACCGCGAACGGCGCCAGGTTGCCGATGGCGTCGCTGATGTCCTTGCCGCGCCCGTCGACCGCCTGCGCCTGGCTCTGCATCCAGGTCTGGAACGCCTGGCGGGTCTTCGGGTCGAAGGCGCGGAAGATCTCGTCCAGCTCGACGGTCGGCGACACCTGCGCGGCGGGCAGCTTGCCGTCCTCGGGCAGCATGCCGCTCGACGGGTCGCCCGGCGTCAGCTCCACGTAGGTCTCGCCGAGCAGCGTCTTCTGGCGCAGCATCGCCTTCGTGTCCTTCGGGATCGGCGCGTAGCGCTCGTCGAGCTCGATGACCGTCCGCGAGCGCCCGTCCGGGGTCGTCTCGCTCGACTTCACCTTGCCGACGGACACGCCGGAGATCCGCACGTCGGCCTCCTTGGCGAGCTGCGTCGCCTCGCCGAACGAGGTCTCGAAGCGGTAGCCCTTCGGCGAGAGCGGGATCGAGCCGCCGAACGCGAGCCAGAGGAAGAGCAGCAGGCCGAAGCAGGAGAGCGCGAAGCCCACCATGACGAGCATCCGGCCGAGGGTCGGCGCCTGCTTCTGCATCAGCGGCCGCCCTCCGTGGACGTGGTCGAGTCCGCCGACGCGGCGGAGGCCGTCGGCGTGGTGGTCGTCGGCGTGGTCGACGTCTCACCCTGGGTGCCCGCGCCCGTCGTCGACGGCGGCGTGCCGCTGCCGGCGCCGGAGGGCTTCGGGCAGGCGCGCTCGGCGCGGACGAGGTTGGCGAGCCGCAGCACGACGCCGAGCGTCTGGTTGGCGCCGGCGATCGTCGGCAGCGTCTGCAGCGTGGTGCAGGAGGCGAGGATCACGCCCTTGCGGATGGGGCCGTGCGCGTCCTGCGTCGAGAACAGCGTCACGCCCGCGTGGTTGAGCCACGACAGCCAGAAGAGGTAGCCCTCCTCCTGCGGACCCGGCGGGTTGTAGGCCAGCTCGTTGAGCAGCTGGTTGACCGTCTTGAACGAGCTGGTCAGGTCGGGCGTCAGCTTGGACAGGTTCCTCGCCGCCGGCCGCAGGATCCGGACCGTGGGCAGCGACTCGCGCGCGAACGGGCGGATCTCGTCGCGGATGATCGGGGTCGACTCGCGCAGGAACGGCCGCAGCTGCTGCAGCGTCGGCCCGAGCGAGCGGGCGGCGGGCCGCAGGCTCTCGAGCGTCGGGCCCAGCGTGCGGGCGAGCCGGCCGGCCTTGGCGAGGTTCGTCTGGGCGACGTCGAGGGTGCCGGGGAGCTGCTGCAGCGTCGAGCGCAGCGCGCGGTCCTGGTTGGCGAACGACTGGAAGACGGCGTTGGAGGCGTCGACCAGCTCGGCGAGGTCGTCGTCGCGCTCGGCGACGGCCTCCGTGAGCAGCCGGAAGTTGTGGATCGAGCGCCGGATGTTCTCGCGGCGCTCGGCGAGCAGCTTCGTGATCGCGAGCACGTCGCGGCTCGTGGGCTCGAAGCGGCGGAAGGTGTTGGCGAGGTCGTCCTCGCGGCCGTCGAGGCCCTCGGCGGCGCCGCCGAGCAGCAGCACGAGGTAGTCGCGCGTGTCGGCGTCGAGCGCGGCGAGGATCTCGTCGGGGTTGACGTTCGGCGCCGTCTGGCTGACCGGGATCGCCCAGTCCTCGGGCGCCTTGCCGGCGTCCGGCGTGCCCGGGTCGAGCTGGATCGTCATGTCGTTGAGGCCGGTCTTCGGCCGCACGAGCGCGGTGGCGTTGTTGTAGAGCTGCGCGTGCTCGCGCTCGATCTTCATCGTCACCACGGCGCGGCCGTTGACGAGCTCGACCTTGCCGACCTCGCCCACCTTGACGCCGGCGATGGCGACCTCCTGGCCCTGGCCCGGCGTGATCGACTGCGCCGTCGACAGCTCGAGCTTGCGGTCGACGAAGTCGCTGCCGAAGACCGGCACCCAGCTCGGGAGGTAGAGGCGCTGGTTGCCGAGGATGAAGCCGCCGACGACGGCGGCGATCAGCATCAGGCCGACGATCGCGGCGAAGTCGCGGGCGTGCGTGCGGATCGCCTTCCTCACCGGCCCTCACCCCCGGCGGCGCGGAAGGGGTTGAGCCGGTCGAGCAGCTCGGCGGCGACGTCGCCGGAGGCGCCCTGCGGGTCCGACGAGGTCGCCGTCGCGTCGGTGGGCGGCGCCGGCTCCGCGGGCTCGGTCGACGAGGCGGACGAGGTCGACGCAGCCTGCGCGTCGCCCGCGCCCGAGGCCGCGTCGTCGTCGGCCGGCGCGGAGCGGGTCGTCGACGTCGGCGCCGTCGACGACGACGGCGTGCTCGCGCCGGTCAGCGCGCCGAGGCCGCCGAGCAGCCCGCCCACGCTCGGGTTGTAGCTGCCGAACGGCGGCGGCGTCTCGGTCGACGACGCGTCGGGCCGGCCGGTCGCCGCGCCGTTGAGGTCGGGGATCTTCTGCGTGTAGCAGGGCACGTCCGGCCGGTACGGCGGGCGCTTGCCCGGATAGACGGGGCGCGTGCCGATCGGGCGCAGGTCGCTGCGGCCGAACAGGACCTCCCCGGACGGCGAGCCCTCGCCGGTGGAGATCGTCTGCGAGCCGGCGCCCGGCTGGAAGCGCACGTACTGGCCGTTGCCGTCGAAGTTCTGGCTCTCGCCGGCGAGGCCCACGAGCGTGTACCAGAACTCCTTGTAGACCTCCTTGCCGGTGCTCAGCGGGCCCTCGTCGATGACGAGGTCGCCGGTCGGCAGGATCACCTTGCTGAAGCAGCGCCCCGCGAGCGACTGCTGGCGCAGCAGCGTCATCGTGCCGCGCGCGGCCACGGCGAGGTCGCGCGTGGCCGGGCTGGCCTCGCGCGCGACGCCCTGCAGCTCGCTCGGCTGCAGCAGCCCGCGCATCTGCTCGATCCACGGGAACGCCGCCTCGTTCGTGGCCGCGGACTCGCGCACGCCCGGCAGGATCTCGCGCGCGAACGCGCGCGTCGGCGGGAACGCCGCGTTGAAGTCGGCGAGCGTGCGGTTCGTGATCTCCAGCGTGGGCGGCAGCTCGCGGATCGACGCAGAGAGGTTGCTCGACTCGTCGGCGAAGATCTGCGTCGTCAGGTTGAAGTTCGTCACGAGGTCCTGCAGCTGGCGCTCGTTGCGGCCCAGCGCGCCGGTGATCTTGGCGAGGTTGTCGATCAGCTCGCCGAGGTCGTTCGGCTGGATGCCGAGGAACGCCTCGTTGACGATGGCGGTGTTGCGGAACGCGGGGCCCGCGTACTCGAAGTTGTCGTTGAGCGACTGGGCGGCGGTCTCCCCGACGGTGTCCGGGTCGGCCTGCGCGTCGTCGGCGGCCGACGGCTTCTTCGTCAGCGCCCTGCCGTAGACCCGCAGCACGGTCTTGAGGTCCTCGCGCGTGTCGCGCTGCAGCGTCGTGAGCACGTCGCCGATCTGCACGGGCGCGTAGGTCTGCGTCATCGGCAGGGTGTCGCCGTCGTCGATGATCGGCGCGGTCGGCGTGCCGGGCTTGAGGTCGACGAAGAAGTTCCCCTCGAGGAAGATGCGCGGGCGGACCTTGACCGTCGCGTCCTTGTGGATCGGCAGCGCGGCGTCGTCGAGCTCCATCGTCACGAGCGCGGCGTCCGTGTCCTTGTAGCGCTCGACCTCGGTGACCTTGCCGACGTTGACGCCCGCGATCCGCACCGGCGAGTTCGGGCGCACCGAGTTGGAGTTCTCGAACACCGCCTGGACGCGGAAGCCGTGCGTGAACGGCACCTTCTTCGTGAAGGCGAAGAAGACGCCGACGGCGATGATCGCCACGACGAGCAGGCCGGCGATGACCGGGCTCATGCCACGCCGGTCCTTGCGCGGGATCCGCGGCGCGTCGGGATCGCTGGTGCGGCGCAGCAGGGCCATCAGTCGTCCAGGCTCCGGGTCGTCTTCTCGGTGGCGAGCTGCTGCGTCCCCGGCACGTTGCCGATGACGGTCTGGCCGACGAGGTACTGCTCGTTGCCGGCCTCGCACTCCAGCGGCTGGCCCGGCGACGCGGTGTTCGGGTACGGGTTGGCGTGCAGGTGGTTGTCGCGGCCCGGGCCGTTGGCGGGCTTCGACGACGGGCCGCCCTCGTTGTTGTCGCCCAGCGGCGCCGCGACGACCATGAACCGCTGCCAGGTGCCGCGGTTGTCGCCCTCCGACAGGAGGCCGGCGATGTTGCGGAAGAAGAGCGTGATGTAGTTGCAGGTGACCTGCGCCGGCGCCAGGTTGGCGACCGTCGGCCGCAGGATGTCGGAGGTCGTCTGCAGGTCGGCGACGCCGAGCGAGGTCATCGGATCCTCGGCGAACGTGACGAGCGCCTCGAACGTCGGCTTGAGGTCCTCGTTGAGCTGGACCGAGCGCCGCAGCGAGTGCTGGCCGGCGACGGCGGCGTCGGCGAGGACCGGCGCGGCGGTGCGCAGGGCGCGGACGCCGGGGCGCAGCTCGCGGAAGAAGCCCGTGGAGTTCGCCAGGAACCGCCGCTGGACCGGGAAGCCCTCGATCGCCGCGTCGAGCGCCGCGGGGCCCTCCTCGATCGAGGCCTGGATGTCGCCGGTGACGTTCGCGAGCGCGCCGAACGTCGTGCTGAGGTTCGTGAACAGCTCGGCCTGCGTGAGCGCGGCCGGGGCGACGATCGACGCCGACCGCCCGAGCGCCTGGAACAGGCGCGCCAGCCGCGTGCGGCGGTCCGACAGGTTCTGCATGACCGGCACGAGGTTGGTCAGCAGCGGGTTGAACGCCTCGATCGCCAGGTTGATGTCCGAGCCGCGGCCGGCGAGCGCGGTGCCGAACTCGTTGAGGTTGACCTGCGACGCGTCGCGGGTCGGCTCGTCGAACATGTTGAGCACCTCGTCGATCTCGACGGGCTGCGGCTTCGAGTTGGCGAGCGGCACGGTGGCGCCGTCGGCGAAGCCCTCGTTCGAGGTCCCCTCGGTGATCTCGACGTACTTCAGGCCGAGCGCGGAGCGCGGGCGGATGAGGAACGTCGAGTCCTTCGGCAGCGGCTTGACGGTGGTCTGCAGCTTCAGCTCGAGCTGGGCGTAGTAGCGGCCGTCGGCGCCCCGCTTCGGCACGATGTCCGAGATCGTCCCGACCCGCGTGCCGCCGATGCGCACCTCGTTGCCGCGCACGAGGTTGGCGGCGTTCGGCGTGTCGACCTTCAGCGTGTAGGTCGGGACGAACGGCAGGCCGTTGTTGGCGTTGTAGGCGAGGAAGACCGCCACGATGACGACGAGCGTCGTCGCCGCGCCGATCAGCACGGGGTTCGCCGCGATCGAGCTGGTGCCCCGGCGCCGCACTACTGACCGCCTCCGAGCAGGTAGTCGAGCAGGCGGCCGGTGGCGTCGGTGCGCCCGCCGGTGGCGCCCGAGGACGCGCCCGCGGCGTCACCGTCGTCGCCGGCGTCGCCGTCGGACGGCGTCACGGTCGACGGCATCGCCAGCGGCGTGTCGTCGCCGCCGGTGCCCGCGGGCTCGTCGCCCTGCGCGCCGGCGGCGCTCGGGATCGACTCGACCGCGGAGGACCCCGACGGCTCCGGCGCGTACCCGCGCGTGGCCGCGTCCTGGCCCTGGATGAAGTTCGCGCGGCACTCCGGCGCCGGCGCGGTGGCGGCGCGGTACGTCGAGCAGGTGTTGATGATCAGGCCCGCGCGCAGGTAGTGGCCGGACGTGTCGAACCCGTTGATGGCGGCCACTTGGTAGAAGAAGTAGTCCATCAGGCGCTCGATGCCGCCGGTCTTCCGGAAGCTCGTCAGCAGCGCCTCGAGGTCGTCGGCCAGCGGCGCCGACGAGGCCGCCAGCGCGTTGACGTCGCGCGTGAGCGGTCGGATGTCGCGCATCGCCTCCGTGCCGACGACCGCGGCGTCGCCGAGCGACGCGAACGCCGGACGCGAGGCCTGCGCGAGCGGGCCCAGCTCGCGGACGAGCCGGTTGATGTCGTCGGCCTGCGCGCCGAGGTCCGTCAGGACCGGCGTCATCTGGTCCGACAGCCCGCCGAGGCGCTGCAGCGTCGGGCGCAGCTCGCTCAGGAAGCGCGGCAGGCGCTCGAAGTTCGCCTCGAGCTGGGCGCGCCGGGCCGCCGTCGCCTGGGCGACGTCGCGCGAGCGCGAGATGAAGTCGGCGACGTCCTCGCGGCGGTCGGCCAGCGGCGCGAGCACCTGGTCGGAGTCGCGCGCGAGGTCGGCCAGGACCTGGTTCTGCTGCTTGAGGATCGCCAGGACCTTGTCGGTCTCCATCAGCGCCGGGTTGGCGCGGCGGATGACCTCGTTGAGCTCCTTGCCGCGGCCGGCGAGGCCGGTGCCGAGCTCGTTGATGATGATCGACAGCCGCTGGCGCTCGGGCAGCCGCATGATGTTGTTGATGAGGTCGATGTCGACGCTGCGGCGCGTGTTCGACACCGGCAGGAGGTACTGCCCCTCGCCCTCGCCCGACTCGATCTTCGTCAGCAGCGGCGGCGGCTCGGTGCCCTCCGGGCGCGGCTGCGTCGGCGTGCACTCGATGAACTTCTCGCCGATGAGCGACTGCGGGCGCGCGATGCACTCGGCGTCCTGGCGGAAGTTGCCGAAGCCGGGCTTGTCGATCGCGAGCACGACCGCGGCCTTGCGGTCGGGCGTGACGTCGAGCGACTCGATGCGGCCCACCGTCACGCCGGCGACGCGCACCTCCTCCCCCGGCACGAGCGTGAACGCCGAGTCGAAGATCGCGCGGACCCGGTACGTGTCGTCGTCGCCGTCGCCGGACGCGGCCACGGCGACGACCGCGACGACGATCGCGCAGGCGAGGAGGGCGAGGATGACGGCGATCCGCTTCACGGTCCGGGCGGCACCAACTCGGGGTCGCAGTCGAGCTCGCCGTCGCTGTCGCGCCACGGCGCCGAGCCGTCGGCGTTCGGCTGGCTGGCGGCGCCCGGGCAGCGGGCGTAGTTGCCGGCCGTCGCGCCGGTCACGACCTCGCTCGGGCTGCGCGGCGTCAGCAGGCCGCCGAGCGGGCTGTCCGTGAACGAGAACGGCGTGAACATCGGCATGATCCGGGCGTAGTGCCCGTTGGCGTCGTAGTTCGACGTCGCCTCGCCGAAGTCGCGGAAGAAGCCGACCAGCTCGGGCGTGTACGGGCGCGCGAAGCTCAGCGTCGGCAGGCTGTCGTTCAGCGCCTTCGTCGTGTCCTTGAAGCCGGGGACGGCGACGCGCGTCACGTCCGGAGCCAGGTTGAGCAGGTCGGTGGCGTCGTTGTCGCCGCCGGGCCGGTGCACGAGCGCGCGCAGGTCGGCGATCGTCGGGCGCGCCTCGCGCACGAGCGGGCGCAGCTCGCGCAGGAGCGGCGCGAGGTCCTTCGTCGCCGGCTTGGACTCGGCGACGAGCACGTCGAGGTCGTCGAGGGTGGCCCGCAGGTTGACGAACGTGGTGTTGGCCCGGCGCAGCGTGTCGGGCAGCTCGGCCAGCGTCGTCGAGAACGCCTCACGCTCGCGGGCGATCGCCTGCGCCGCGAGGTTGGCGTTCGTCACGAGGTTCGTGATGTCCTCGCCGCGCTCCGACAGCGCGCTGGTCACCTCGGCGCCGTTGCGGATGAAGTCCGAGAGCGCCTGCTGGTCGCGCGTCAGCTCGTTGACCACGCGGCGCGTCGTGGCCAGCGCGGGGTTGAAGTACTCGGCCGCCTCGTTGGCCTGCTGGCCCTTGCCGGCGTAATAGGTCGCCGAGCCGCGGATCACCCGCTGGAGGTTCCGGCGGGTCGCCGGGTCGAGCGTGTTGAAGAGCTGGTCGAGGTCGACGGGCGTCGTCGTGTCGTCGGCGGCGATCAGCGCGCCGTCGTCGAGCGCCCGCGCGTTGTCGGGCGCCATGTCGAGCGTGACGTAGCGGTTGGCGACGCCGGAGAGCGACGCCATCCGGATCGTCGCCTGCGTGCCCTCGCGCAGCGGCGCGTACGCGTCCTGGACCTCGAAGGTGACCATCGCCTGGTTGTCGTCGGTCAGCTCGATGTCCTTCACCGTGCCGATCGGCCGGCCGCCCACCTGCACGTCGTCGCCCTTGACGAGCTGGCCGGCGTTCTGGAACAGCGCGCGGTACTCGTGCGTGTCGCCGTTGCGCAGCAGCACGACGGCCACCACCACGACGGCGGCGACGAGCGCAGCGAGGGCGAGGCCGCGGGCGACGGTCATGCTTCTGGGGTCTGGCGGGACATTCCAGTGGGTCGAGGAGTGTTCGGGCTCTTCGTTGAGCCCGCGTTAAGCAGCGTTCCGGTTCATTCACTCCATCCCGAGCGGACCCTGCGACTCGCCCGAGAGGAACTGCCGTACGAAGGGGTTGTCCGAGTTGAAGAGCTGCTCGGCGGGACCGGACTCGACGATCCGGCCCTTCCACAGGACCGAGATGTGCTCGGCGACGCGCCGCGCGCTCATGATGTCGTGCGTGATCACGACGTAGGCGCCGCCGTTCTCCTCGTGGATCTCCTGGATGAGCTCGCACAGGAGCGCGGTGCGGACGGGGTCGAGGCCCGAGTCGGGCTCGTCGAAGAGGACGATGTCGGGGTCGAGCACCAGGGCGCGCGCGAAGCCGGCGCGCTTGCGCATGCCGCCCGACAGCTCGTTCGGCATCTTGTCGCCGGCGTTGCCGAGCCCGACCTCCTTCAGGCGGCGGTGGACGATCTCCATGATCTCCTCCTCGCCCTTGTCGGTGTGCTGGCGCAGCGGGAAGGCGACGTTGTCGAGCAGGTTCATCGACCCGAAGAGCGCGCCGTCCTGGAAGAGGACGCCGAACTTCTTGCGCATCTCGAACAGCTCGTCGTCGTGCATGTTCGGCACCGACTCGCCGTGGACGATGACGTCGCCCTCGTCGGGATACAGCAGGCCGACCATGTGCTTGATGCAGACCGACTTGCCGGTGCCCGAGGGGCCGAGGATCATCGAGATCTTGTCCTCCGGGATGCCCATGTTCAGGCCCCGCAGGATCTTGTTGCGGCCGAACGCCTTGTGGACGTCGACGAACTCGATCGCGTCGGCGACGCCGGTGGGGCGCTGCTCGCCGGTGTGCCAGCGGAACTCGTCGTCCTCGTCGCCGTGGCGGTCGGGCTCGCGGACGACCGAGACGCGCGCGCTCTCGTCCTGCGAGGCCTCGCGGACGGCCTCCTCGCCGCCGGCGGGCGTGCCCTCCCCGACCGGCTCGGAGTCGTGGAGCGCCTCCTCGGACGAGCGGTCGGCGGGCAGCTCGCGGGTCTCGTCGTCGTCGCGTCGTTCGTCAGCCACGGTTCACCCTCCGATCGGTGCGCGCGGGTTCGCGCCCCAGAAGACCTGCGTGCCCATCATCCCGATGAGGTGAACGAGCACGATGTTCAAGACCATCGACTTCGCCGTCGCCGTCCCGACTCCCACCGGGCCGCCGCTGGCGTTGTAGCCGTAGTAGCAGCCGACGAGCACGATCGCGGTCGCCATGACCATGCCCTTGATGAGGCTGTAGAGCAGGTCCGGCGGGTTCTGGAACATCCAGAAGATCAGGAAGTAGCCGCCGCTGGAGACCTCGCCGATCTGCTCGACCACGGCGAGGTAGCTGGCGAAGAAGCCGGCGCCGACCGCGGCGAGGTAGACGAACGGCAGCACCAGCCAGCTGGCGAGCAGCCGCGTCGCGCACAGGAACAGGACGGAGTCGATGCCCATGACCTCGAGCGCGTCGATCTCGTCGGAGATGCGCATCGAGCCGAGCTCGGCCACGATGCCGGTCCCGACCTTCGCGGCCATCATGTAGCCGAAGGCGTACGGGACGAGCTCGCGCAGGTCGCACCACGCGGCGAACACGCCCGAGTACGCGGGCGCGCCCTGCGCGCGCGTGAAGTAGGCGCCCTCGATGCCGCACTGCAGGCCGATGAAGAACACCAGGCCCCAGATGACCAGCGTCGAGGAGAGGATGAGGATCCCCGCCTGGCGCAGCGCCTCGCCCGAGAACCGGAAGACGCGCAGCCCGTAGACCTGGCCGAGCACGCGACCGGCGAACTTGGCGATGTCGCCGAAGGACGCCAGCCAGTCGCGCGGGATCGCCAGCCAGCCCATCAGCGGATCACCTGGATCTCGGGATGCGTGGCCAGCAGGGTCTGCGTGAAGACGTAGTTGAACGCGAACACGCCGAGGAAGGCGATGACGACGGCCTGGTTGACGGCTCGGCCGACGCCCTCGGCCCCGCCGGACGCGGTCATGCCCTTGTAGCAGCAGACGATCGCGATGATCGCCCCGAAGAGCGTCGTCTTCAGGACCGAGCCCCACAGGTCGGTGGTCGACGCGTTCGTGAAGAACGTCGCCCAGAACGGCCCGAGCGGCGCGCCGTTGATGAGCGTCGCGAGGATGCCGCCGAAGATGCCGAACAGCAGCGCGTAGATGTTGAACAGGCCCGTGACGAGCATCAGCGACAGGAAGCGCGGGACGACGAGGTTCTTCACCGGGTCGACGCCGAGCACCTGCAGCGCGTCGAGCTCCTCGCGGATCTTGCGGGCGCCGAGGTCGGCGGTGATCGCGGTGCCGGCCACGCCGGCGAGCACGACCGCGGTGACGAACGGCGCGAACTCGCGGATCGAGGCGAGCACGAAGAAGCCGCCGAGCCGGTCGATCGCGCCGAAGATGACGAGGAAGTTGGCCCCCTGCAGCCCGGGCGCGCCGAAGCCGAAGGCGACCGTGCTGATCAGCAGCGGGAACCAGCAGAGCTTGAGCGCGAAGAGGAACTGCGAGACGAACTCGCCGCCGTACGGGTAGGGCGGACGGAGGGCAGACACGATCGTCTTCCCCGTCAGGATCATCATGTCGCCCACCTCCTCGAGCATGTTCCTCGCTGGGAGGAACGCCCGATCGGCGACGCTTCGGACCATCACCAACCCTCCTCGGAATCCCGGGACCGGAGGGCGCGCTCAACGCAGGACTCCCGCCGGACGGCCGGGATCGTATGCAAGAAGCCGGATTCCTGCCAAGCCGCAACCCGCCGGTGTCGAGCGCGACGCGCGCGCCGCGCGATGGGGTACCGTCCCGCGCCGTGAGGAGGGTCCTTGCGATGACCGCGTGCTGCGCGCTCCTGGCCGGGTGCGGCGGCGGCACGCGCCAGGACGCCGACGAGGCCAGCGGCACCTACGAGCTGAAGGTCGTGAGCGCGACCTTCCCCCAGTCGCAGAGCATCTCCGAGCCCGCGAAGCTGCGGATCGCCGTGCGCAACACCGGCGAGGGCACCGCGCCCGACGTGGCGGTCAGCCTCGACGGCCTCTACCGGCGCAACGAGATGCCCGGCCTCGCGGACCCCGAGCAGCCGGTCTTCATCGTCGACGAGGAGCCGCAGGACGGCCACACCGCGTACGTCGGCACCTGGGCGCTCGGCCCGCTGCCGGCCGGCGGCACGCGGGAGTTCACGTGGAAGCTCACGCCCGCCGTCGCGGGTACGCACACCGTCAAGTACACGGTGGCGGCGGGGCTCGACGGCAAGGCGAAGGCGAGGACCGCGGGCGGCGGCCCGCCGTCGGGCTCGATCACCGTGCGCGTCAGCGACGCGCCGGCGGACGCGACCGTCAACCCGGAGACCGGGGCCGTCGAGCGCTGACCCGGCGGCCCGCGAGGCCGCCCTGTGGTTGACTGGCCACGTCGCGGCCAGCGGACACGGGAGGCATCGTTGCGGCGCACCTTCGACCTCAGCACGGTCCTGGCGGCCCTGGGGGCCGTCCTCGTCATCGTCGCCCTGTTCCTCGAGTGGTACGAGCCCGGGCTGAGCGCCTGGGACGTCTTCGAGGTCGTCGACTGGGCGCTGCTGGCGCTCGCGGCGGGCGCGCTGGCGCTCGTCATCGCCGAGACCACCGGCGCCGCGGCGCCGAGCCGGCGGCTGCCCTGGGTGGCGGGGACGATCGCCTTCCTCGTCGTCGCCGAGGTGATCGACGCGCCGCCGGCGGTGGCGGGCGCAGAGCGGGCGATCGGCGCGTGGCTCGCCCTGGGCGGGGCGTTCCTGCTCGTCGCCGGCGTCGCGCTCGCGCTGCTGCAGATCTCGGTCAGGATCGACGTCGGCGATCGCGAGCGGCGACGGCGGACGGCGGCGGTCGACGCCCGCGTCGCCGCCTCGCGCGCGCGTGACGAAGGGCGGGGACGAGCGGACGAGCCGGCCGCCGCCGCGGAGGACACCGGCGGCGACGCCGGCCGCGAGCCGCGCTCGGCGCTCTGGAAGCGCCCCGACGAGGGCAAGTCGAAGGCTCGAGTCGAGGGTGAGACATCGCCTCCCGCCGGCGTGTCGCCGGGCCCGGCCGAGGACCCGGACCGCACGCAGCCCCTGCCGGCGGTCGAGCCACGCGAACGGGACGGGTGACCGAGCCGACCTTCGAGGTTCGCGCCTTCCAGGCGCTCCCGGCGGCCGCCGCGGTGGCCGTCCTCGTCCTCGAGGGACGCTTCGCCGCCGGCGTCTCGCAGCCGCTCGGGCGCCCGCGGCTGCACCTCGACGACGGCGAGGTGCGCGTCGACGTCGCGCCGGTCCACGGGCCCGAGGCCACGGCCGGGCCGGGCGGGGTGCCATGGCGGGCGACGTTCGCCGTCCCGCTCGCGATCGTGGACCGGGCCAGCTATGCGCTGGCGATCGGCCGCGACCTCCTCGTCGAGCTCCCGCCCCCCGACCTGGGCGAGCGCGGCGACGACGCCGACGCCGAGGCCGCGCGGCTGGCGCGGCTCGCCCGCGAGGCGAACGACCTGCGGCGGCGCCTGGACGCGGCGCGCGACGCCCTGGCCGGCGCCGAGGCGCGAGCGCGCGAGGCGGAGACCGCACGCCGCGAGCGCGACGAGGCCCGCGCCGAGCTCGAGGCGACACGGGCGAAGCTCGCCTCGGCCGAGGAGACGGCGCGCGAGCAGGCCGCGCGCGCAGCCGCCAAGGCGCGGGCCGAGGCGGCGCGCGCGGGCGAGGAGGCGCTCGTCCAGGCCGCACGCCGGCACGAGGCGGCGCTCGAGGCGATGCGCCTGGAGCACGAGCAGGCGCTCGCCGCCGCGGTCCGCGACCACGAGCGCTCGCGCGCGGAGGCCGCGAGCGCCCATGACGAGGCGCTCGCCGCCCAGCGCGCCCGCGCCGACGCGGCCCGCCGGGAGCTGCAGATCGCCCGGGCCGAGCTGCACGCGCTGCGCGAGGCGGGCGCGACCGCGGAGACGGCCGAGCCGCGGCCCGCGAGGACCCAGCCCGAGCGCCGGGCGCCCGTGACCGACGTGACCCGTCCGCTCGACCCCGACGAGGAGTCCGTCCGCGTGCTGTCGCGCCCGCCGCGCCCGCGGCACACCCCGGAGGACGAGACGGAGCCGGCGATGCTCTCCCCCGGCGCCACCCGGATCGGCGCGCGCAGCATCACCACCACGCGCGAGGGCGCCGCCGACGGCCGTCGCCGCGGCCGCGCCCAGCGGGTCGTCGCGCTGCTCGCCCTCGCGATCGCGATCGCCGCCTTCGTGCTCGTCGTGGTGCTGCGCCTCGGGCCGGGCTGATCGCGACCGCCGCTCAGCGCGGCAGCCGCGGCGCGATGATCCGGTAGGCCTTCAGCCCGAGCCCGAGCCGCTCGCGGTCCTCCGACTGCATCGGGTCCAGCCCGGTCAGCTCCTTCACGCGGTCCAGGCGGTAGGCGACCGTGTGGCGGTGGGCGTAGATCGTCGCCGCCGTCGCGTTCATGTTGCAGTTCTGCTCGAGGTACGCCTCGAGCGTCCCGACCAGGTCGGTCCGGTACTGGTCGTCGTAGCGCACGATCGGCGCGACCGTGTCCTCGTAGAACGACCGCACCTCCTCGGGATGCGACGCCAGCACCCGGAACAGCAGCCGGTAGGTGCCGGTGCCGATGTCCTCGGCGATCGGCGCGTCGGACTGCCGGAGCACGTCGAGCACGAGCTCGGCCTCCTGGATCGCGCGCGACAGGTCGGCGGGGTCGGCGTAGAAGCTCGACACGCCGACGGTCCCGTGGCGCTGCAGCCGCGTCGCGAGCCGGCGGGCCGCCTCGAGCGTCCGCTCGGGGGCGTCGTCGGCGCCGACCGCCGGCAGCACCGCGTAGACGCGCTGGTCGTCCATGTGCTGCGCGAGCGCCCCGGGATGCTCGCCGGAGATCGTCGCGACGACGTGCCGGGGCCGGTCGGTGGACAGCTCGGCGCACAGGATCACCGCCCCGCGCGACAGGTCGCAGCCCAGGCGTCCCGCACGGCGCACCACCTCGTGCGGATCGAGGTCGGAACGGGAGCGCAGCTCCTCGAGCAGCGAGCCGCGCAGGTTCTGCTCGACCTCCTCCTTGGCCTCCTCGACCGCGACCTCGGTGAGCGAGGCGACGGCCGCGAGGTGCAGGAACTCCGCCGCCTCGGGCACGGGCTCGCGCTCGTCGCGCAGCAGCGCGACGACGCCGATGACGTCGTCGCCGGACGAGATCGGCGCCTCGGCGACGAGCGCCTCCGGAAGCGGCGACGGGCGGTCCTTGACACGGTCGGTGGCGTAGCGGCGCAGCGGGCCGAGCTCGAGGTCCTCCGGGTGCGAGACGGCGACCGCGAGGCGCGGGACGAGGATCGCCACGGGGCCGCCGGCGGCGCGCGCGGCGAGCTGGGCGACGCGGGCGAGGCCCTCGCCGCCGAGCACGGCGTCCATCATCTGCAGATGGACCTCGCGCAGGCGGGTCACGAGGCTCGTGGGTGCCTCGCTCTGAGGCTGAAGACGGGGCTGGGACATGGTGGAGGGCACGGGTGACGGGCCCCGCCCGCCCGGATCGCTCCGGGGCGGGCGGGTCCGTCAGCCGCGCGCGAGTGGGTCCTCTCGCTAGCCGGCGGCGGCTGCCGCGGCGTCGGGGTGGGCCTGCAGGATCTCCTCGCCGGACTCGCCGGTCCGCACGCGGAACGCCTGCTCGACGGGAAGCACGAACACCTTGCCGTCGCCGACGGCGCCGGTGCGGCCGTGCTTGAGCACCGTGTCGACGATCGTCTGCACGTCGCGGTCGGCGACGACGCACTCGATCTTGACCTTCGGCCGCAGGTAGTTCGTCAGCTCCGCGCCGCGGTAGCGCTCGGTGATCCCCTTCTGCCGCCCGGATCCCTTCACCTCGGTGATCGTGAGCGACGGGAAGCCGAGCGTCAGCAGCTCCGTGCGGATCGGCTCGAACGCCTCGTGGCGGACGTACGCAACGACCATCTTCATGTGGACGGCACCTCTCTCGTCGTGGCGACCGGTGCCGGGGGCACCGTCGCCGTCGGGCCACCGCCGTAGCCGTAGAGCTCGGCGGCCGGGATGAACTGCTCGGGATACCCGTACATCCCGTGCTCCGTGATGTCGAGGCCGGCCTCTTCCTCCTCCTCGGTGACGCGCAGGCCGTACGTGACCTTGATCGCCCAGAAGACGACGTAGCTGACGGCGAACACCGCCGCGAAGATCACGACCACGCCGAGGGCCTGGACGCCGAGCTGGTGCAGCGACCCCGTGTAGACGAGGCCCCCGTCGCCGACGGTGTTGAACTCCGCGAGCGCCGGCAGCGTGAACAGCCCGCACGCCAGCGTGCCCCAGATGCCGCAGAGGCCGTGCGCGGTCAGCGCGCCGACGGGGTCGTCGAGCTTGCGGTCGATGGCGTACACCCCCAGCGGCACGATGATGCCGGCGACGAGGCCGATGACCACCGCCGCCCACGGGGCGACGTAGCCCGACGGCGCCGTGATCGCGACCAGCGCCCCGATGGCGCCGTTGCCCGCCATGCCGATGTCGATCGTGCCGGTCTTGAGGCGCGCGACGGCGATCGCGCCGAGCACGCCCGCCGCCGCGGCGAGCTGCGTGGTGATCATCACCTCGGTGAAGCGGCCGTCGAGCGCGTTGAGCGTCGAGCCCGGGTTGAACCCGAACCAGCCGAGCCAGAGGATGAACACCGACAGGCCGAAGAGCGGCATGCTGTGGCCCGGGATCGCCCGCGGCTTGCCGTCGACGCCGTACTTGCCCTTGCGCGGCCCGAGGTGCAGCAGCACCGCGAGGCCGCCGGTCGCACCGATGAGGTGGACCGCCGTCGAGCCGGCGAAGTCCTGCATGCCGAGGTTGGCCTGCAGCCAGCCGCCGCCGAACACCCAGCCCGAGAGCACCGGGTAGATCAGCCCGGCGAACACGACGGCGTAGATGACGTAGACGCCGAACTTGATGCGCTCGAGCGTGGTGCCCCAGACGATCGCCAGCGAGACGGCGCAGAACACCATCTGGAAGAACCACTTCGACTCGATCGTCGCGTCGGAGAAGCCCATGATCGGGAACGCCTCCGCCGGATCGCCGAAGTCGCGCAGGAAGAACCCGTGCGTGCCGATGATGTGGCCGGACTCGCCGCCGAACGCGAACGCGAAGCCGACCGCCCAGTAGAGCAGCGCCGCGATCGCGAAGTTCGTCAGCACCTTCGCGACGACCGTGCCCGCGTTCTTCTGACGCGAGAAGCCGATCTCCAGGAAGGCGAAGCCCGCCTGCATGAACATGACGAGGATGCCGGCGACGGCGACCCACATCGAGTTGATGCCGACGGACTGCGGGGGCGATCCGTCGAACAGGTCGGCCGATGCCGACGCTGGAAGGGCCAATGCGACGAGCGTGCAGAGGAGCACGCTGCGCACCAGCGTTGACCGTCTCATTCCTGCGATTCCTCCTCGGGGTGAGCGTGCCCGACGAGTCTGCTCCGGGGATCGGGAGCGGTCATTGGACCGCTGTCGAAAGATCCGGACGGGCCGCTTGTCCACCCGGTCGAGGCGCCTTGGCCCTGGGTGCGAAACCGGATCGCCGTTCTTTGTCCAGCGGGATAAGGCCGGCGCGCCGCCGGGGGCGTAGGCTCGATCTCGGCTGAATCCGTCAACGAGGAGGACGAACCTCACCCATGCCCGCCCCGCGGACCCGCCAGCAGAACGTCACCGCCGCCCAGTGGGCCGCGAACGGCGGTCTCGGCGCCACCGACCTGACCGAGAGCATCGACTACTACGGCGAGAACGTCTTCTCGCCGGCGGTGCAGAAGCAGTACCTCGACGCCGAGACCTACGCGCGCCTGCAGAAGGCCGTCGCGCACGGCGAGGGCCTCGACCTGGACCTGGCCAACCAGGTCGCCGAGGCGATGAAGGAGTGGGCCCTGTCGAAGGGCGCCACCCACTACACGCACTGGTTCCAGCCGCTGACCGGCTCGACCGCGGAGAAGCACGACTCGTTCTTCGAGCCGCAGGGCGACGGCACGGCGATCACCGAGTTCAAGGGCAAGGAGCTCATCCAGGGCGAGCCCGACGCGTCGTCGTTCCCGACCGGCGGCATCCGGGCCACCTTCGAGGCCCGCGGCTACACCGCGTGGGACCCGACCTCCCCCGCCTTCATCCTCGAGAACCCGAACGGGGCGCTGCTCTGCATCCCGACCGCGTTCGTCTCGTGGACCGGCGAGGCGCTCGACCAGAAGATCCCGCTGATGCGCTCGATGAGCGCCCTGTCGCAGTCGGCGACGAAGGCGTGCAAGCTGCTCGGCGTCGAGGCCGACCGCGTCTTCACGACGGTCGGGCCCGAGCAGGAGTACTTCCTCATCGACGAGCAGTACTACTTCGAGCGCCCGGACCTCGTGAACACGGGCCGCACCCTGGTGGGCGCCAAGCCGCCGAAGGGCCACGAGCTCGACGACCACTACTTCGGGTCGATCCCCGAGCGGATCCTCGCCTTCATGATGGAGGCCGAGCGCGAGCTGCAGAAGCTCGCGGTGCCGATCAAGACCCGGCACAACGAGGTCGCGCCGAACCAGTACGAGCTGGCGCCGATCTTCGAGAGCTCGAACGTGGCCTCCGACCACCAGCAGCTCACGATGCAGATCCTGCAGAACGTGGCGCGCAACTACGGCCTCGTCTGCCTGCTGCACGAGAAGCCGTTCGCGGGCGTCAACGGCTCGGGCAAGCACAACAACTGGTCGATGGGCACCGACACGGGCGTCAACCTGCTCGACCCGGGCGACACGCCGCAGGAGAACGTCACCTTCCTGTTCTTCTGCGCCGCGGTCATCCAGGCGGTCAACAAGCACCAGGCGCTGCTGCGGGCGACCGTCGCGAACGCCGGCCAGGACCACCGCCTCGGCGCGAACGAGGCGCCGCCGGCGATCATCTCGATCTTCCTCGGCTCGGAGCTGACGAACCTCTTCGAGGCGATCGAGAGCGGCTCGTCCGAGGGCATGACCCCGAAGGAGACGCTCGAGCTCGGCACGCCGCTGCTGCCCGTGCTGCCCAAGCACGGCGGCGACCGCAACCGCACCTCGCCGTTCGCCTTCACCGGCAACAAGTTCGAGTTCCGCGCGGTCGGCTCGTCGCAGTCGCTGTCGCTGCCGAACACGGTGCTCAACACCATCGCCGCCGAGGCGATCGACGAGCTCGCCGGCAAGCTCCAGGCGCTGCTCGACGGCGGCGCGTCGGTCAACGACGCCGTCCTGCAGATCGTCAAGGAGGTCTACGCCGCCAACAAGCGGGTCTGCTTCGACGGCGACGGCTACTCCGAGGAGTGGCACGCCGAGGCGGAGCGCCGCGGCCTGGTGAACCTGCCCACCACCCCCGACGCGCTGCCGTGGCTGACGCACGAGCAGACGGTGCGGGCCTTCGAGAACTACTCGGTGCTCTCGCACCGCGAGCTCGAGGCGCGCCAGGAGGTGCTCTACGAGCAGTACGTCGTCAAGCTCAACATCGAGGGCGAGACGCTGGCGCAGATGGCGCGCACGCAGATCATCCCCGCGGTGTCGCGGCACCTGGCGGAGCTCAAGGCGGCGGGCAACAAGACCCTCATCGAGGAGACCGACGAGCTCCTCACCGAGCTGGTCTTCGCGGTCCAGAAGCTCGAGTCGGCCAACGAGATCCACGAGGACGACACGATCGAGCAGGAGGCGAAGTACATGCGCGACGTCGTCATCCCCGCGATGGACGCCGTCCGCGAGGTCTCCGACAAGCTCGAGCGGATCGTCGCCGACGACCTCTGGCCGCTCCCGAAGTACTGGGAGATGCTCTTCATCAAGTAGGACGACGGACGACAGGTTCAGCCAGCGAGGGCCCCGCTCCGGCGGGGCCCTCGTGCGTTCGGGCGGTCGTCGTCGGTCGTGAGCATCGTCGCGATGCGGTCCGCGACCCACGCGCCGTCGCTCGCCACCTGCCGCCACGTGAAGCGCAGGACGCGGAAGCCCGCGGCCTGGAGGTTCGCGTCGCGGCGGCGATCGCGCTCGAAGGCGACGCCGTCTCCGTGGAAGGCGCGGCCGTCGAGCTCGACGACGAGCTTGGCGTCGCGCCAGAGCAGGTCGGCCTCGTAGCCGTGGAGCCTCGTGTTGACCTCGGGGCGCGGCAGGCCGTGGTCGGCGATGAGCCGCAGCGCGCGCCGCTCGAGCCGCGAGCGGGTCAGGAAATCCTGGGGGCGCGCGACGAGGAGCGCCTCGCGCAGCCGGCGCAGGCCGCGGCGGCCGCGGGCGCGCGCCATGACGTCGGCGACCGCGCGCGGCCGATGCAGCCGCGCGGCCTCGCAGCGGTCGAGGACCTCGACGAGCTCCCCCACGGTGAGCTCCTCGGCGAGGTCGAGCAGCATGCGCTCGACGGTGGTGACGGGGAGCGCGTTGCGGACGACGACGTCGCGCGGTTCGAGCCGGCCGGTGTGGACGCGGACGCGCGCGGACTTCCGGCCGGTGGCGCCGGGCACCGTCACGTGGATCGGGCCGTCGGCGGGCTGCAGGACGCCCCAGAGCTCGGCGGCGGAGCGGTGCGAGAGCACGGCGTCAGGCCCGCTGGCCAGCAGCGCGGCCTGCCACCAGCCTCGGCGCGTCACGCGCGGGTGGCCGACGGCGTGGACGCCATGCAGCAGCGGATGCAGCGTTCCGTCCGCACGCCAGCGGCTGACCGCGCGCGGATGCACGCCCGCGAGCTCGAGCTGCCGCGTCGCGACCGCGCCGTCCTGGCGATCGGCGAGCGCCGCCGCCACCCGGCGATGCCGAGGTGCTCCGAATTTGCGACGCAAAGCGTCCGAAATTCGGAGCACGTCGCGGTCTGAGAGCGGCATGGGCGCAGCGTGACCGCGGCCGCGTGACGGTTCAGCACGCGGGTGTGACGAATCGCGCGCGGCGCTGCGCCGCGCGGCCACGGTCGGGCCGCGCGGCGCACGCCGGGCTCAGCCCGCGAGCTTGACCGTGACCTTGGCGCCGGCGCCCGAGACGACGAGGCGCTTCGCGCCCGCCAGCGCCGTGCGGCCGGCCTTCGTCGCCTTCAGGCGCACGGTCGCCGAGCCGGCGGCGCCGGCCTTGGCGCTGCCGCGGGCGACGACCGTCCGGCCGGCCCGCGCGACGAGCGTCACGCGGCCCTTGGGCGCGCCGTTGACGCGCACCACGAGGCCCTTGCCGAGCAGCGCCTGCCGGCTCGCCTTCCCGACGCGCAGCGTGGCCGCGGCGCGCGGCGCGGCCGCCGGGCCCCAGTCGGGGTTCTCGCCGCCGCGGACGACGAGCGTCCGCTTCGCCGACGCACAGCCGGCCAGGTCCGGCAGCGCCATGACGTGGATGCCGTCGGCGTCGGCGTAGGCGAGGGAGCGGCCGTCGGGCGACCACGTCGGGTCCTTCACGTCGCCGGCGAACCCGGACACCGAGCACGCGAGGCTGACGTCGCCGCCCGGGATCGGCCCCTGCACCGCGTAGAGGCGCAGGTCGTTGCGCTCGCCGATCGCCACGAGGCGGTCGCCCGCGCGGGTGACCTCGCCGTTGGTCAGGAGCGTCTCCACCTCGGGATCGCCGAACCAGTCGCTGTAGGGGCCGTCGAGCGTGTCGACGCCGACGTGCGCGACGCGCTGCGCGCCGAAGAACAGCAGCGTCCGCTGGTCGTCGACCCACGACGGCGACAGGTAGCCGGGGAACGCGTTGCCCCACTCGCCCGGCACCGTCGGGTCGTCGAGGCGCGAGTAGGCCACCTTCGGCTCGGTCTCGTCCTCGATCGGGCCGGTGTAGAAGTAGTGGTAGACCACCTTCGTCCCGTCCGGCGAGATCGCCGGCGCCAGCGGCCCGATGTAGAAGGAGTTGTCGACCGGCACCGTCTCGATCGGCGCGCCGACCGTCCCGCCGTCCCGCGACAGGACGTGCAGCCGCCGCGGGTGCCGGCCCTCGGCGTCGTCGGTCTGCTGGACGGCGAGCACCTTGCCGCCGTCGGTCGTCAGCCGCCGCTCGCCCGAGCCGTCGGGGGCGGCGAGGTACACGTCGCCGCCCTTGGCGTAGACGAGGCTGCCGTCCGCGGCCCCCGCGACGGCGGGCGCCGCGAGCACGGCGGCGAGCACGGCGCCCGCGGCCGCGGTCCGGCGCCTCACGCCGGCCTTCATCGCTTCACCTTGACCTTCTCGCAGTCGTCGGCCACCCGGTCCTTGCGGTCCGCGGTCACCCGGTCGACGCCCGGGCCGCACGCCACCGTGTCGCGTGCGCCGTCGGCGACGAGGATCGTGTCGGAGGCCG